>NZ_JAMYLN010000025.1:0-105460 GCF_040318035.1 Mesorhizobium sp. M1329 | reverse complement strand
AGCGCCCGTCGCTTCACCGGCCCAGCAGGGCACAACCCACGCCGGAAACGAACTCAAAACTGGATAGAAACTGGGGGCAACGTCAATCATACCAACAAGGGAGCGGCATCGCGCGGCGCCCGCATGCTGCGCACCGCCCTCGGCCCGGCCATCGCACGCTTCCTTGATGATCCAGCCATTGTCGAGGTGATGCTCAATCCCGACGGTCGCCTGTGGGTTGATCGTCTCAGGGAAGGGCTCGTTGCAAGCAATGAAATACTGATCGCGGCCGACGGCGAACGGATCGTCAGGCTGGTCGCGCACCATGTCGGTGCCGAGGTGCATTCGGGCTCGCCGCGTGTTTCGGCTGAACTGCCCGGGACCGGCGAACGGTTCGAGGGCCTGTTGCCGCCTGTTGTCACGGCGCCAACCTTCGCCATCCGCAAGCCGGCAGTCGCGGTGTTTACGCTTCAGGACTATGTCGCTGCCGGCATCATGACCGAAGGCCAGGCTGACTTCCTGCAGCTTGCCGTGGAGACACGGAAGAACGTGCTGGTGGCCGGCGGCACATCGACGGGCAAGACCACGCTGGTCAACGCGCTTTTGGCGGAGGTGGCTAAAACCGCCGAGCGCGTCGTGCTGATCGAGGATACGCGTGAGCTGCAGTGTGCTGCGCCCAATCTTGTAGCGCTGCGCACCAAGGACGGTGTCGCCTCGCTGTCCGATCTAGTGAAGTCATCATTGCGGCTTCGGCCCGACCGCATCCCGATCGGCGAGGTACGGGGCGCCGAAGCGCTCGATTTGCTGAAGGCCTGGGGCACCGGCCATCCCGGTGGCATCGGCACCATCCACGCCAATTCTGCCCTTGGCGCACTGCGGCGACTGGAGCAGCTGGTGCAGGAGGCCGTCGTTACGGTTCCGCGCGCACTTATTGGCGAAACCATAGATCTCATCGCAGTTCTCGCTGGCCGCGGCTCAGCGCGCCGGCTCGTCGAGATCGCCCTGGTCGACGGGCTCGATCCGACCACCGGCGACTACCGCACCCTGGAAGCAAATCTCGAGACCACACTGACCGTGAATCACTACCCGCCCTTTGGAGCTTCAGAATGACCCCGATCCGCTTCAATTCATTGGCTATCCGCAAACTTGCCGTCGAGCTTTCGTATGCGGCGACCGCCGCGATCATGACGATTGCGCCCGCCCATGCTGCCGGTTCCTCCATGCCCTGGGAGGAGCCCCTTCAGCAAATTCTCGAATCGATTGAGGGGCCAGTTGCCAAGATTGTGGCGGTAATCATCATCATCATCACCGGCTTGTCGCTCGCCTTCGGTGACACGTCAGGCGGATTTCGCCGGCTGATCCAGATCGTCTTCGGGCTGTCGATCGCTTTCGCGGCAAGTTCGTTCTTCCTGTCGTTTTTCTCCTTCGGCGGCGGAGCGCTGATCTGATGGAGGAGGAGGTTCGTGGTTTTTTCGCGCCGGTTCATCGCGCACTCACCGAACCGATCCTGCTCGGCGGCGCGCCGCGTGCAGTCGCGATTGCCAACGGCACGCTCGCCGGCGCGGTCGGATTGGGACTTCGTTTGTGGGTCGCCGGGCTTGTCATCTGGGGGGTCGGGCATCTCATGGCCGTCTGGGCGGCGAAGCGCGATGCGCAATTCGTCGATGTGGTTCGCCGGCACCTGCGCTACCCCGCGCATTTCGGATGTTGAGGTTTTCGCCATGATGAACCTCGCGGAATACCGAAAGAAGAGTGCCAGCCTCCCCGACCATCTGCCTTGGGCCGCCCTGGTGGCGCCGGGCGTGGTGCTTAACAAGGACGGCAGTTTTCAAAGAACGGCGCGTTTTCGCGGGCCGGATCTGGACTCCGCGACGCCGGCGGAGCTCGTCGGCACAACCGCGCGGCTCAACGGCGCGCTGCGCCGGCTCGGCTCCGGCTGGGCAATTTTTGTCGAAGCGCAGCGCAATCCCGCCAGCGGCTACCCGGAGAGCCGGTTCCCGGATTGCGCATCCGCACTTTTCGACATCGAGCGTCGCGAACAGTTCGAAGACTCCGGTGTGCTGTTTGAAAGCAGCTACTTCCTCACCTTCGTGTGGCTGCCTCCGGCCGAGGAAGCGTCGCGAATGGAGAGCTGGCTCTACGAAGGCCGGGAAAAGACCGGTGTCGATCCGTGGGAGCTCCTGAAAAGTTTTGTCGATCGCACCGACCGCGTGCTCAACCTCCTCGAGGGCTTCGTTCCCGAAGCTGACTGGCTCGACGATGAAGAGACGCTGAGTTACCTGCACTCAACCATTTCGACCAAGCGGCATCGCGTTCGTGTGCCAGAAACGCCGATGCATCTCGATAGCCTGCTTGTCAATCAGCCGTTGGCCGGCGGGTTAGAGCCGAGGCTTGCCGATGCGCATTTGCGCACACTCACCATCACCGGGTTCCCGACGATGACCTTCCCGGGGATTCTCGACGACCTTAATCGCCTTGCCTTCCCCTACCGCTGGTCGACGCGGGCGATCATGCTCGACAAGACCGACGCGACCAAGTTGGTGACGAAGATACGCCGTCAGTGGTTCGCGAAACGGAAATCCGTCGCCGCGATCCTCAAGGAGGTGATGACCAACGAGGCGTCCGTCCTCGTCGATACGGATGCCGCCAACAAGGCGGCCGACGCCGACGCGGCGCTCCAGGATCTGGGCTCAGATCAGATCGGCGAAGCCTATGTCACCGCCACCGTGACTGTCTGGGATGCCGACCCCTCGATTGCCGACGAAAAGCTGCGTCAGGTTGAAAAGATCGTTCAGGGCAGGGACTTCACCTGCATCGCCGAAGGCGTCAACGCTGTCGAAGCTTGGCTGGGCGGCATCCCTGGCCACGTCTATGCCAATATTCGCCAGCCCCCGCTTTCGACGCTCAACCTCGCGCACATGATTCCACTGTCCGCGGTCTGGGCAGGTCCGATCGAGGACGACCATTTTGGCGCTCCGCCGCTGTTCTTCGCCAGAACGGAAGGTGCCACGCCGTTCCGGTTCAGCCTGCATGTTGGAGACGTCGGCCACACCCTCGTGGTCGGCCCAACGGGCGCCGGCAAGTCGGTCCTGTTGGCGATGATCGCGCTTCAGTTCCGGCGTTACAAAAACAACCAGGTCTTTGCCTTCGATTTCGGTGGCTCAATCCGCGCGGCCATGCTCGCCATGAATGGTGATTGGCACAATCTCGGAAGCAATACCGCAAGCGGGCAGGGGTCTGACGATCCATTGCCCTTGCTCACTTTGACCGATCTGTCGAACGACGTTGACACCGTGTCGCTACAGCCGCTTGCCCGCATCCATCATACGCCAGAGCGGGCCTGGGCGGCCGACTGGCTTGTCGACATTCTGCTGCGCGAGGGCGTGACCATCACGCCGCAGGTCAAGGAACATCTGTGGTCGGCACTCACATCGCTGGCTTCTGCGCCAGTCCAGGAGAGGACGCTGACTGGCCTGTCCGTGCTGCTGCAGTCCTCGCCGCTGAAACAGGCGCTTGGTCCCTACTGTATCGGTGGTGCCTATGGCCGGCTGCTTGATGCCGAGCATGAGCGTCTCGGCGAGGCCTCCGTCCAGGCGTTCGAAACCGAGGGCCTGATCGGCACCGGTGCTGCTGCCGCGGCGCTTGCCTATCTGTTCCACCGCATCGAGCAGAGGATGGACGGCCGGCCAACACTGCTGCTCATCGACGAGGGCTGGCTGGCGCTCGACGATGGCGGTTTCGCCGACCAGCTGCGCGAATGGCTGAAGACGCTGAGAAAGAAGAACGCCAGCGTGGTCTTCGCCACGCAGTCGCTTTCCGACATCGACGGATCGCCAATCGCGCCGGCAATAGTCGAAAGCTGCCCGACGCGGCTGTTCTTGCCAAACGAACGCGCCATCGAGCCGCAGATCACCGAGATCTATCGACGCTTTGGGCTCAACGATCGCCAGATCGAGATCATCGCCCGAGCGATACCGAAGCGCGACTATTTCTGTCAAAGCCGCCGCGGCAATCGCCTGTTCGAACTGGGTCTCGGTCCGGTCGCGCTGGCGCTCTGCGCCACATCGTCCAAATCGGACCAGGCCGCGATCGATCGGATAATCGCCGAGGCCGGCCGAGACCATTTCCTCGAGGCCTGGCTAGCGGATCGCGGCCTCTCCTGGGCGGCCGACCTCATCCCAAGTCTCACCAACATGATCGAGCAGTCCACCGAGGAGATTTCGTCATGAATTCCATTCTTGCACGCAGCCGTATTGGTCGCATGGCGGCAGCCGGCGCCATCGCGGTCGCCACGGCTCTGTCATCGGTACCAGCATCGGCGCTGATCGTGTTCGATCCCAGGAACTACGCCGAGAACCTGCTTTCGGCATCGCGTGCCCTGGAGCAGATCCATAACCAGATCACCTCCCTGCAAAACGAAGCGCAGATGCTGATCAACCAGGCGAAGAATCTCACTTCCCTGCCGACCTCGCTGCTTGGCCAGATCGAGGGCAATTTTTCCCAGATGAAGAGCTTGCTCGGCGAGGCCGAGAAGCTGGCCTATAGCGTCCAGGATATCGAGAGCCAGTTTGCCTCCACTTACGCGAATTTCGGTTCGGATCTCTCCAGCAAGCAGCTCGTCGAGGGTGCGCATCAACGCTGGCAGACCTCGGTGTCTGCCTTTGAGCATTCACTGAAAACGGGCGCCGTCGCAGTCGACAACATCGCAGGGACACAGGAGCAGACGGGTGCTCTGGTCAGCGCCAGCCAGTCGGCTGTCGGCGTGCTGCAGGCGACGCAGGCCGGCAACCAGCTCCTCGCCGTCCAGGCCAAGCAAGTTGCCGATCTCACCGCGATGCTGGCGGCACAAGGAAGGGCCGAGGCCCTTGAGCAGGCGAGGAGGGCTGCCGCGCAGGAGCAGGCGCGGGAACAGTTCAGCCGTTTCATGACGGGCAGCAGCTACAGCGCCTCATCCGTAAAAATGTTCCACGACTGAGGCGAAGAGGCATGGATCTCAAGATCGCCGCCCGGATGACAGCCGTTCTCGCCCTTGGCGCCGCCATGACCGCCGCCTTCATCGCGCTGCGCGGCGACGGCTCGCAGGACGCGTCCTCCCCGCGTTCGGCACATCCGGGCGGCGAGCCGGCAAGCGTCGAACTTGCCCGATGCCGGGACATCGGCATGGCGGCGATTAGTGACGACGCCTGCAGGAAAGCCTGGGCTGAAGGCCGCCGACGCTTTCTGCGGCCATCTCGTCCCGTAGCGCCAAACGCGGCTCCGACGATCGAAAAGGACCCAGGTCGCCTGCCGCCGCTCCAACCGCCAACACCACCTCGCGCTCAAGACCGGCTCGATCCGGAAATGGTGGCGCCATGAACGACACCGGCGTGATCGATCGCTTCCTCGAGACTTTCACTCGCTACATCGATTCCGGGTTTGGCCTGCTCGGCGGCGAGGTGGCATTCCTGACCTCCACGCTGATCGTCATCGACATCACGTTCGCCGGCCTCTTCTGGGCCTGGGGTGCTGACGAGGACGTGCTGCATCGCCTGGTGAAGAAGACGCTCTATATCGGCTTCTTCGCCTTCATCATCGGCAACTTCAATCGTCTGGCCGGCATCGTCTTCGAGAGCTTTTCCGGGCTCGGCCTGAAGGCTGGAGGTTCGGCACTTTCAGGCTCGGCATTGCTGCAGCCGGGCCGCGTCGCGCAAGTCGGCATCGATGCCGGCAATCCGATCCTCGGGGCCGCCAGCCAGCTGATGGGCTACGTCTCGTTCTTCGAGAATTTCGTCCAGATCGTAGTACTGATGATCGCCTGGGCGATTGTACTGATCGCGTTCTTTCTTCTGGCCGTCCAGATCTTCGTCACGCTGGTCGAATTCAAGCTGACGACGCTGGCCGGGTTTGTGCTGATCCCCTTTGCGCTGTTCAACCGGACCGCCTTCCTTGCCGAAAAAGTGCTTGGCAACATCGTTGCCTCCGGCGTGAAGATACTGGTCCTTGCCGTCATCGTCGGCATCGGCTCGGGCCTTTTCGGCGAGTTCACCCAAGGCTTCGGCGCCGAACAGCCCACAATCACGGATGCGCTGTCGCTTGTGCTCGGCGCTCTGTCGCTGATGGGGCTGTCGATCTTCGGTCCTGGCATTGCGACGGGGCTGGTTTCTGGTGCCCCGCAACTGGGCGCAGGTGCCGCTGTTGGCACGAGCCTCGTCGCTGGCGGCCTTGGCGTGGCTGGCGCTATGGGTGCTCGCGCCGGATTGAGCGACGCAGCAGGCGCACTCAATGCAGGTGCGCGTATGTCGGCAGCAGCCGCACGCGGCGGCGCGCATCTGGCCGGCAGCACTTCGGGCGCCTGGGAGCTTGGCGTAGCGACATCTGGACCAGACGGTGCAGGCTCGGTCGCCGGCGGCATGGCAGGTGTCGCCAGGGCTGGCGCCAGAGCTGCCGTTCGACCGGTGAGGCAGGCCATGTCGCGCGCTGCGTCGGCGCTGTCCGACAGCTATGAGACCGGCCGCTTTGCGGCTTGGACTGCGACGAGTGGAGAGCACTCGTCGGGCACCGCTTCCTCCGGTGACTGGCCGACCACCGAGGCCAGTACCGACTCTCCGCCCGCATGGGCAAAACGCATGAAACGTAGCCAGGCCATGAGCCATGGCGCCAGCATCGCCGCCCATTCGGTCCACTCGAGTGATGATGGCGGCGGCTCGATGAATGTTTCCCTCGATCAGGACGACCGCCGATGACCCCCTTTAGACGCCCTTTCGTTCGTTACGCAAAAACGCCTCAGCCAGAGACGCCATATCAGCGTGCAGCCCAGATTTGGGACGAGCGCATTGGCTCGGCTCGCGTCCAGGCGAAGAATTGGCGGCTGATGGCTTTCGGCTCGCTCGTCCTGGCCGGCGGTTTTGCATCTGCATTGGTCTGGCAATCGACGCGCGGTTCGGTGGTTCCCTGGGTGGTTCAGGTCGACAAGTTTGGCGAGGCGCAGCTTGTCGCCCCGGCTGTTGCCGACTATCGGCCGACCGACCCCCAGATCGCCTGGCATCTGGCCCGCTTCATCGAACAGGTCAGAAGCATTCCGGCCGACCCCGTTATCGTCCGTCAAAATTGGCTGCGCGCCTACGATTACACCACGGATCGTGGCGCCACTTCTCTCAATGATTACGCTCGCTTGAACGACCCTTTTGCCAAAGTGGGCAAACTCCAGATCGCGATCGAGGTTTCCAGCGTCATCCGTGCTTCGCCCGATTCCTTCCGCGTCGCCTGGATCGAGCGCCGCTACGAGAACGGCAACCTGGCCGGCACCGAGCGCTGGACCGCAATCCTCACGATCGTGATCCAACAACCCCGCAACGCCGACCGGCTGAAAGCCAATCCGCTCGGCGTCTATGTCAATGCCATCAGCTGGTCGAAGGAGCTTTCATGATGCGTGCGGCACGTACAAGAAGATCGGCGAGACCGGACACGCGCAATGCGCCCAAGGCACGTATATTTGCCCTGGCACTCCTGTCGGCAACGGCGCTCGCCGGCTGTGCATCGAAGAAATACATTCCGCCGCAGATCGCCTATGACGATGCGGTGCCGGCCGTGCGCAAGGTCGACCTGCCTGGTCCGGTGAAGGTGGTGGAAGTGCCGAAACCGCTTCCGCTGCCGGGTCAGTTGAAACCGGTCGACGCCGCGAAGGTAGAGCCGGAGCCGACCGATCCGAAGCAGCGGATCAGCCAGGCGAACGAGGCAGCTAGAATGCAGCCGGTTCGCGACGGGTTCGTCAATGCCATCCAGCTCTATCCCTGGAGTGAGGGCGCGCTCTACCAGATCTATGCCGCGCCCGGCCAGGTCACCGACATCGCCTTGCAGCCCGGCGAGCAGCTTGTCGGCTCCGGGCCTGTGGCCGCCGGCGACACGGTGCGCTGGATCATTGGCGACACACAAAGCGGGGCAGGGGAGCGCCAACAGGTCCATATTCTTGTGAAGCCGACACGGCCGGATCTCCAGACCAATCTCGTCATCAACAGCGATCGCCGCACCTATCATCTCGAGCTGCGCTCGACCGAAAAGACCTACATGGCCTCGGTCTCCTGGCAGTATCCGCAGGACCAGCTGATTGCGCTGCGGCGGCAGAACGCGCAGGCTTCCGCCGCACAGCCGGTTGCGTCCGGCGTCGACATCCAGAAGTTGAATTTCCGCTACCGCATCGAAGGCGACGCAGCACCCTGGCGACCGCTTCGCGCCTTCGACGACGGTGCAAAAGTCTATATCGAGTTCCCGTCAGGCATAGGGCAGGGCGAAATGCCGCCGCTCTTCGTCATCGGCCCATCGGGGGGCTCCGAACTGGTCAACTACCGTGCTCGCCAGAATTACTATGTCGTGGATCGGCTGTTTGCCGCCGCTGAACTGAGGCTCGGCGACAAAACAAGTGAAAAGCGCGTCCGCATCGTACGCACGGACGGCAAACAAACCTCGCCCAGCACGAGGCTTTTGCGATGAGCGACCCTGCAAACGCACCCAACCAGGACATTCGAGCGGAACTGCGCCTGCGGCCAGAACCGGCGAGCGTCACGCGACTGTCGCGCAAGGTGCTGATAGGCCTTGGTGGAGTTGCCAGCGCTGCGATCCTCGGCACGTTGATTTGGGCGCTCGACACCAGACAGCGTGGGACCGAACAGCCGCCCGAGCTCTTCACCACCGAAAACCGCTCAACGGCCGACGGGCTACAGAAGCTGCCGAAGGACTATGCCGGTGTTCCGCAACTCGGCCCCGCTCTGCCTGGCGATTTGGGCCGGCCGATCTTGCGTGCTCAGGAACGCGACCAGCCGGATGGGGCATCCAATGTCAGTGGACCGCGCACCGATCCGGAGGAGCAGCGCCGACTTGCCGAGATTGAGGCCGCACGCGTGGCGAAGCTTTTCACCGATACGAGCACGAGAGCTGATCCGGTACGACAGGGTGCTGGCAGCAGAGTCACGGAACCGGACACCCAATCTGGTCTGACTCTGCCTCCCCGGACGCCACCGATCGATCCTGGTGCCGCGCAAAACATGCAGGATGGCAAGCTCGCCTTCGTCAATGCCGAGCCAGACCGTCGCACTGTCAGCCCCGATCGGCTCGCCGAGAAGGCCTCGCCCTATGTGGTGCAAGCCGGCACCGTCATTCCGGCTGCCCTTATCACCGGCATCCGCTCCGACCTGCCTGGCGATATCACCGCTCAGGTTACGGAAAATGTCTACGACAGCCCGACAGGATCCCATCTCCTGATCCCGCAGGGTGCGAGGCTGATCGGCCAGTACGACAGCCACGTCGCCTTCGGCCAGTCGCGCGTGCTGCTGGTCTGGAACCGGCTGATCATGCCTGACGGCACTTCAATCGTTCTGGAGCGCCAGCAGGGCGCAGATGCTGAAGGATTTTCCGGGCTTGAAGACGAGGTTGACCATCATTGGGGCCAGATGTTCCGTGCCGCCGCACTCTCGACATTGCTGGGCATTGGGACATCGCTTGGGTCCAGCGACGATGAAAGCGAAATCGCCAAGGCCATCCGCGAAAGCGCGCAGGGTTCGGCCTCCGATATTGGCCAGCAGCTCGTGCGCAATCAGCTCAACGTCCAGCCGACGCTCACCGTGCGGCCCGGTTTCCCGGTTCGCGTCATCGTCAATCACGACCTGGTGCTGGCGCCGTACGGCGCGAAGGATCCATCATGACCAAGCTGAGACTTTCCTCCATTCCCGATGACCGTCCGGTCAAGATCACGGTCGAACTGCCTGCCGCCGTTCATCGCGACCTTGTCGCTTATGCCGATGTGCTTGGCCGTGAAAGCGGCCAGACAATCGCAGATCCGACAAAGCTGATCGCGCCGATGCTGGCACGCTTCATGGCAACGGACAGGGCATTTGGCCGAATGCGTTCTGACACGAAGTCAGCATAATGAAAGCCAGCGATCGGTCTGATGGTAGTCTGCACAGAGAGCCACCCCGCACCTTCTCCAATCACACGCGATCATCGTCTGCTCCCCGTCCGCATGGAGCGGGTCTATCGCGGGGTTGTGTGCCGCGGCTAGTCTAGTGGACGCAGATGAGCGAGACGTCTATGCCGGTCGCCGTCTGCGGGGGGCACACCTTCGCGATCTGGCGCGAATCGTGATCGCAGCGACAAACACAAGGCCGACACTTTTAAGCGGACGTTGAAGAGAGCCCCCCTTGAGCGGGCGGTTTTGCCGGGCCCTGGTTCAAGCGGCGGCGGAGGCGTGCCGCCTGGCCGCCGAGCTGTCCCACCGTGCGCGAGCTCACCGGCCGCGCCTCGTTCCGACTGTTTGGGCTCTAGCGATGGCCGAAGCCTCCGCCCGCCTCAAGGCAAGCGATCAGCCGGCATTGGTGGACATTGAACTGGAGCACCTGCCGGCCGATGTGCGCTGGCGCGAATGGACGCTCTGCGTCGAAGCGGTCGTTTTCGCCGCCAGCGAACACGTGACACGAAAGGTGCTGGCACGCGTCGTCGGCAAAAGCTGCGATCTCGACCTGGTCACCGACGAGATCCGCGCCGAGCTCGCCAAGCGCCGCTACGAACTGGTCGCAGTCGCCGGCCGGCAGCACCGCGCCAAGAAGGTCTTTGGAGATATCACCCACGCTGCCTTTGGCGGCACTGCGAGAGAGGGGTCAAAAGAACTGTCGCAGGCGGAGGCTCTTGTGCTGATGTGCATTGCCTATTTCCAGCCGACCACCCGGGGTGAGTTGTCGAGCTTTTTTCGGCAAGGAGGTGTCGCGCGACCTGATCGGCGTGTGCGCGCGCAGGACCTTATCGCCTCGGGATCGCGCGACCCGCAGCCAGGCGCGCCACAGACCTAGGTGACGACGAAGACTTTCCTGTCGCAGTTCGGGCTCGACACGCTGCGCCAGCTGCCGGCTCTCGAGTACGCAGGGCTGCTGTCGAAGGAGAAGCTGCTGGCCGAGGATATACCGATCGGTCTTAGCCGGGGGAAGCGACGGCGAAGAGGGCGAGCCAACGACAGGCGTCGTTGAGGATGAGGCGCTCTGTACTGATCGAAAAACGGGTTGCTTACGACAGCTAGCAACTCAGGGCCACGATGACTGATCGTGCGGCAGCCGGTGATCGGGATCATGGACCGCGACCTTGTCGCCTTCGACCAGGTTGGCTGAAAAGATCACCAAGTTGGTGCCGCCGGCATGGCGCAGCGACGGAAACAGGATACCGCGAAGCCCGGTTGTAATGACCAGGTCCCCAAGCTTCCAGGATGAAGGTATCTTTCTGTCAATGCGAGCGATCTGGCGCCAGCCACAATCCCATTCCTTCCAGTCACTATCCCAGGCATTTGGATCGAACCCCTGCGAAAGATCGGCGACCTCGGAAAGCGTGATTTTGTAGGCGGCAAGAGTGGCCGGCGGGGTGATGCTGGCGCCCTGCTTGTATTCCTCCAACGCTGTCTGAGGGGCGAGGGATAAGTAAAGCGCTTCGACGCCTGGCCGGTTGAAACGACCGCCGTCGATCGCTGCGCCTGCACCGCTGGTGGGCAGGAAGGCCCATTTGGGTGTCAGATAGCGATGGAAGATCTCGTCCGGCCCGACGCGGGTGACCTTCACCCGCGCGCCCCGTTCTCGAGATCTCGGATAAAGGCCACAACCGCCTCGACCTGGCCGTCCGCGACGAGTTCGGCAGCCGTGCGATGGCCATAGTCGGCAATCGGTTCATTGCGGTACCAAAAGATCGCCTTCTTGATGTCGCCGGTGAGTTCCGTTGCGGCCGAAATCACCTTCACCATCTCGCGCATCCGACCCTGCAGTCGCTCCGATGACGGGTTACGGAGCGTGTTGCGGTGGACGCCGGTTAATTGCGCCAGGTTGGCCACCTTGACGCCCAGCGCCTGCGACAGGCGCTTCGGCGAGATATAAGGCGTTCGCGGCTCCTGCAGACTGTCGACAAAACCTGAGACCACTTTCGATCGTGCGAGCTGTGCCTGGGTCATAACAAATCTCCGACCTCTCTCATACGCACAATATATGCACATTTCTAGGCATAGCAAGTGAACAGAGCTTGGCGCTGTTCCAGCGCACTGCTCGTCCTTCCCCATCCTCGTAGCGGATGCTAGCTAGCGGCAGCAATGCGCCCATCTCGGTCATTAAAGCAGCATTGCACTGCCCTAATGCCGAGCCCGCGCCGGAGGTCGCAGGTGCGCGTGGAGCGGTCGACCCGAACTATGCGCGAGACAGGCTTGATTGTATCTAACCTGAAACAGACCAAGGCCGGCCCAACCTAGACCTAAAACCAAAAGGCACCAAACCTCCAACAGCTACGCTCCCACGGGTTCAAGCGCCTGCACACATTGACCACGCCACTTTCGCAATGGCCGCTTGGATGACGACCGCATCAAATTCATGGGGCAAGGGCTCCCGCCAATGGGTTCGGCCGCGACCAGGCCTCCAAGATCCCTCGATCAGCATCACCAAACCCTGCGAGAGGCGGAAGAGGCAAGCCGGTTCATGAACCGGCCGGAAGTCGCCAAGACCCAAAGCCGCTGATCGATGCGAGCCGCAGTAACGAAGTGTAACCGGGTTCTCGCTACAAGAGCTCAATCCGCGCAAGGCCGCTGATCGAGGATCAACAGTCTACCCAATGGAAGTCGCCGCTATGGAAATCGCCACGAACGGCCATACAAACAGTCATCTGATGACGTCACGGCGGTTTGCGCCTCTCTTCTGGACGCAGTTCCTGTCCGCCTTCAACGACAATTTCCTCAAGAACACGCTGGTGTTCCTTATTCTGTTCACCCTGGCCGCGGACACGGCAGCATCACTGGTCACTCTGGCAGGTGCCGTCTTCATGGCTCCCTTCCTGCTCCTGTCTGCCCTTGGTGGCGAGATCGCCGACCGGTTCGACAAGGCGCTTATCGCCCGTCGGCTGAAATTCACCGAGATTGCCGCAGCTGCTGTCGCAGTCGTCGGGATCGCGCTGTCGTCTATTCCGGTGCTGATGGCGGCGTTGCTGATGTTCGGCATCATCTCGGCACTGTTCGGACCAATCAAGTACGGCATCCTGCCGGACCATCTCGAGCGCAAGGAATTGCCTCGCGCCAATGCCTGGATCGAATCGGCAACCTTCGCCGCCATCCTCGGCGGCACTATCGCCGGAGGCGTCGTTTCGGCCGATGGCATAGGTGTCTCGGTCTTCGGGCCGATGATGATGATCCTCGCCATCGGTTGCTGGTTTGTCAGCCGATACATTCCGTCAACCGGTTCTGCTGCACCCGAACTGGTTATAGACAGGAACATCTTTCGCTCGACGTGGCGACAGGTTAACGGCCTGCGTGCCGACAAGCGGATCTGGCGCGCCGGACTGATGACGTCGTGGTTCTGGCTGATCGGGGCCATCGTCCTTTCGATCCTGCCTACGTTGGTCAAGGATTCGCTCGGTGGCGGAGAAATCGCTGTCACCGCCTATCTAGCGGTGTTCGCCGTCTCAATCGCCATTGGCTCTGCCATAGCTGCATGGATGTCGCAGGGCCGCATCGTGCTCTTGCCAGCCCCGGTTGGCACGACGTTGATGGCACTATTCGGCTTGGACCTGGCCTGGACCATCTGGAGCATGCAGCCCTCGCCCAGGGCCGAAACGCTCGCAACATTCTTCGCGGGACCAAACACGGTCCATGTTGCGATCGACCTTGCCGGCATGGCTATTGCCAGCGCCTTTCTTGTCGTGCCGACCTTCGCCGCCGTGCAAGCCTGGGCGCCCGAAGCCAGCCGCGCTCGCGTGGTCGCCGCGGTGAGCATCGTGAATGCAGGCTTCATGACGGTGGGCGGCATATTCGTCGCCGCGATTCAAGCAGCGGGCGTCTCCACTGGAGGTATCCTTTTCGGTCTCGCCGCTCTCAACGTGGTCGCGGCCTGGCTGATGCTGAAATACCTGCCGACAAACGCCTTCCGCGATTTCGTTTCCATTCTGTTCCGAGCCTTCCATCGGCTGGAGGTGGAGGGGCTGGAGAACCTCAAGGCGGCCGGCCCGGCACCCATCCTGGCGCTCAACCATGTCAGTTTTCTCGACGGTCCGCTGGCTTTGACGCTGACCGATGAGGAGCCGGTGTTTGCCATAGACTACACTATCGCCCAGGCCTGGTGGATGAAGCCGTTCATGAAACTTGCGCGCGCCCTGCCGCTCAATCCGGCCAAGCCGATGTCGACCCGCACGCTTATCAAGGTCGTGCAAGGCGGCGATCCGCTGGTCATCTTCCCCGAGGGCCGGATCACCGTGACCGGCGGCCTGATGAAGGTCTATGACGGTGCCGCTATGGTGGCCGACAAGACCGGCTCGATGGTCGTGCCCGTGCGCATCGACGGGCTGGAGAAGAGCTATTTTTCGCGGCTGACCTCGCAGCATGTTCGCCGCCGGCTGTTCCCGAAGGTCAAGGTGACCATTCTGGAGCCCGTCAAACTTCGAGTAGCGCAGGATCTGAAGGGTCGGAACCGCCGTGCCGCGGCGGGCGCTGCCCTCTACCAGGTCATGTCGGATCTCGTCTTCCGCACCCAGGACATCGACAAGACCGTGCTGGAGAGGATCATCCAGACGGCGAACGAACGCGGCATGAAGCAGCTTGCCGTGCAGGACCCGGTCACCGGTTCGCTGAGCTACGGCAAGCTGCTGACAGCCGCCGCCATACTTGGCGAGAAATTCAAGAATCTGTTTGCCGGCCAGCAGACGCTCGGTATCATGCTACCCAACGCTAACGGCGCCTGCGCGACTCTGCTCGGCGTCATGTCGGCCGGCAAGGTTCCGGCGATGATGAACTTCACTGCCGGTGCAGCCAACATCGTCTCCGCTTGCAAAGCCGCCGAGGTGCGCACGGTGCTGACCTCGCGCGCCTTTGTCGAACAAGCGAAACTCGGCGCCGTGATCGAGGAACTCGGCCGATCGGTCGACATCGTTTGGCTCGATGATCTGCGGGCCACCATTGGTCTCAAGGACAAGCTGCTCGCCCTTTTGCGCAAAAGCGCACCCCGGGTCGCCCGCAAGTCCGAAGATCCAGCGGTGATCCTGTTCACCTCAGGTTCCGAAGGCACGCCGAAGGGCGTGGTGCTCACCCACCGCAACATCCTGGCCAATGCCGCGCAGGCGGCCTCGCGTATCGACTTCCATTCGGGCGACAAGGTCTTCAATGTGCTGCCGATCTTCCATTCCTTCGGCATGACGGCGGGCACAGTGCTGCCGCTGATCTCGGGCGTGCCGGTCTATTTCTACCCCTCGCCGTTGCACTACCGGATCGTGCCGGAGTTGGTTTACGCCTCGAACGCAACGATCATCTTCGGCACCGATACGTTTCTTGCCGGCTATGCCCGCACCGCACACCCTTACGACTTCCGCTCAGTGCGCTATTGCTTTGCCGGAGCGGAACCGGTCAAGCCTTCGACCCGCGCCACCTACATGGAAAAGTTTGGCCTGCGCATCCTCGAAGGCTATGGCGTGACCGAAACCGCGCCCGTGATCTCCATCAACACGCCGATGTACAACCGATCCGGCAGTGTCGGCAAAATCATGCCGGGTATGGAGTATCGCCTGGACCCGGTGCCTGGCGTCGAGGATGGCGGACGGCTGTTCGTGCGGGGGCCCAACGTCATGGCAGGCTATCTGCGCACCGAGAAGCCGGGCGTGCTCGAGCCGCTCGAAGACGGCTGGCATGACACCGGCGACGGCGTCGCCGTCGACGACGTCGGCTTCATCACTATTCGCGGCCGCGCCAAGCGCTTTGCCAAGATCGGTGGCGAGATGATCTCGCTGGCCGCCGTCGAGGCGCTGGCGGGTGAATTGTGGAAAGGCTCGCTCTCGGCGGTCGCCGCCCTGCCAGATGCGCGCAAGGGCGAAAAGCTGGTCCTCATTACCGAGGCGGCCAACGCTACGCGTGCCGAATTCCTGGCCTTCGCCAAGGCGAACGGCGCCATGGACCTGATGGTGCCGGCCGAGGTGCGCGTCGTTGCGAAAGTGCCTGTCCTGGGCTCAGGCAAGCTCGATTTCTCCGCTGTGACAAAAATGGTTAGCGGCGAAGACATGAAAACCCAGGCGGCTTGACAATAGCCGACCGAGGAAGTCGGCCCGTTTGCCCAATCACATGCAACGAAGGTCGTCTTGGCTCGAAGATAGGCCTTGGCCGAGGTCGGTTCTGAATTGAAGCCGGCTTATATCTATTACGAAGGGAACGGCAGTTTTGCGCCTGATTGGAGACCTTCATCTCCCATCCTTCGAATGGCAGCAAAGCGCCGCACAGCGGTCAGACGAGCCTGCACGCAAGGGCCGGCTATCTTGTCCAGTCATCTTGAAAGCTGACAGTCCGGTTCCGGCCCCATAGGTCGTTGAACGGTTCTGCAATTCGCGATCGACTGCGGTTCCTGGAAGCTTTTCGAAGTGCATCGCCCCACCAGCCGAACTGCGGGCTCAGGTGAAGAAGGTCGGGATGCACGAATATGATGTTGGGCAAGCTTGATCGACGCATTCGCGCATCGGAATTCAGATAGGGCGCCTTCGCCTGGTTGCCGGGGTGGCCACCGGCCCGCTTCGTCGCCCCGTACCGAGTTTCTTGTAGGAGGACTAACCTGTGCGGCGCGTGAAAGGCGTGGCGCAATGCGCCTTTCAAGGTTGGCGCTGGACCACCTCAACCTCGTCGGGGTCGCCTTCCAGCGTATCGCTGACCGGCTTTGGCTCACCGCCAATCGGCAGGCCGTCGAAGCCCGTACAACCATGCCTCGGAATGCTCGGCCCACTAGTCATCCGCCATCAAATCGACGGGCAGGCCTTACGATCGAACTTGCATAAGCCACCGATCAACGATTGGTCAGGAAAATCGCTTCCTCATCGTCGCGCTGCCTGCCGCCAAGTGCTGCAGCCGCGCTCGCAATGAAGGCCCCGACGACCAGCGACAGCGCGCCAATCAGTGAGAAGGTGGCGCCTGCCTTTCTGGCGGTGTCGGCCGCCTGCTGGGCCTTAACCTTGGCGTCCTGCGCTTTGGCGATTACTGCATCGACACGAGCGGTGGCATCGGCTTCGGACAGACCTGTGCGGGCGGCCACCAGCCGCGACAGATAGGTCTTGTCGTCGGCCGATATTTCGCCTGCTGCGGCACTCGCGATCAGAATGCGCGATGCCTGCGCCGTTGCCGCAGCGTCGCTCTCCGGACTGGCGGCAGCGAGCCTTGCCGGATCGGCCGGGCGGAACAGCGTATCGACGAAATACGACGTGGCGTTGTCAGTCGAGGCGCCACCGGCGTTTGCAGCAGCCCCCGCAGACGCCCCCATTGCCGCACCGGATGCGACAGTCGAAGCAGCCTGGACTCCGGTGCCGATCGCGGCCGAAAGCGCTGTGCCGAGCACGCCGGCGACGAGCAGCGTCGCCAGCGCCCAGGCCAGGAAGCCGTGAGCGGTATCGCGGAAGAAGACTTCATCGGTGTGGATGCCGACCCATTTTGTACGCAGGCGCCCGGCAAGGTAGCCGCCGAGAGCGGAAGATAGCCATTGCACGATGATGAGCCAAACGGCGGTGGAAACGGCGAAAGTGGTGACTGACGCACCCGAACCTGACCATGGCGACACCATGCTCAGCCCAAGCCCGGAGCCGAGCAGCATCAGAATGAAGGTAAGCGTCGACGCAGCAAAGGCGCCGGCGACGATTGGTCCCCAGCTGACGGCGGGGGAAGAGGATTCCGTCGGTGCGGAAACGTCGACAGTCGTTAGGGTGGACGGCATGGAAGCCCCCTACCTTGCAAACAGCATAATCAGAATAATGATCGGAATCGGGACTCCGAGAAGCCAGAGCAAAATGCCACGTCCCATGGATGCCTCCTGCGGCGATTGTGATTAACTACAATGCCTTGAAAGACTTTCCGTTCCGGGTGTTCCTCGGTCATCTTTGTTGCGATGCAGCAGCCGCCATGATGCGCCAGGATGCACTTCGTGCCTTCCGGTTAGGTATTCTGGATCGCGGCTCAGATATCCAGGTTGGCAACCGACAGTGCGTTTTCCTGGATGAATTCGCTCCTTGGCTCGGCCTCGTCGCCCATCAGTCGCGAAAACAATGAGTCCGCATCGGTCGCGTCGTTGACCTTGATCTGTAAGAGCGAGCGGACATTCGAGTAGAGTATCGCTTCCCAGAGCTGCTCGGCGTCCATTTCACCAAGGCCCTTGTAGCGCTGCATGGGTCAGGCAGGGGGTGGCGACTCGGCTGCACATTCTGCGCCGGTGAAACAGCGCCGGAGGCAGACCATGGAATTCTCTTGGAATGGACGTGACTCGGTTTGCAGAATGACGGTTGTCCTCAAATGCGGCTAAAGTGACCGAACACAGATCGACGCCCCTTGCCCCGGCGGCTGGCAAGCGAGATAGGCAGTACTGGATCGCCCAACTATCTAGCGGCTAGCCCAACCTCCACCAGCCGGCGGAACGCCTCCGATCTACTGGGAAGATCGGGCTGCTTTCGACGCCATTCGTCAACGCGAGCAAGCAAGTCGCTCGAGAGTCGCAACTCGAAGCGCTCAGTTTTGGTGTCAACAGGGTCAGGCGTGTTTGACAATCGGTCTGTCCGTAATGTACGGTATGTACGTAAATCGTGGTTGCGCTTCGCAGCCGAACGACGTGCGTCAACACGTCGTTCGGCCTAACCACAACCAAAGCTGTCAGGAGCTCGGATCATGGGTGATTCCGACAATAACACGACTTTGTCTTTCGTCACGCGCAAGAGGGTCGTTGCGCGAACGGCAATTGCAATGGTGGGACCACAGCCAACGGAGCCCGCGCGCGAAGACTTGGAAAAGGACGAGCGCGCCGATCCTGCTTTAACGGCGTGGCGCAAGTGGCGGGATGCCCACAACTTGACCGAACGACTTTGCCGAGAGCAACAGCGGCTGGAGCGGACGCTTGCCGAGACTGTTGGCTTTCCGTGTGCGGTGATCCTGCAGTCGAACGGCGATAGGGTGACGCTACATTCACTTAAGGAACTTAGCGAAGTGGTAGGCGCCGAGCCTATCCACGCGGCGGCCCGCACGAAGGCTGAAGCCGACTTTGCGGCCCATCAGGCGCGCTGGGATGCCGCCGACAAGGAAATTGGGTATTCCGCCGCGATGCTTGCTGAACGCGAGGCGGCCGACCAAGCGGAGGAGTTGCTCAAGGTATTGTCCGAAACGCCTGCCACTACCGTTGCCGGTGTGGCAGCCAAGCTTGATGCAGTGCTCAAGGAAGGTCAGTCGTCTGAGGGCGATGCGGAGTTTCCCTGGCCCCAAATCCGCTCGGCGTTCGAGGATATTGGTCGGATCAGCCGGCAGACAGAGCAGAGTTGAAGGCCCGAACCGTTTCGAGAAGTTAGCAACTCCCCCATCATCCGGAAGTTTGGCGGGTTTCGCACGATCTATCGCGAAAAACTCTCCATCGGAGAGCGACAAACGCAAATTCGAAAGGCATCGGCCGAGCCAAAAGCCACCGAGACAATGCTCGATGCGTTGCCGGCGAAGCTCGAAACGGAATTTGCCTTGAGCGCATTGCTGCCAATTGTGCGGGACGAAGGATCCGTTTATCTCCTTGACCCCAAGTCGGGCCATCACCTTTCCCGGCAAGGGACGAACGGCTTTAGTTGCCTCGTCGATCGCACCGCTTGGGAAATCGCGGACTTTCGCAAAGCCGGATCGACTGCACCGATGCTGAAACGAGAGCGTTCGTTCGCCAGGCCCCAACGCACGCCGAAACCGGTCGACTGTTCGGGTCATGCCGGTCGGATGACCGTCAGCACGAATACCGATCGCGCAGGAATGAGATGAAGGTCGGCAGGGCAGGGTTGGCGTTGTCGGGGCGCCAGCGGGCCAAACTGGATATCTGGATTGGTTTGCCGCCGATCCGCAGCTTGCGACAGACCGCATCCTGAGGAACACTGTCGGCATCTCGATCGTGGATCAGTGCGACTCCAAGCCCGTTTCCGACAAGGCGCAAAAGGATGCCCGCACTGACGTGATGTTCGACGATTGGAGGAAGCTCCACGCCGCGTCCAACAGCGTCGGCGAGCTGAAATGCTTCGCCCCTGCGCACCAGCAACGTCTCCTGGTGCAACTCGTGCCACTCGATCAGGGAACGGCTGGCGAGGGAATGATTTGAGGCAAGAACGACAGCCAGAGTGTCTTTCCACAGCGTCAATTCGAACGCGCCGCCGGTAAACCGGGAGGAGGAGGTCACGACCACGTCGACCTGGGTGGCACCCAGAGCAGCCTCAGGCGAAGGGTAAGGACTCTCCGTCAAGCTGACGGTCACATTGGGATGAGATTGCCCGAACTCGATGATTGCATCCAAGGCTCGCCCGGCGAGGATGATCCCGTTGGAGCCGATGGAAAGTTTTTGTTGGTCATCTTTGGTGCCGGACCTGGCCAGAGTGAGCGTGTTGTCGAGCTCGAGCAGCACGGAGCGCAGACGCTCCAGGAAGCGTTCGCCGGCCGGGGTTGGGCCGACGCCGCGAGCATGGCGATGGAATATCCTCGTACCTACCGCGAATTCCAGGTCGCGGATGCGCCGGCTGAGCGCGGTGTGATCGATCCCTGTGCGTCGGGAGGCGCGAAGAAAGCTGCCCTCCTCCGCGACCACAAGTGCATAATTGAGGGTCGCAAGTTGGATGGAACTCCGCATCACTGCTCAAAGTCAAGTTGGCGACAAGACGCGTTTGAGCGCTTTTGGCCGCTGCGGGCTATCGCCAAATCTCAGTATTGACACAGGGTGAGCAGTCCAACCCTCCTTACAAGAACAATGATGAAGACACGGTCCATGGCGCACTGGTTTCGGAACGGTTGTCCGCATGGCCAACCGCGCTCTGGGAGTGTTGCTGTATCTAGTCCAGTATTTGACGTACCAATTGGACCGCTTATCCCGTTCGCTCAGGTGGCCACAATATATGGTGCGGCATCTGTCCCCTTCTCCCGGTCGATTAGCGTAGACTGGGCCAAGGTGGCACGATTCGGACGTTGCCAGCACCCCGCCAAGCGGGGATCGGTTAGGCCTTGACGCTCGCCAGCACCCGACATACTTGCTATAAGCAACTTGCGTAGAGATCGCGTGTGCAGCCCGATGACATCGAACTCATTCTGGACACTGACATTTCGGAGGACCCATGCCTCCTCTTTGATGTCGTCACGCCCGATGGCGTGCTTCAGCTCTTGGGGGACGTGGACATGGGCAGCAACCATCTGGTGGTCCGTGACCTCCATATTGGGGGCGATGCCCAGGTCCAGTGGGGTTGGTCCAAATTGCGCAAGCTCGGTCGAATGATCGCGGAGAAGCTTAATGTCGACTACATCGAAGTTCATGGAGCGGTTCGGACAACGGGTGCGAACCCGGGACGTCGTCCGGGTGTCGTCAGGCTCTCCCGTCCGGCTGAGCCTCAGCTTTCTACACGGCGCGAATACTCCTGAGGCTGCTCGGGCTCTCGTCAGAAGACAGCTGCCGCTGAGGACGGCCCACGCGGTCCTCACGGCGATGGTTGATCAAGGCAAGGCATTCGTGACGGTTCCTTGCGTCGACGACCTTCGGGCACTGAAGGATGAACTCTCGTCCGCAGGAGTGATCGCGAAGGTTCATGCGCCGCGGCCGATAAGCGTTCGCGAAGTCCGGGATCGCACGAAGCTGTCCCAGGAGGCGTTCTCCGTGAGGTATGGCCTCGATCTGGCAACGCTTCGAAACTGGGAGCAAGGTCGCTCGGAACCGGATGCGGCGGCGAATACGCTCCTATGGACCATTGCCCGGAACCCAAGGGCAGTCGAAGAATCCCTCGACATGGAGGACGAAGTGGCTGCCCCGTCGCCCTAGCCAGGGGCCGTCGGAACAGCCACTCCAGCGCGCGGCTACTCGGCCGCCAACGCGATAGCGGGCCGCCGGACGGGAGGCAACGCCAGTATCCGCTCCGGCCCGCTCTAGCGCCTTCCCGTCAGCCGTTCCTCGCCTGGCCGCCGCAGCGCCAGCACTGGCCCCTCCGCCTTCCGGCGCGTGCAATGGCGCCGCTCATCGAACTCTCGCACGCCGTCGAAATCCCATTGGAAGCCGCCATTCGCGTCAGAGCTGCAGCAGGCCTCACGCTGCGCCAGTCAACAATTGCGCGACTGGCGGTGGCCGCGGAAGGCGCAAGCGACGCCATTGCCTACGGCGACCAACCTATCCTCTTCGCCCACCGGGAGGGCCGTACGATCGAACACTTCGGTGGCGAGTTCCCGCCCCTTCTCTTGGTGGGTTTCAGGGACGGCAGTGCCCGGCCGATCGATACGCTAAGCATGCCGCGGGCACGCTATGATGGTGAGGAAATCGGGCTGTTCCGTGTTCTGCGGGGACTGGCGCTCCGCTCCATCCGGCAACAAGATCCCCGCCTGCTTGGACGTGTCGCAACCATCAGCGCCAGTATCAGCCAGAGGCACCTGCCGAAGGCATCCTTCAACACCGTTTTGGATATAGCACGGGCGCATGGCGCGTGCGGTGTGCAGGTGGCCCACAGTGGCACGTTGATCGGCATTCTTCTGGATGCCAACGCACCCAGGGCGGCCATGCGTGCTGCTGAGCTCGCTAGGGAGGTGAGCGGCGCAGGCCTCCAGGACGTCCACACGTTTGCCCTTAATGCCGAAACGGGGCTAATCCAGTGAGCGCGGCGCCAGACTATTTACGCGCCTACGAGACGCCGCGTTTTGCCCAACTCGCACCCAACCTCAACGCCGCCTGCTTTTCCCTCATGAAGCTGATCCCCGCCCGGTTCATGGTCGATCAGGCGGAAGCGTCAGGGCGCCTCAGGCGGGAAGGTCACATCATCGAAACGACGTCGGGCACATTCGGCCTCGCCATCGCTATGCTGGCCGCGGTTCGTGGCTATGCGCTGACACTTGTCACGGCCTCCAGCCTCATCGACCTGAAACTCAGGCGGCGTCTGGAACAACTTGGTGCCAAAGTCATGGCCATCGACGATCCTCAGGGAGACGGCAATCAGCGCGGTCGGCTCGAGTATCTTCACCAGACCCTGCAAGATAGTCCGGGCACGTATTGGCCTCGGCAATACGACAGTCCGGAAAACCGCCTTGCCTACGCGCGTCTCGCCGACCTCGTTGTGCGATCATTCGGCCGTATCGATTGCCTCGTCGGCTGCGTGGGCACTGGGGGATCGCTTTGTGGAACCGGAGGCTTTCTTCGTGAGCTCTTTCCTGATCTCAGGATGATTGCTGTCGATACCCACAGAAGCATGCTCTTTGGCCAGCCTGTCGGACGTCGCATGCTGCGCGGGCTCGGCAACAGCGTTTTGCCGGACAATGTTCGTCATGAGATGATCGACGACATTCATTGGGTGGGCGCATTGCCGGCTTACGCTATGGCGCACGGACTGTTTCGCGATCACGGGCTGTTCATGGGTCCGACCAGCGGCGCCGCAGCCTTGGTCGCCGCCTGGTTCGCCAGGCAAAATCCGGAAGCCTCCACCGTCGTGATAATGCCAGATGAAGGGCATCGTCATTCCGATACAGTCTACAACCCCGACTGGCTCGCCGGTTTGAAGGATTGGCCAATCCCCATTCCTCTTGAACCAACTGTTCTCACGCAAATTCGTCCGGCTGAAGAGACGGCATGGACGAGATTCCCTTGGAACCGCAGAACTTTAAACGCCGTCCTCGCGGCGGCGGACGGCCTGCCCCCTACGCTGTGACAGGTCCGAATTCAGGCTAGGCGACAAAGCCAACATCGGCCAGCAGTTACACAGGGTGCATGACCCGGTGAAGAAAATCCCTAGTGCGTTCGTGTTTCGGATGTCGAAGTAGCTCCTTGGCCGGGCCTTGCTCAACGATCCGGCCGCCGTCGAGAAAGAGGACGCTATCGGAGACCTCGCGGGCGAACTGAATTTCGTGCGTAACCACGAGCATGGTCATGTTCTCGTCTGCGAGCGCGCGCATGACCTGCAGGACCTCGCCGACTGTTTCCGGGTCGAGTGCTGAGGTGGGCTCGTCGAAAAGAATGGCCTGTGGGCGCATCGCCAGGGCGCGGGCGATGGCTACGCGCTGCTGTTGGCCGCCCGACAATGACGCGGGATAGGCATTCGTCTTGTCGGTCAGGCCGACGCGATTGAGCAATGCCATGGCGCGCTCGCGAGCCTGGTTCCTGTTTTCCTTCAGCACGTAGAGCGGCCCTTCCATGACGTTTTCCAGCGCTGTGCGATGCGGAAACAGGTTGAAGCGTTGGAAGACCATGGAAACACGGGTGCAGATGGCGTGAACCTGCGGCGAGGCGGCATCCACCACGGTGCCGTCGATGCTGATGCGACCGCGCTGATAGGTCTCAAGTCCGTTCACACATCGTAGAAGCGTCGATTTGCCGGAACCCGAGGGCCCGATCAAACATACGACCTGCCCCTTGGCGATCTCGGCGTTGATTCCCTTGAGGACTTCATGGGCGCCGAAGGACTTGTGCACGTCATCGAAGGTGATCATCCCGTCGCCCCAAGATAGCTCTCGACTCTGCGCATAAGCAGGTTCAGCGGAACCGTCAGGCACAGGTAAAGCAGTGCCACCAAGGTAAAAACTGTCATGTTGTCGAAAGTGGACGACGCAAGCATCTTACCCTGCATGGTCAACTCCTGAACCGAAATCACCGACACAAGCGAGGAGTCCTTCAGCAGCATGATCATGTTGTTGGCGTAAGGCGGCAGGATGATCTTGACCGCCTGCGGCAGCACGACGCGGCGCATCATCATCGGACGCTTCATCCCGATCGATTTTGCCGCTTCGACCTGACCCTTGTGGACCGCCTCGATGCCCGCGCGGAAGGTTTCCCCGAGATAGCAGGAGTGAGCCAGGCCCAGCCCGATCGTGCCGGCCTGGAGCGCGGTCAGGTTGATGCCGATCTCGGGCGCGACAAAGTAGATATAAAAGAGAACCACCAGCAGTGGTATGCCGCGCACGAAGTCGACAAGCAGCTGCGTCGGCACGGCGAGACAGCGTATCCCCGATGTCCTGAACAGCGCCCATACAAGGCCGAGCGCCGTCGCCAGACACAGCGCAAGAACGGTTATCATGACGGTCAGCCAAACGCCTTGAAGAAGAAGCGGTAGATATTCCCTTGCGTGCGCGATGAAATTGGTCATGGCCGGCTTCCTCTTGGCACGTTCCCGGCCGTCAGGGCCGGTCATTGCGATGCGATCCTATGGTCCTGCCAGCCGGTGCTTGTTTCGAGCTCGAGGGGATGGCTTCAGAGGCCATATTTGGAAAAAATTCGGCTTAATTCGCCGCTTTCCTTCAGCTTGGCGATGGAGGCATTCACCTTTTCGAGAAGCAGTGGATTTTCCTTGGCAACCGCCAACGCGACTTCGCCTTTTTTCATCGGCCGATAGCCGTCGACGAGGCGAACACCCAGGTCGGGGTTTTTTGAAAGCTGATAAGCGACGATCGGGGCGTCACCAAAGCCGGCCTTGATGCGGCCCAGGACTACATCACGCATCATGTCAGCGATTGAGTCGTAGAGCTTGACTTGACCGAAGACGCCAAGCGCTTCCAGAGCATCGGCGTAGGTCGAGCCGATCTGCGCCCCGACGGTCTCACCTCTCAGCTCTTCGATCGTGTAGTTCTTGCTGTCGCCGGCAGCAACAAACATCGCCTCGCCATAGGCGTAAATCGGCGTGCTGAAATTGATCACCTGCTTGCGCTTGTCGGTTATGAACATGCTGGCGGAAATCAGATTGATCTTGTCGGTCGTCAATGCCGGGATCAGGGCTGGAAAAGCGTTTACCTGGAAGTCGGCCGTCGTGCCAAGGTTTGCGGCAATCGCGCTTGCCAGATCGACCATCGCGCCAGTCGGCTTTCGGGTTGCGGTATCGACAAACGTGAACGGCACCCCGGTTGGCGTGACGCCGACCCTGAGGGTTTCCTCAGCCATCGCCTGAGTTGCGATTGCGACGCCGAGGGCTGCGAGCCAGCCGATGAGAGTTTTGCCAAGCATGAAAATTCCCCTTTCATTATTGAATCGAGGTTCCGCTCGCCAAGCGAGTTGAATTTGCCTCTCGTGGATAGCTTTTGGAAGTCGCAATACCGTCCGGTGGCGGACGGGATCATCAGTCGATCAGAAGTCGCATCCGTCCATGATCGCCTCTATCTCCTCTTCAGGACATCCTGGTCGCGCGTTGTTCATGAGAGGACGTGAAATAGTCACGGTCCCCGGCAAGGTGTTCCCAGGCTTCTGCAACTGACCGAAACGATTGTTGTGCGTGGGCCGGGCCGGTCGAACGATCCAAGTCCTTGAGGCCGCTCGCTGTCACAATGGCAACGACTCTGTCCGACTGCGCGATCGTGCCCTCCCGTCTCAGGGATTCAATAGCCGCAAATGGCGTCACCGAGGCAAGCTCGGCAAAAACCCCCTCGGTGCCCGCAAGCTGCCGCTGCATGGCTATCAGGCCGAAATTGCCGACCGGCATCGCCATGCCACCAGATTCGCGCAGCGCGTTGAGCGCCTGAAACGTGCTTCGTGTGGTGCCGATCGAGATGGCCAGCGTGTCGAAGCCCGCGGGAACCTCGGCAACCAGATCGGCATTGCCGGCAAGCGCTTTGGCCAAAGATCCGTGCACTTCCGCCGCCACGAGTCTCGGCAACCGATCGATCCTGCCTTGGCTAAGAAGGTCCTTGAATCCCGCCCAGAGCCCGGCTAGCGCGTCGCCATAGCAAACAGGCAAGGCGCACCAGTCCGGCACGGCTCCGTGCATCTGTTCGACGATCTCGTAAGCCAGGGTCTTGTAGCCCTCGATCCCGACAGGATGGCTGCCCACCACGGGGCTGTGAAACGGCGACGTCGCAAACCATCCGAGGCGCTCGGTACCAGCGGCAAGTAATGGCCAGCGATGGGATTTGTCGGCCAGGGATACGACGCTGGCGCCGTATTTGCGGATCTGCGCCAACATTGCGCCGGCGGTGCCTGAGAATGTCACAACGACGCATTTCAGGCCCGCCCGTGCAGCATAGGCGGCAAGTGAGGCCCCGGCGTTGCCCGACGAAGCAGTCGCCACGACGCGTGCACCACTCAAACGTGCCATGGACACCGCCACGGTCGAGAAGCGGTCCTTGTGGGACCACGTGGGGTTCGCGCCCTCGTCCTTGATAAGAAGCTTGGGCACTCCGAGCTGCTTTCCCAGCCTCTCGGCGCTCAGCAGCGGCGTCAGACCCTCGCCCAGCGAGATTGCATCGCTGAGCCCGCAAGGAAGCATGTCGGCATAGCGCCACAGCGAGGGGAGCGCGCCAGCCCCTGCGGAAGCGGCCGATGTCGCTCCGGACGGATCGTAGACGACCTTAAGATTGGCTGGCGCTTCACCACAGCATATCAGGCAGCCGCGTGAGTCGATTTTGGTATCGCTCGGGAACAAGGCGCCGCATCGAATACAGGAAAAACCTGCCGCGCGGCTCATGACGGCACCCGGGTGATTGCATTGTGCGTCTCTGTCAGCCGCTCCACTCCGCCCTGGCGAACAACCACCATGTCCTCCACCTGGAGTCCCCAGCGGCCGATTTCGTAGTAAGGGGTCTCCACGCACAGCACCATTCCTTCTTCCAGGACGTCGGTACTCCCCGCCGAAAGCGTCGGCGCATCGTAACCATCAAGGCCGATGCCGTGGCCGACGTGATCGCGCTCGTAGTGGGCAATTCCTTCGCGCTGAACCACACGCACGACCGCCTCGAAAAGCTGTGCTGCCGGCATGCCGGGCCGGATGATATCGCAGGCATGCTGAACGCCGCGCAGCAGCGCCTGCTGAAGCCGATGCGCCTGCGGCGGCGGCTCGCCCAGCGTGGCGATGCGGGCAATGTCGGCGCGGTAGTGCCGAAACCGGCCACCGACGTCGAAGCGGATGATTTCTCCAGCGCGCAACTTGCGGTCCGACGGCTGGACGTTCATGAGTGCGCTGCGCTCGCCAAAGCC
The DNA here is from genome assembly GCF_040318035.1 of Mesorhizobium sp. M1329. Classification (NCBI taxonomy): domain Bacteria; kingdom Pseudomonadati; phylum Pseudomonadota; class Alphaproteobacteria; order Hyphomicrobiales; family Phyllobacteriaceae; genus Mesorhizobium; species Mesorhizobium sp. M1329. The sequence continues at coordinate 77,582 of NZ_JAMYLN010000025.1, read as the reverse complement.
GATGCATCCCAGTACGGGCAGGGCGCCTTCCTCAACCGTCCTGACGTGAAAAGCGCGCGCCAGATCTGCTTCGGTGGCGCCTTCCTGAGCGACTGCGAGTGCTGCTTGAATGGAGCGTTCGGCAATCTGGGCAACTTGGCCGAGCCGTTCGATCTCATCAGCCGTCTTTACGGCACGAACCTCGCGAAGCAACGCGGTGGCTGGTAGGAACGACGCATTGAGAAAATGGGCTCTGAGGGCTTCCAGGTATCCTGGCGCGAGCCCCGCCTCGTCTATGCCGATCCGCCCGCGGCCGAGCTGGGCTTCTTCCAGTGCCGCGATCAGAGCCGTAATGGCATCGCGATGCCTCGGCAGCTCGCGAAGCTGGAGGTGCCGTTCACTGGCGCGGTCCATGGCGGTCAAGGAACCCACATCGGCGTAAAAGTCGCCATAGCGCCGCACCTTGCTTACCCAGACGTCCTGATCGGCAACGAGGTCGAGAGTGCTGGTGCTGGCGATGATTTCAGGCGTGCCCTTGTCAGGAGCCGGCCACACCACATAGGCCTGCGGGCCACGACGGATCCATTGCGGCAGAGCCCAGAAGCCGCTCATATAGGTCACGTTTTCCGGCGTCGTCGCTATAAGGGCATCAAGCCCGGCTGCCGACATGCGTTGTTTCAGGCGGGCCTCGTTAAGCAGCATGGTGGGAATCCCGAGCCTGTTTTGCCTCCGGAAAGCCGAGGCCCGCTGAGATGCGCGCCGCAGCCCCAATTACTGCCTCTCCCACCTCGGCGATCTCCACATGCGGCCCAACAGACCGGGGGTAGGCCACGCTTATCGCCGCGGTGATCATGCCCGATGCATCGCGAAGCGGCGCGCCGACCGCGATCAGCCCGGTAAAGTTCTCGTCCAGGGAGGTTGTGTAACCGATAGACTCGCACGCTCTGATCTGAGCCACGAGCTTGTGCGGATCAGTGACGGTGCGTACGGCAACCCGCTCGAGCGGACCCCGTCCGATAATCTCGATGACCGCTTCGCCGCTCAGCTCCATCAGGAGTGCCTTGCCCAAGGCGGTGGAGTGCAAGGGGAACGTTTCGCCGGGTGACGAGCGAATGACGACCGGACTCTTGCTTTGCACGGTCAGGAGATAAATACCGCGATTGCCTCGCCTGATGCCCAGGAACGCGTTGAAGCAACCCTCGGCGGCCAGCGCCTGCAGTTCGATTTCAGCCAAGCCGACGAGGCGATCTCTGCCCAGGACCTTCCGCGCCAGCGCCAGGACGGAATGCCCGAGCCGGTAGCGCCGCGAGTCTGGCGACTGCTCGACATAGCCCTGCTCTGCCAGGGTGTTGAGAATTCGCTGCACGGCGGGAGCACTCTGCTCAAGCCGGCGGGCGAGCTCGCGCACCCCGACCGCTTCGTCCGCGTCCTTGAGCACGTTGAGAACCGCAAGGCCGCGTTTCAACGAAAGATTTCCTGTCACCGGCGTTCCTTATTTCGGAATGGCGTTCCGCAATATGATGAGAAAAGCAGCAATGGCGGCGCCTGTCAATGAAGAATGTTCACTATAGTGTGTCGTCCTAAAGTGTACGCAGCGACGACCATGCCCTCATGGACCTACGGGTGGTTGTCGGTTTGAACGTACAGAGGATCCGGCGCGCACAAGCCCTCTCTCAAGAGGAACTGTCGTTCCGTTCAGGGTTCACGCGCGCCTATCTGAGTGGTCTCGAAGCCGGCCGGCGCAATCCCACAATTCTGTCGCTTGCAAAGCTTGCCACCGCATTAAGCGTTGACATCGAGGATTTGACCAAACGGCCAGGCAAAGACGCCCCAGCCCTGACGCCGCGTACGCGACGCAGCAGAAAATCCTGACGCTCCCGCCGCCTGCTGGCCGGTGGATCACGGCGCGTTGCGACGGATGAGCTGCTCCACGTCAACTTGCAACGCCAACGCCAGTACCTCCAAGGTATCGACGGTCGGTGAGTTCTCCTCCCGCTCCAGCTTGCCGACATAGTTGCGATCAAGGCCGGCAAGGTCCGCGAGCTGCTCCTGGGACAAGCCGGTACCTTGGCGAAGCAACCTTAGATTGCGAGCAAAAACCGACCTCAGCCTCATGCGGCGAGGCAGTCAGAATGCGCCCTTTAGTGCCACCTACTATAGTAGTCAAACGTCATGCCGCAGGTTGCGGTCGGGTCCAACTTATTTATTCTTTCTTTGTCTCAGTACATTGAAGGGGCGTGAAATGTCGGCGGTTCATGGGAGCGTCTTACAGCACCAGCTAACGCAAATCTTTGAAGCAACCGCGCTGATTGATCGTGCAAGCAGCGTCGCCGAAATCATTCGGCAACTGCGCAAGAGCATCGAACGTCACGGCTATGCAGCCTGTCTCGTCACCGAATTGCCACGCCAGGACACCGGATCACTGGATGGACACATCCTTGTTAACGGTTGGCCGGGGGAATGGTACAGCCACTACATGGCTGCCGGACACTATCGCCATGACCCTTGCGTTGCTTTGTGCCGTAGTGCGATTGGGCCGTTCCTTTGGAGGGACGTCCATCAGGGCCTGACGAACGGCAATGCCAGGAAGGTGATGGATGAGGCAAAAGAGTTTGGGCTTTGGGACGGGATCTGCATTCCAATCCAAGCCTCATTCGGCGATCCGGCCTGTGTAACGGTTGCCGGACGCGAAATTGATTTGGCGCCGACGGTGCGCTGCACCGTTCATGCCCTTGCGCGCCATGCCTACTCGGCTGCCGAACGACTCGTTGGCAGCTCGCTCAGGCGGCCGAGACAAAAGCTTTCCCAACGGGAGCGTGAAATCCTGCAGTGGGTCGCTGGCGGGAAGACCGCATGGGAGGTTTCCCGAATACTTGGAATTTCGGAAAACACCGTGACGACCCACCTGCGCAACATCAAGCAGAAGCTCAGCACCGCCAATGTCGTGCACGCCATCGTCGAGGCTTATCGCAGGCGCGAAATCGAACTTTAATCCATCCTCAGATCTAGGTATTTCATGGGCAATCGTCACGTGGTCGGATGGGGTTCCATCTCGAGGAACCGCAATGATTCAGGTCCACGTCGTCGACGCGTCAAACAGCTTTGCCTATCGAGGCGATCTCGACAGTTACTTCCGTCTGCGACACGAAATCTATGTCGATGAACGTGGCTGGCACGAGCTGAGGCGCCCCGACAGTCGCGAGATCGACCCCTTTGATACACCAGAAGCGATTCATCTGCTCGGCATCCAGCCGGGAAGGGGTGTCGTTGCCGGATCCCGGCTGGTGCCCAGCCTAAGACCGCATCTGATGAGCGAAATCTTTCCGCAACTTGCCGAGGGTGGCGTGCCGCGCCGACCCGATATCTTTGAGTGGACCAGGTTTTTCGTGGCCCGGGATTTTCGCGACCCCGGCCGACCCTGTCAGGCCGCCGGCGTGATCTACTGCGGGATTCTGGAATTCTGCATTCAAAGAGGCATAAGCAATCTGACCATTGTCTGCGAGGACTACTGGTTCGACCGCTTGGCATCGATCGGCTGGTGTCCAAGGCAGCTTGGATCTTCATTCAAATGCGATGACATGACCATCATCGGCGTCATGGTCGACGTCGGCCCGTCTGCCTTGGCCGCGACGCGACAATTCTACCGCATAACCGACCCAGTGCTTTGGGCCGAAACGGCACTCAAGCGGCTGGCCTGACCGCGGGCCGTCCGTTTTTGGGCGTCACGCCTCGAACGAACATGCTGCCTCGCAGACAAGTTCGCGCACGCCAGCGATGGCGTATCCGCCCGTCAGCCAAAAAAACCAATCGCAAAACCGGCCGCTGCAGTCACCACCGGGCGAAATCGTGCTGTTCGAACCGGGGAACCTAAGCGATTGACTTGCCAACGTTTAGAAAAAATCATGTCTCGACCGGCAGCCGGTTCGACCGCTTGATCTGCGCAAGCGCGAAGCTGGACTCGATCGAGGAGACGCCATCGAGCCGCGTCAGCTTTTCCTTCAGGAAGCGCTCATAGGCGTGCAAATCGCGCACCACCACACGCAGCAGATAATCGCGCTGGCCAGTCATCAGATAGCAATCGACCACCTCCGGCCAGCGTGCGATCGCCGCATTGAACCGCTTCAGCTCGTTCTCGCGCTGGCGCTCCAGCTTGATCGAGGCGAACACCGAGATCGGCAGGTCGACCATGTCCTGGTCGATCAGGGCGGCATAGCCGGTGATGACCCCCATGTCCTCCATTAGCCGGACCCGGCGGGCGCAGGGCGAGGCCGAAAGACCGACCCGATCGGCAAGCTGCTGAGCCGTCATCCGGCCATCGACCTGCAGCGCGGCAATGATCTTTCGGTCGATATCGTCCAGTCGGCGTTTTGGCATGGATAGTTACTCCATTGGTCGATATTGCCGAAACCAGCTAACGCAAGTGCCAATCTCCTGCAAGTTTAGCGACAATCGGTTTTTGCTCAGCCCTATGATTGCGACGATCGCAACCGGGAGTCTTGCAGCATGGACAAACAAAAACTGGAGGCACTTTCGGCGCTGGAGAAGAAGGTGCTCTGGCTGTCGACTTGGATGATCCATAACGCCAATCACCTGCGCGAAAACACCGACGGCCTGAAGGTTGGCGGACACCAGGCGTCCTCGGCTTCGCTGGTGACGATCATGACCGCGCTGTATTTCTTGGTGCTGAGGCCGGACGACCGAATCGCGGTGAAGCCGCACGCCTCGCCGGTGTTCCACGCCATCCAGTATCTTCTGGGCAATCAGACGAGGGAGAAGCTCGAAGGATTTCGCGCCTTCGGTGGCGCGCAAAGCTATCCGTCGCGGACCAAGGATGTCGATGACGTCGATTTCTCCACCGGCTCGGTAGGTCTCGGCGTCGCGCAGACGCTGTTTGCCTCCCTTGTGCAGGATTATCTCAGCGCTCGCGACGAAAGCATGCCCGAGGGCCGCATGGTGGCGCTGCTCGGCGATGCCGAGATGGACGAAGGCAACATCTTCGAGGCGCTGCTCGAAGGCTGGAAACATGGCCTGCGCAACTGCTGGTGGATCGTTGACTACAATCGCCAGAGCCTCGATGCCGTTGTGCGCGAAGGCCTTTGGGAACGCTTCGAAAACTTCTTCAGGAATTTCGGCTGGGATGTGGTCATCCTGAAATACGGCAAGCTGCTCGAAGCCGCTTTTGCCCAGCCGGGCGGCGAGGCGTTGAAGGCCTGGATCGACGGCTGCCCGAACCAGCTCTATTCGGCGCTGACCTTTCAAGGCGGCGGCGCCTGGCGCAAGCGGCTGTTTGCCGATATCGGCGAAAAGCCGGGCCTGAAATCACTTCTCGACCGGCGATCCGATGCTGAAGTCGCCGCACTGATGACAAATCTCGCTGGCCACGACCTGCAGTGCCTGATCGAAGCTTTCGAGAGGGCGCGCGGCCACGACCGGCCGACCTGCTTCATCGCCTATACGATAAAAGGTTTCGGCCTGCCGCTCGCTGGCCACAAAGACAATCATGCCGGGCTGATGACCAAGGATCAGATGGCCGTCTTTCGCGCCTCGATGTCGATCGGTGAGGGGCGGGAGTGGGATGCCTTCGAAGGCTTGGATATTGGCAAGGTTGATCTTCGACGTTTCCTCGATGCGGTACCTTTTGCCGCGAAAGGCCGACGCCGCCGGCACGCCCAACGCATCCTGGTCCCCGATCGCCTCGGCCCGGAAGCCAAGGGCAGCGTCTCCACCCAGATCGGATTCGGCAGGATCCTGGACGAGATTGCACGGACGGGCGGGCCGCTTGCCGACGCTATCGTCACGACATCGCCCGACGTCACTGTTTCGACCAATCTCGGACCCTGGGTCAACCGGCGCGGCCTGTTCGCGCGAAGCTCGCTTGCCGACACTTTCCGCAGCGAACGCATAGCCTCGGCGCAGAAATGGGAATTCGGCCCATCCGGCCAGCACATCGAACTCGGCATTGCCGAGAACAATCTGTTCATCCTGCTGTCGGCGCTAGGGCTGTCGCATTCGGTTTTCGGCAAACGGCTGTTGCCGATCGGCACGCTCTACGATCCGTTCATCCAGCACGGTCTCGATGCGCTCAACTATGCCTGCTACCAGGATGCGCGCTTTCTCCTTGCAGCCACCCCGTCGGGCGTCACGCTGGCGCCGGAGGGTGGCGCGCATCAGTCGATCGCCACCCAGTTGATCGGCATGGCGCAGGACGGGCTTGCGGCTTACGAGCCGGCATTCGTCGATGAGTTGAGCGTCATAACGCGTTTTGCACTGGATTACCTGCAGCGCGACGGCGACGTCGTCCAGTCGGAGCGCACCTGGCTGCGCGACGAGACCGGCGGCTCGGTCTATCTGCGGCTCTCGACGCGCCCCATTGATCAGATCATTCGAACCATGACGCAGGACCTTGAGCAGGACATTGTCGACGGCGGCTATTGGCTGCGGCCCCCGGGTCCGAATGCGGAGGTGATCGTCGCCTATACAGGCGCCGTCGCGCCGGAAGCCATCGAGGCGGTCGGCATGATGGCGGAGGATCGTCGCGACGTCGGTCTTTTGGCAGTGACTTCGGCCGATCGGTTGAACGCAGGCTGGACGGCGGCAAGCCGCGCACGCGAACGCGGCCTTGTTCATGCCAGAAGCCATGTCGAACGGCTGTTCGAGGAGCTTCCAGCCCATTGTGCGATCGTCACGGTCGCCGACGGCCATCCGGCCGCGCTCGGCTGGCTGGGCTCGGTATACGGCCATCGCACGCGAAGTCTCGGCGTCGAGCACTTTGGCCAGTCCGGGACAATCGGTGATCTTTACCGGCACTTCGGAATCGACGCCAATTCCATAGCGACAGCCGCCGACCGGATTGCTGGTGGGCGCCCCATCCGCTATCTGCGCGCGCTGGATTGACGGAAGACATTCACGGCTGCTGCAGACCGGAAGGCGAATGTCCGCCGTGTGCATTCCGAGATGTGCCGCGCGGTACCCCAGGACCGTGCCGACTGGAATTTGCTGGCTGCCGGCAAGGAATCGGGCTGGCGGGCCAGCCCGATTGTAGGCATTTCGTCTGACACCTGTTACTTGGCCTGGTGAATACTGGAAACCACTAGTTTGCCGGCCTTGGCCGAATAGGTAACGACGACCTTTTCACCGACCTTGAGTGTCTCGGCCTCAATCCCTTCCGGCAAGATGAACGTCTTGCCGTCGGACAGAGTGATCGAATCGCCACTCTTATCGACACTCGCGATGGTGCCGGTGACCGCCTTGGCGAAGGCACCGCTCGAAGATGCGAGGGCCAGTACCATTGCGGTTGCGATGACTGATTTTTTCATTTGGTTTTCCCGGTTGGTTTCGTTGCGATGCCGAAAGGGCTGTTGGCGCCAGAGCGGCAACGGTGACGATCCGGAGCGGTAGGGCTTGCCGGATCATTTCCCTCAGCGAGAGAAGATGGGATCGAGCCTATGCGGCAGAGTTTTCGGTAAGATGGCCGGGACTTTACAAATGGGTAAGTCCGGCGCGGATTGTCATAGATCCCGCAGGTGCTCAGCGTCCTGTCCGGACGAGGGCCTGGCCGACCGGATCGCGGCGACGACCGAAGCGGCGACAAGGCCGAGCACGACCCCCAGATAAGCCCAGGGAACCGAGAGCCTCTCCGGCGGGGGGTCGAACACGCCGGTCAACAGCTTCACCAGCATCCACCCCGTCAGCAAGCCCGACAGAAGCCCGAATGCGAAACCACCGACGAGGATCAGGAGGCCTTCGCTCCACAGAAAGGTCGCCAATTGCCGAGGCTTGGCGCCGATGGCGCTCAGTATCGCGAAGGGCCGGCGGCGCTCGACGAAGCCCAGCGCCAGCATCAGCCCGCCGGCGGCCGCGGCCATGACGACGGAAAACGCCAGTTCGATCGTCGTCAGTCCGCCAAGATCGACCGCGGTCAGGCTCGAGCCGATGAGATGGGCAGCCTGGCCAATGTCGGCGACCTTCAGCGACGGATCGAAGGTGAGTGCCGAAGAAGCCTGCCGCGCCAGTGCTGCAGGATCGGCCTTGGCCCGCATCAGGACGTACTCGGATGTATCCGACCCGGTCATGCGGGCCACGTAGGCGGCGTTCGCAACGAGGAAGGAGTCCTTCGGTGCTGTCGGAAATTCGCGCGCGACGCCGATGAACTTGAAGGCGACGGGATGGTACTGGTGATCCCTTGCATCGATGAGCCGCAGATTGATCGTATCGCCTTGCTGAAGCTGGAAGTCCTGCACGGTCTCTTCCGAGACCAGGACACCGTCGGGCGTGGCGGCGAGCTGGTCGAGCATGCCGGCCGCGCCGGCGCCGCTGAAATAGGCGTCGGAAAGCTTCGTTGCCCGTTCGATACGCCATGGGTCGATGCCGTAGAGATCCTGCAGGTCGGCGCCGACATAGGCGAAACGATGCTGCATGGGTTCTGCCGCGGCCGCCTCGGGCAGCGCCGCCAGCGCCGCCAGATACGGTCCGGCCGGTCTGTCCGATGTGCCGAAGACGGTGACGTCGGACCCGTTGGTCAGTTCGGCATCGATGCGTGCCTGGGCATTGTAGGTGGTGTTGAAGATCGCGGTCGACGTGGCGAAGGAGATGGCCAGCGCTGTCATCGCGATGCCGATGGTCAGGCGCCCCGATTGCCGCGACAACGCGGCTGACACGACAGCCGCAAGAGGCCCGGCGACCGGCGCAATGATCGCTCGAAGACCCCTGCCGTTGCGCGCGATAATGGCGCCCGACAGCCGCACGGTCAGCAGCGCCATGCCCAGCCAGAACAGCGCCGGCGCGATGAACGCCTTGTAGTCCACGGAGATCGCGGCGACGCCTTCGGGCGCAAGAACGATCTGGTATCCGGTGCTCGCCGACTGCGACAAGAAAAGCCCTGCGGCCGCGAGCAAAATGATGTCGAGCCACAGGCGCCGCCAAAGCGGCGTCCACGCCCTGCTGACGGTACGCCGCGCGGCACTGACAGTCGCCCAGCGCGCGTCACGCCAGGCGGGAAACAGAAAGGCGATGAAACCGACAAGCAACCCGAACAAGGCTACAAGAAGCAATGTCGGACCGCTCATGCTCGCCGTCACGTGCAGGCCTGGAGCGATGCGGCCGAAGAGCAACGCCGCGGCGATGCCGAGCGCGGTTCCGCCGACTGCGGCGATTGCGGCCTCGGCAGCGGACAGGGACAGGATTGTTCTCGTCGTCGCGCCGCGGACGCGAAGCAGCGCCTGCTCCGTGCGCCGGCGCACCGCACCGGACGAAGTGACCGCAAAGGTGAGGGCAATGGCCAGCGCGATGCCGGGCAGGCCGAGAAACAGGAACAGGACGGACGCATAAAGCGCATCCTCCCGAACCGCCCCGAGACGGGAGCCGAGATTGTCGGCGACCAGAGCCTGACCGACGACCCGTTCCTCAAGATTCCTATGCGCGCCGGTGACAAAGGTATAGGCGCTGACCGGGTCCGGCGGCAGCGCCTCATGGGCGAGCCGCACGTGCCATTGCAGCCGGGCGGTGTCGGGCCGCATTTTCTGCTGCGGGTCGAAGAGTTGCTGCCAATCTTGCTGTGGCAGCACGAGCACGTTGTCGGGCGGCGCCTGCGGAGCAGCCTGGGGCGGCAGGCCGACCGCCTGGAACAGCGAATCCGCGTCGGGAAGATCGATCACGCCGGCGACCTTGACCTCTGCCGGCGGCAGGCCGATCCGCTTGATCGAGACTGTATCGCCCGGCCCGACATGAAGATTGGCCGCCGCCTGCTGGGCAATGAGCACGCCGTCGATGGCGCCGGAAAGCGGCCGGACTTCCGCCGGAAAGGTTTTCGAATAGCCATTGTCGAAAGCAATGACCTGGCCCGATCCGGTGGTCTGCGTCGTGCCGCCGGTCTGCGATTCGAACCCGGCAACATCCGCATAGCGGAGCTGATGAACGGCCTTGACCGGCGCGTCGGCCAGCGCCTTGCCGATCAGGTCAGGATCGGCACCGGAAATCACCTGAACCTGCCAGTCGATCGGCACGGCCGATATGGCGCGCTCCGTCATCGAGGTGCTGGCGTTGGCGAGAAAAAGCGCCATCGCCGCGAGAAGCGCCACGGTCAGCGCGACGCCTGCCATGGCACCGGCGACGCGCAGGAAACGGCGGGCGAGAACGCCGCGAACCCACAAGAGGAGCATCATGCCGCCTTGTTTCTCGGCCGACCTGCGATCAGCCGGCCGTGGTCCATCGTCCACCGTGTCGCCATCCGGGCGGCCACGGCTTCGTCATGCGTTGCCACAACCAAGGCTATGTCTGTCCCGTTCAGGCGATCCAGCACTGCGTCGAAGAAGAACTGCGCCGTGATGCTGTCGAGCTGCCCGGTCGGCTCGTCGGCAAGCACGAGTTTTGGCCCTATGGCTAAAGCGCGCGCCATGGCTATTCGTTGCGACTGCCCACCGGACAATTCCTCTGGCAGTTTGTCGCCAAGCTCGCCGAGGCCAAACGATTCCAGCAGTGCTGCCGCGGTTTCGTCCGCGGCGGCGCCTTTGCCGGCCAGGATCATGGGCAAGGCGACATTCTGAGCTGCGGTGAGCGCTGGGAACAGGCTGGGCGACTGGAACACAAATCCGATCAGACGCGGCCGCAGTTCCTCGAACGGACCAAGCCCCGGCCATTCGATGGTGCCGGCCGTCGGTCTGTCCAGCCCGCCAAGAATATGCAGCAGCGTTGTCTTGCCGCTGCCGGAAGGCCCGACCAGGGCAATGCGCGCGCCTGTCGCGATCTCGCAGTCGACGTCGAGCAGCACCGTGATCCGGCCGGCGTTTCCATCATGAAAGTCCCGGCCAAGGCCTTTGCCGACAACGAGCGTCTCACTCACTGTCGATCCTCCCGTCTTTCAACCTGATGATCCGGTCGGCTCTTTGCGCCAGCGCCTTGCTGTGGGTTGCGAGCAGCGTCGCCAGTCCGGCTTCGCGTCTCGCCTCGAACTGCCCGATCAGCCCGGATTCGGTGTCACGGTCGACCTCCGCGGTCGGCTCGTCGGCAACCAGGATCGGCGGGTCCGCGGCCAGCGCCACAGCAAGGCCCGCGCGCGCCGTCTCGCCGCCCGAGAGCTCGGTTGGAAATGCCTGCGCGCGATGCGAGAGGCCGACGCTTTCCAGCAAGGCGCCAATTCGCTTCTGGTCCAGCTTTCCCGCCAGAAGCATCTGCAAACGCAGGTTCTGTTCGACGCTCAGGTGGCCAAACAGGTTGCCGGACTGCAGCAGGATGCCGAAATTGGCGGCGCGAACGCGTGCACGCTCGGCCTCCGGTCGCCGGGTCAGGCGCAGGCCGGCCACCTCGACATGGCCACCATCCGGCTCGTCCAGCCCGGTCACGCAGAACAACAAGGTGGATTTGCCGCTGCCGGACGGTCCCGTCAGGGCGACGATCTCGCCAGCCGACACATGGATGCTGATGCCACGCAATGCGGCTGTCTCGTCGTCGCCGATGTGGAAGAACCGATAGAGTTCATGCGCGTCCAGCGCGTGCATTTCATTTCCACCGGAACGAGTTGGACATCAACTGCCACTGGTCGACATTGTCCGCGCCCTTTGGCGCGTAGAGTTCGAGCGTGATCAGCTTGCCGTCCTTGAAATAGAGGTACCGCTCGTTCTCCAGGCGGACCTGCTTGTTGGTCACCGCATTTGGTTCGGAGTTGGACGTATAGACAATGCGGATTGCCGGGCCCGCCGCCAGCTTGACCTGCTTGACCGCCGTCACCCGGACGGCTCGACCGGTGGATTGGAGCTTCGGAACATAATCCGCCTTGGCGCTTTCGACGGTCGGTGCGGCGTCCGCCTTTGCCGCGGAAACAACGACGCCGTCGAGCTTGTCGACGAAGCTTGCGCCGTCGGCATTGTCCGTGCGCGCCCACCCCTCCGGCACCTTCATGGTGAACCCTTGCGGTGAGGCATAGTCGATGAAGACTTGCGTATCGGGAATATCGCCGGGAGGGTTCTTTTCCGCGGGGACGACTTTCTCGGCCGCCAACGCCGGCAGATTTCCGAAATCTGGAACGAGCGCGCCGGCAGCGCCCAGACATGCCGCAACGGTAAGGATCGGCAGAATCCGGCTGATTTTTCGATGAGCGGACATCATTTGAGCGGCCTTTCGAGCTGAACGGCGAATTCACTCACTATCGCGCGTCAAGCTTACAGGCATGTCGCCTGGTTCATACGGATTGGTAAGCTTGGAGGGCGGTGCCTAGCCAGCCGACGATTTAGCAGCGGGGGAAACTGACCACCACCGCGAGGCCGGGATGGCGGTCTTCGAGGGTAATGGATGCGCCGTGCAGATCGGCAATGGCGCGCACCAGGCTAAGCCCAAGGCCGCTGCCGGGCGTCGTGCGGCTGTTGTCCAGCCGGTAGAGCCGTTGGAACACTTTTTCGCGCTCCTCGGTTGGAATCCCCGGGCCGTCATCGCCGACTTTTACAAGAATGCGGTCATCCCTAGGGATCACTGACAATTCGATCGCCGTGCCTGCCGGGCAATGCCGCAAGGCGTTCTCCACCAGATTGGCGAACATCTGCGTCAACAATTCCCGATCGCCGTGGATCTGGCATTGTGTGCCTTGAAGGATTTTTGCCGTCAGCGACTTTCCGTCATCCTCAGCAACGTCCGCATAGATTTCGGCAATGCTCTCGACTACGCCATTGACGTCCAGATCGATGAAGCGCGCCTTGCGCGCTCCAGCCTCGATCTGGGCGATGCGCAGCAAGGCATCGAACGTCTCATTGATCTGGAGCCCTTCCGCCCGCGCGTCCGCCAAATCATCGGAAACCTCCTCGCCCAGAGCGGTCTTGTCGGCGGCGGCTTCCAAAATCATCTGCAGGCGGTTCAGCGGCGTCTTCAAATCATGCGCGATGTTGGCGCTGACCTGCTTCATGCCTTCGACCAGGGCCGACAGCCGGTCGAGCGCGGCGTTGACCTGGGCGGAAACCCCGTCGATATCGTCGCCGTTGCCAACCAGGGGAATGCGGGCGTCAAGCCGCCCATGCGACACGTCGACCATGGTGGCAGCGATACCGTCGAGGCGGCGCTGGACACGGGATGCCAGCAAGGCGCCGCCGGCCACTGCCAGACCGGTGATGATGAGGGTTCCCCAGCCAAAGCTCATCAGCACGATGGTTTCCAACTCATCGGTCTCGGACAGGTTGAAGGCGACCGTCAGATTGTTTCCGCCAACCGAACCGGACCAGGCCCGGTAGACGGTGCCGGCCGGCACGCCGGGCATAGTGGCGTCAAACATCGAGAAGCCGTCGGGAAGGTCCCCCGCGGTAAAGTTGCCGGCAAGATGATTGCCGGCCGGACCGGTCAGCGAGAACAGCTGCTCTTTCTTGGCTGAGAGCGCGGCATGGCTGTCGACCGTCGCAACCAGATCCTCCAGATCGCTTTCGGCATAAGTCGCCGCCACCACCGAATAGGTCTCCTTGATGGAATCATCGAGCCGCTCGGCAAGGTCGGCGCTCATCAGCTGATAAACGATGGCGCCCGACAGGATAAAGGCAAGCACGAATAAGAAGGCGAAGGTCAGGGCAAGCCGAAAAGGCGTACTGCGTAGCAGATTAAACCGGCGCATGCAGGCTGTAGCCGGTGTTGCGGACAGTATGGATAAGCTGCGTTTCGAACGGCTTGTCGATCTTGGTTCTCAGCCTGCTGATATGGGTCTCGACGACGCTGGTCTTGGGATCGAAATGGAAATCCCAGACGCGCTCCAGCAACATGGTCCGGGTGATGACGCGGCCTTCGCCACGCATCAGCACTTCGAGCAGCCTGAATTCCCGCGGTTGCAGGTCGATCGCCTGACCCTGCCTAGTGACCCGGTGCAAGAGCAGATCCATTTCAAGATCGGCGACGCGCAAGGCGGTCTTCTGTTCGTGTGCCGCCGGCCGGCGGCCAAGGGCGTTGACGCGGGCGAGCAACTCGGAAAAGGCGAATGGCTTGACGAGGTAGTCGTCGCCGCCGGCCTCGAGGCCCTCGACCCGGTCGTCGACGCCACCGACCGAGGTCAAAAAGATCGCCGGCGTTCGAACCCCGGCGGCACGCACCGCCTTGATCATCGACAGGCCGTCCAGACCGGGGATCATCCGATCCGCGATGATCACGTCATAGGCGTCGCGTGTCGCGGCAAACAGCGCGTCATGGCCATTGGGCAGCAGATCGCAAACATGCCCGGCTTCGCTCAGTCCCTTGACTACGTATTCGGCAGTCCGTGGGTCATCCTCAACAAGGAGAAGTCGCATCTCTGTTCCGGTCTGTTGCCGAGGCTTTGTCCGCGGTGCATGCTAGCGCCGGCAGCTGCCCGCTCCTAGAATACCTATTCCTGGAATATAGGATCATCAGCCGAAAAACCCCAGCAGCGAGTTCCTGGCTTCGAAAGTCTGATCCATTTCATAGGTCCTCAGAACCGGAATGGCGATATGGCCGCACCGGATAGAAAGCCGCGCCGCGGATTTTCCTCGCCGGCCGTTGCTATCGCGGCCAAATAGAGCGCCGCCAGTCCGCCTGCTATCGGAGCCGGCCTGGCAATGGATGAGGACAGGTTTCGGGCCGACTTCATCAGTGCAATCAAGGCGAGCGACTGGTGCTGCGCCAGGTCCCTGCGAGCCGACTCGATATGCCTGATGCCGAGATCCTTCGCCGCCGGCACCGCTGCGTCAGATCATGACCGACCAGGCGCTTTACCGCGCAGATTGATGATCGTGGCGATGTGGTACTCGTCGTGGTAGGCCCTCATCTCGTCCACCGACGGCCGGGCCGATCGATGGCTTCACCGGCAACGATTGCGTGAAAATTGTCATTAAGGTGGGACGCCCCCAGGGCGCAATCCAACTGGGAAGGCAATCACGGAAATCGAAGCTGTCACCCAGGCTTTGATTGCGAACTTGTCATTGGCTGCCTTTCCGTCACGGCTTGATGCCTTCGAATTTGGTTCGAAGGTCATCTGGCCGCATCGCGTGCGGGGACAAGCATCTTGCGCAGCACGGCGTCTTTCAGAATAAAATGATGGAAGAGTGCCGCACCGGCATGAATGCAGATGAGGACCATGAACACCGGCTTTGCCCAGGCATGGATATCGCCTATCCAGCCCCAGACATGAAAGGCCAGAAGCCCGGAAACAGGAACAGCGACGAGAAGGCCGTAGAACAGCGCATGCGTTGCGCGTGAGGCGAAAGCGATCCATTTCGGCATTGTCGATTGCGGCTTGGGCGCACCGATGAAGAGGCGCACGGCCAGTCGCACGAACACCAGCAACAGAAGCGCCAGGCCGACCCAGTAATGGGCGGATCCCATGGTCTGCTCGTAGGACGACAGTTGCCGTCCGTCCGCTGCCGCATCGACGTATGTTGTCATGCTTTCCCCGAACAGGAGTTGGAACAGGACAAGCGCCGCTATCGTCCAATGCAGGCTAATCTGAAGGCTGCTGTAGCCGGATCTCTTGGAGTTCATTTTCTGTCCATGAGGTGAGCGCTGTAGCTGCCGATGCGACCCAGGCAGGAATCCGTTGACGTATTGCCGCGTTCTCGCCGCGTGCGACGGGCGTGCAGATGCTCGATTCCTAATCGGATTCGAGCAGGATCTTGTCAGCCTCGTGGGCGTGCTTCTTCAGGCTCATATAGAGAACAAGGGTGACGATGCAGCAAAGGAAGAGCATGCTGGTCAAGGTGGTGCCGAAACCTAGGCCGCCATATTCGAAGGGTTGCGAGAGCAGGTCGCCGAACGAGGCGCCAAGCGGTCGCGTCAGGATATACGCGAGCCAGAAGGCGAGGATGCCGCCCAGCTTCAGCACGTAATAGGCAAATGCGATGAGCGCGATGACGCCGGCAAACAACAGGCCCGTGGTGAGGTAGCCCATATCGAAGCTCTCGGCTACCAGGTCGCCCGCCGCAGTGCCTAGCGAGAAGGTGAAGAGGATCGCCAACCAATAGAAGACCTCGCGTTTCGTCGTGACAATCGTATGGATCGACAGTGTCCTTTCGCTGGCAAACCAGACAGCGAAGGTCGCGGCGAGCACGATGGTGAAGCAAATCGTGGTTGTTTCTAGGCGCACGCCGAAATTGTCGACGAGATTGTCGGTGACCAGCGTGCCGACCACGCTTATCAACACTACCGCCAGCCAGTAGGCCCAGGGCACGTAGCGTTTCTGCGCGAATTGCAGGACAAGCGCGACAACTAGGATGGCGGTCATGATCAGCGAGGTGACGGTCAGGCCAAGACCGAGATTGACGGCCAGATAGTCGGCCGCCGTCTCGCCCATGGTCACCGCCAACAGCTTGATCAGCCAGAAATCGACAGTGACATCCGGAACCCGGTTAACAGCAGGCGCGACACGTTGGGCGGCTGGCGAGAACATTGCTGTATCCTGTCGTTTGATGAGACGTAGGGTGGACTACTTGCCCAAGATTTTCATTGCCTGAGCGAAGAAGTCGTCGGCGCGCTTGTCGTCGTCGGCATTGCAGCGCTCGATGCCCTTGGTCTCCAGCTCGGAAACCTTGGTCTTGTCCGTATCGCCAAGTTTCGCTTCAGCCTCTGCGGCGCGCAGGGTCTTGAGCGTTCCTTCGCAAGGCGCTGGTCCTGCGGAGGCTGATGACATCGGACTGGCGATGGCAACTGCACCGAGCGCGAGGGCGAGAACCAGTTTGTTCATATAACATTTTCCTGTGTGGCGCCGGTCTTTCCGGCAATGTCGGTCAAGCTCCGGCAACTCGACCGGGAGCAGGGACCATAGGGAGGCGAGTTCGCCGGCATCTGTCCGGTGGCTTACAATTTTGTAAGAATAAGAGGAAACCCTGTTGATTGCCTCGCCATCAGCCGGCGGAAAGGGTAGTTGGTTACGCGCAACGACATTTCGGCCCATCCATAGACTTGCCAGAGCTGGGGGAAACCAATGACCTACGCCTCTCTCAAGCCGTCACCGAAGGCATTCGACCAGCACAAGCGTCTGATCGTTGTCCAGGTGGTGGCAGTCCTGGCCATAGCGCTGCTGTTGTTTGCCAAGCCGTTCCTGCGCGAAGGGTCGAGCGAGCACGAGTTCATCGAACTGCTCGGCTGCGTACTCATCCTCGTCTGCGTCGGTGGCCGTCTGTGGAGCATTCTCTATGTCGGCGGCAAAAAGAACGAAGAGTTGATTTCCGCGGGGCCGTTTTCCATGACGCAGAACCCGCTGTATTTCTTCTCGACGATCGGCGCGGTGGGCCTCGGGTTGATGTATGGATCCATCGTCGCAGCCTTGGCATTGGGCCTAGCCAGTTTCATCGTTTTCCGGGTGACGGCGCGCAAGGAGGCCGAATTCCTGCTCGGAAAGTTCGGCCCCGCCTACACGGCGTATGCAGAGCGGACGCCGCGCTTCTGGCCGAACCCGCTGCTGTTTGCCGACCAGCCCGAGCGGCAGTTTTCAACAGGTGCGCTGAGGCGGACATTTTATGACGGGCTTTATTTCCTCGCCATCTTCCCCGCGATCGAGACGATCGAGTATTTCAGGGCCGGCGGCTTTCTGCTCACGTTTTTCACGCTCTATTGATCAATGCATAAGTCTGCTGTCATTCGCCCACGCTAACCGCTATCAGCTGGACATAAGAGCACCGACTAAATTTTTGGCACATCGCGCAATGCAGAGCGGAATTTACGACATCGAATGGTCATTTACCGGGAAGGGCACTAAGCGGGACGGCGGTCCGCGGAAAACCCATCTCCCAACATTGGCCAAAGCATTTTTGCCGGACCATGATGTAAGCACTCTTTCGCGATGTGGCTATCGTGCGCTGAGACGGATTAAATGCGTATCTTACTTGCGGAAGACAATCGCGAATTGTCGACATGGCTGGCGCGCCTGCTGCGGCGCGACAATTACGTGATCGATTGCGTCTTTCGCGGCGATGATGCCGATGCCGCCCTAGCAAGCCAGGACTACGCCTTGGTGATCCTCGACCTGGCGTTGCCGCATCTCGACGGCATCGAGGTGCTGCGGCGGCTGCGAGGCCGCGGCACCACGACGCCGGTCATCATTCTCACCATTGTTGGCACATAAGGAGCTAGAGAATTCTTGTCACCAGATTGTCCAGCCGGGAGTTCTCGCGGTAAGCCAATCGCACCACAACGGCACCTAAGACGCCCGTGATGGCGCCCCCGATCACGTCGGTGACATAGTGGGTGCCGATATAAATTCTCGACCAGCAAATCAGGAATGCCATGATCATGAATGCCAGCGCCCGCCGAGGCAGAGCTTGCATCGCAAAGGCCGCAACGATTGCAACGCTCGCAGTCCCGTGATCGGAGGGGAATGACCAATCTGTGCTCGGCGCAATTAACAGATGCGTCACGCCGGCATCGTAGGGCCGTATCCGGTGCACGAACAGAAGAATGAACTGGTTGATCGCTAGACCGAGCAAGAACGCCAGACCGGCCGACAAGGCCGCGTGACGAACATGGTAGCGGTCGGCCTTCGCCCACCATTGCACAACCACAGCCAACACCATGAGCGGAACGCCGATTTGTGAGGCGCCAGTCATTGCTTTATCCAGAACCGGGTGAAGCCCAGCTGCAGCGTTGATCCAGTGAGTGAGACTTGCATCCATTCTTTGTTGCTTCCGTTATTGTCGATCGCGAGGTGAATTGTGAAAGCAGTCGACGAACGCCGGATTCATCAGATTTTTGAAGTCAGCGTCTGGCTCAAGGGTGCGCACGCCCTGATCGAATGCCTTGGCGGTGTCCTGCTTTATCTCGCTACCACAGACACCATTGCCTCGTGGGTCAATGCTTTCACCCAAGAGGAGTTGATCGAAGATCCGAACGATTTCATAGCTGGCTATCTGTCGCAGATGGCAAGCCATTTTTCGATCGCCAGCAAGGAGTTCTACGCCTTCTACCTGCTCAGCCACGGCCTGATAAAGCTGCTCTTGGTTATAGGCCTTTTGCGAGGCAAGCTGTGGGCGTATCCGGCCTCCCTCGTCGCGCTCGGCGCATTCATGGTCTACCAAGTCTACCGCTATTCCTACACCCATTCACCGGGCCTGCTCGTACTGACCGTCTTCGATGCGGTCGTCATGGTGCTGATCTGGCACGAATGGGGCATAATGCGGCGGCACAAGCCAGCATAGCGACGGATTATCAGCCTCGGCCCTGTTCAATGCGCCGGACCGCAGACCAGCACAGAATGGCCCAAGCGGAGCCGACACACCAACCTGCAAGAACGTCGGTGGGGTAGTGGACGCCGAGATAGACCCGGCTCAATCCGACCATAACCGTCAGAAACACCGCAAGCGAAACGAAATACGCTTTGACGCGGGGATCGGGGTTCGCCTTGTGGCCAGCAACGCTCCAAGGGTCAGGAAACTGACGGCGGAAAGCATGGCGTGCCCGCTCGGAAAGCTCGCTGTAAAGACCCTTGTCGTGTGTATGACATCGGGCCTCGGGCGATCGAAGGCGATCTTCAGTAGCGTGCTGATGGCCTCTCCGCCAGCCACGGCGGCCGCGACCAGCACGGCGTAACTCCGCTTTCCCGTAATCACTAGATAGCCCACTGCGGTGACCGACACGAGGAACGCAAAGCTGCCGAGAGACGTAACGTCGCGCCGTCCCATTTCCTCCAGCCAAGGCGGACCAATAGGGTTGGTTGGATCATCGGCGTTGCGAAACGCCATGAGCACGGCCCGATCGAAACCGCTCGTGTCTACCTCAATAACTTCTTCTGCCAGAAGGCCAAAGCCGAGGACAAGGCCACCGGCCACAAGCACAGGGGCGATCAACCACATGGCGAGTACGAGGCGGCCTGTTCCGTGGCCCTCGCCATCGACAAGGTTCTGCTGCTTTCCTGCCGCTCCAGCTACCCGCTGAAAGCAGACAGGGAATTGATCATTGATGCGGATCAAATGCTGACCGGGACGATTGCCTTCCAGCAGGGCAATTGGCATCCAGCATCCAGCTCACGTCCGATCGATGCTTAGGCGCGGCACGTCGTTCAAGAGCAGCTCGGATTAACTCGTTCTGTAACCGAGCCTAATCGCCAATGTTAGATGATGGCAGCCAACCCCACACGCAAATCATGGGCTTGCATGTTTTCCGTAACAACCAAGCGCAAATCGTGTTCCCTCCGCACGGTTGACATTCCTCCGTCAGCCGCCATGCTGCATTGCAACATGGCCATCGAAAAGTTCGGCATGACGGAAGCATCGCGCATCGAGTGCCTTGACGGGCTTCGGGCGCTCGCCGCGATCTGGGTGCTGATCGGGCACTGCCTGCTGTTGACCGGCTGGCAGATTCCCATCCTCGGCGAACCGGATCTCGGCGTCGATCTGTTCATCATGCTTGTCCGGCTTCCTAATGGTGTTCCATTACCAGCTGCGCCAGGACAAGGAGCCCTGGCAAAGGCCGGAAACCTGGCTGAAATTCTGGACCCGCCGCTATTTCAGGATAGCGCCGCTGTTCTACGTCATGCTGTTCGCTGCCCTGGCGCTTGGCCCTTATCTCTACCAATCCAGGATGGTCATCGACGAGTTCCTGCTGCGGTCGCCGCAGGCGCCCGAGCGTTATCTCGACAGCGGCCTGAAGAATATCGGCGCCCATCTGCTGTTCCTGTTCGGCCTGGTGCCGAATTTCGCCTATCGCACACCGCTGCCGGACTGGAGCCTGGGGCTGGAGATGCAGTTCTACGCACTATTCCCGGCGGTCATGCTGCTGGTGCGCAGGCTTGACTGGATATGGAGCGCCATCCTTGTCGCCGCGATCGGCAGCGCGATCGTGTTCTTGATGGGACAATTATCGGTGCATTTTCCGATGCCGTCGTTCCTGCCGCTGAAGATGCAGATTTTCCTGTGCGGGATGCTGCTGGCGGGCGTCGTCCATCAAAGGCACAAGCGGCCTTTCGTGCATCTGGCATTGGCCATGGCTCTGGCCGCGCTGCCCTTCGGCGGCGGCTACGGGCTTGGCAAGTTTTTGATGCGCGAAGCGCTCGTCGTGGGTTTCTTTGCCCTGGTTCTCTACCGGATGCTGCCGGGAATGATGGGCATCGTGGCCAGAAAGATCGCCATGACGCTCGCCAACAGGTTCTTTCATTTGATGGGTGAGCTTTCCTTCAGCATCTATCTGATCCATCTGCTGGTTCTCCAGCCGGTGGCGGCTCTGGTCATCACCCAGTTCGGCAACGAATTGTCGGCGCCGGGGCGCTTTGCGATTGTTGTTGCCGTCGTCTTGCCGGTGGTCTGCCTGCTGTCCTGGATCACCTACACGCTGATCGAAGTGCCCGGCCAGAAGATGGGCCGTTTCGTCGTGCAGCGCTTTGGGCGGAGCCCGGCGCTCGAGGCGGTCAAGCCCGGCCCATGACCAGCCGCCAGACGGGTTCGAGCTGCACCAGCCCCCTGTTATTGGGGCTGCGGGCGACGTCAATCATGCGGGCCTTGTGGGTCAAGGGATGGGCCATCTTGATGGCGAGCGCCGCCACCAGCACTTCGCTGAACCGCGCGTCCCAATCGTTGGGCTCGGCGAATTCGCCACCGATGCCGAACTGGCACTGGCGGCAAAATGAGACCGCACGTGTCGAGCCTCAAGCACATGGCGTTCATCGCGCTGAAGACCACCGGGCATGATCGGGCGAGGGGCGATCGTCGGACGCCGCGCCCTTTCGGGACGCCAGGTCGGCTACTGTGGCGAATCCCAAGTTCACCCGCTGCGCTGCGCCGGAGTGATGTGAATTTTGGCGTTCGCTACGACATTCATGTTGCCCTTTGGCCAATCGACGGCACCAAACAGTTACAGGAAAGGACGATGCTGCCTGCCTCGGCAAGGGAGGTAACTATGAATATGAAGTACAAAACAGTTCAGGAAGTGCTCCGAAAAGCGGGCATCGTCATGAGCAAGAAAGGGGAGGTTCATCGCGTAAACTTCTTCAGCGGTCTGGAAGACACCGCCTACTACACGCCAAGCCTTCGGGATGCCCTGGACAAGGGCTTGGCTATGGCGGGAGGTGCCGGAAAGATGAAACCAACCGCCTTTGCCAAGTCAGCCCAAACAGGGATCTCGACCAGCGCACGCATCGGCTGACCCTATCCAGGCAAGACATCGCCGCGTTGCGCGGCGGTGTTGTGAAACTGCAATAGCCCAAACATTGCCGTCTTCCTTGCTCGAATGGGAAAAAGACGGCTTACGAAGCGTCTGCCGCGCCATTTCCTGACGGGCGGTTGGCGTCGTGACGGCGCATGCACGAGACGTGCAACGTTCCGCCCAGGCCAAAAATCACAAGAAATCCGCAGCCGCCTTGAAGCGGCTTTTTGCCGTGGAGGCACCATGCCCCGTTTTCCCCGACCAACCACACAGCCGGAGGCCTGAGCCATGGCCATCACCCCGCTCGACATCGCCAACATGGCGCTCGCCGTGCTCGACGAGGCGCCGATCGACAGCCTCGACCAGAGAGAGATTTGCCGACAGGCAGGTGAGGGCGGTGCGAGCATTTCAGAACTGCACTGCCCTCACCCCCATGTTGGGGCGTTGTCCCGTAATAGTGACGTGGAGAAGCGTTAACGGTCAATAATCGCCGTTGTAGTACCGGTCGTCGCAGGGGGCGGTGTAGATGCGGCCGCTCGTGCGGTCCTGATAGCGGCAAAGCTGTTCGCTGCGGGGTTGCGGGGTGGTGGCGTTGCCGACGACGGCGCCCAGCAAGGCGCCGGCTCCGGCACCGATGACCGTGCTCTTGGTGTTGCCGCCGATCGCCTGGCCGGCAAGCGCGCCGGCGCCGGCGCCGAGCAGCGCACCGGTGCTGGTCCTCTGCTGTGCTTCGGTCTGCGCGCAGCCCGCCAGCGCGGCGGTTACGAGCATGGCGGCAATCGCTTTGGACATGGTCATCGTCTGGAACTCCCTTGAAGCCTATGAACTAATACGCAGGCCGATTTTGCCAAGTACGGTGGCATTTGCGGCGGAACATAGGCACCGTGCCTCACGAAATGAGACATGGTTGTTTTTGTCTGACAACTCCGGTTTGGAAAGAAACGTAACCGAACAAGACCACAGAGCCTCATCCCAAGTCGACTTTCGCAGCGTTACGCTGCCTCGATCTGCATCACCTTTTTTGCCGCAGCGGTCAGAAATCCCGATCGGCTGTAGCCGTGGCGCACCGCATATTGGTCGATCTGGTCGAGGACATCTTCGGGAATGGTGACATTGACACGCACGACCTTCGCCGCTTCGGCCTTCAAGGGAACTAGAATGGCGACTCCGCTCAGATTGTCCTTGTCCGACATCACGTCCTCGAGGGACGACGGTTCGGGAATGGCCTCGCCGTCCTCGACCAAGCCCTCGACATGAAAGGCCAGTGCTTCCTCGGCCATGGCGCGGGCGTCGTCCAGGCTGAAGCCGGCTGTGACCAGCCCCGGAAAATCAGGAAAGGAGACGCCGAAGTCGCTGTCCGGTTCCTTGTGGATCAGTCCGATGTAATTGCGCATTTCTCTACCTCAGCTTCACGCCGGATTGTTTTTCGATGCTCTTGAGAGTGCCGATCGGGATGTCGCGCTTGGGGTGCGGTACTGTTACTCGGCCCGGCTTGGCATTGTGCTTGAACTGGGCCTGACTTCCTTTTCGAGCCACTTCGTACCAGCCATCCGCCAACAGCCTGTGAATGACATCGGCGCTCTTCATGTTGTGTATAGATACACATAGCCGATCCAAATGTCCATGAGAATTGCCGCAGGTTACATGCCGCAGTCCTCAAGCTGAACCGTTCCTCAAATCCTCAAAAACGGAGAAACCAAAACCAAATGAGCCGAGGCCTTCCCCGGACGCTTTCGCGTGCCGCCGCAGAGAAGCCAGCCTCGCCCCACCCAAGGCAGGGCTGATAGCCGGAACGACCGGACAAGGCGGCGCCTACCGAACCGTCTTCTCCTTCAATGCCATGCCGGTGCCGTTAGTTGTTGGGGAACTGGGGCGACAGTGCTTGAGGCCGCCCAATGGCGTTCCGTCGGACCAGAATGCCATAGGGTTTCGTCCACCAGATAGCCGACGGGGGCCGCAGCCATGGCCTGAAGTCGTCGGGGGTGTGTGCTGCGATGCAGGCTCGCGTTGTGCTTCGAGCGTGCTGGGAATCATCGAGCCGGTGTTCCTGAAATGGGCATACAGACTGCCGGTCGATATGTGGTACCGGCTTTGCGGCATATTGAACCGTTTGTAGAGTTTCTCCACCGGGCCGTTGGCGCCAAAGCCCGTTTATACCGATGAAAGTGCCAGTGGCGCATTCTTGTCGAGCATGACCTTGGCGGTCATCAGACCGTCGCTTCGCTTTTATGAGTTCCGCAGCCTAGCTGAGGGTAGTTACGCGCTCCCGTCCGTCTCGCTTTCCTCATCGATCGTCCGAACCGGCAAATAGGCATTGGTTTCCAGCCATTCTCGCAAAATGATCTGAATAAGGTCTGGCCTGCCGATTTTCATCTCGGCTGCTACGGAATCGAGTGCATCTGCGGTCGCGGGCTCCAGCGGCACACCACCGACGTTTCGAAGCATCAAAGCAGCGCGACGCAGGAGGATCTGCAAATCCGCGCGGGAGATGTCGCCTATGCGCTGAGCTGCGTGTTCGAGATCTTCAGTAACAGACTGGCGTGTCATTGGTGTCACCCGGTGCATGGCATCCGGCCTTCGCTCTGCTGCCCAACTGGACCGTGATTGGCCAAGGGTGCAGTTATCGTGGGTCGAAGGCAGTAAACAATCATTTTCCGTCCTTTTTGCAGAGGACAACTGGCCTTCGGTACGTCGTCCTTCATTTGCTGTTGCCGGGCCGGATGCATTGGGCTCGTCCGATGGCCAGAGCTACAGGGTCGCTTCGACTGAGTGAGCCTATTGCAGCGGTGCCGACTATGGGCACCATCGACGGCTCGTCATCTTGTACTTTCCCGGTTTTTAACTCAGCGATTTCCTCGTCACGCTTGGCAATGCGGCTTTCCAGATTGGCGAGACGCTCGGTCAACAAATAGCGGCCGACCGCAAATCCGCCTCCTCCTAAAAGAACCGCAAAACTGGCAAAGGCGGCCGGGTTGGCCAGCATCAGCGCGGAGTTGGCTTCCAAAAAGCTGATAAGATCCTGCATGGTCAACTTGACCCCGTCATGCCGCAAACAAGCGAGCTGTCGTCACCGGCTGGCCCGGGTTGGCATATTTGTCGCGAATCCTCCGGGCTCGAATATCCTGAGTCACTCGCCGTCATCACCATACCCGTCGTGCGACATGGCGGCCGTTCCGATATCCATGGCTCATCCCAAGATTGGCGGCGTGTCGTCGTAACCCAGCGCTACCAATCCTGGGTGCCGGTGAGCGAGGGCCAGAATTTGAGTCTCAAGCTCGCAGTTATACGCCATGAGCGCCTTTACAGTCTCAAGGGGGCTTTCGTATCGGGCGATGAGCTTGACCGCTTCAGAATGGAGTTCAGCTTTGGCTTCAGCGTCGAGGCGAATAATGCCCATTGTCGTTCCTCCTAATGTTTGCCCGACGCGGAGCCGAGAGTTCATCAAGCCGTTCATGCAAGTGTCCATTCAGCACGATCATCTCCTTCAATGCCTTCACCGCATCGCCCTTGTGCAATGCAATGAACTTGTCGGCGATGGCCTGAAGGGCCGCCTCCTGGCGGCTGTCCAGCGTCACGATGTGGTCCATGGCGATGCCTCCAATCGTTTCTGTTCAATTGAACAAAACGGGAACAAAAATGTCAAGAGCGAATTGACTCGACGAGGAATATGTTCCTATTTTGACGGCGTGTTGGGCGGGTGCTTATAGCCAAGGAGATACGCATGGGCAGACGAAAAGGCCGGTATGACAGACTGTTTGCTCGGGACGCTGAGGAGATCATAAGGGAGGCACTAGGCCTCCGCGACGCGGTGCTTTCTGCGCAACGCAACCTGAAAGCAAGCGGCCCCTTGTTTTGGCAACTTTGTGGGCTGGTCGACAAATTGCACGAGGTGCTGGCCATTGTCGCGGAGAAGGAGCCTGACTACCGCATGCCGAACCTTGGTCTTCTACCACTCCCGGAGGAATATTCCACGCGGAAGTGACCACAGCGGGCCGATGGACAGCTTGGGGCGCGCCAAGCCAACATGCTGCTCATCGTCGAGTGTGGCTGGTCTTAAGCGCTATCTTGCGATCATTCGCGTTAAGTCGCGATGCCCCGGCGGCACCTCCAGCTCGCCATATTGGTGATCTGTTAGACGGTAGAGTGCGCAGGTTGCCGAGCCAGCGAAGCCTGACTCAAGGCAGCAGGACGCGAGCGTCTGGGCCAGCCCAGACGCTCGCGGCTGTTGCTGCTACTCGTAGCTGCTTACCGCAAGTCCAGCTGCAACAGGCCGCTATAGTCCTCTGTCGTCAGGAAGAAGCCCTCGTCAATCGCCTTGGCTTTGAAAGCTGGATCGTCGCCGAGGTCGCGGAATTCCGGCTTCAATGTACCTGACGCGTTGAAGTAGCGGTCTCGAAAGGCGGCCCGTTCAAGGCCGGCATAGTCTACACCCTTGCCTGTGACCGTGCAGGATTTCAGTTCGGTTTGGTCGGCGGCCTCCGCCGGAAATGACGCCCTCGCAAAGTCCATCGGCCCGATGTCGGGCGCGATGCTCCTGGGATTTGAGGTGATGCATCGGACGGTCTTATCCGCGCCGGCGACAGACAGGTCGAAATAGGGCGGATTCAATCCCTTCGCCGCCAGGTAGGCGAAGCTGCGGATGCGGTTAACCGCCTTCAACGCCTCCACGTCTGTTGTTTCGAGCATGTCATTGCCGATTTTCACCCCGCCGGCGGCGCCGAGCGTAGCCATCTGTTGCTGCAGCCAAGCCGGATCGCGCTGGATCCATGTCAGGAAATCGAGCGGCACGGCCTGCGGTTCCTTGAGTTGCTTGCTCATGGATTGCGCCGCTGCCGTTGCCGCAAACATGAGCACGGAACCGGCGAGGATCGACGTAAGCTTCGGGAGTCGCATGTCAAAGTCTCCTCCTTGGTCGCTGTCTCGGTCACCAATGGACGCGCGGCTTGATGCCGAGCATATCGCGCAACTGGTTCTCCGTTATGTCGTCGGGTCGGCGTGTGCCGCCGACACCGATGGTACGTGCTTCCTCGTTGCGGAAAGCATATGACTTGCCATCGAGACCTACGTAGGGCGCATCCTTGAACCCCGAATGCTGGCCGGCCATGCGGTGCGTGGCGTGGATTTGCTCGTGACCGAGCACGATGCCAGGATCCGCCGGATTGGACGCAGTCGTGCCCGAGGACTTGTCGAACTCGACAGACGTGCGTGTGCGCGACGCAGCCGGGTCATAGCCGATGATCACGTCGCCCTTTGTCGATTCCGGGTTCACCAACGGATCCTTGTTGCGGGCCGCGGTGACGCCCGGCTCGTTCTGGATCGTCGTGGTTTGTGGGTCGGCGATGACCCGGCGCATCAACTCGCGGCCGCTGTCGAAGGAGTTGGATCCGACAAAGAAGTTCTTCACGTCCAGCCAGGCGCCATGCAGCCAATTTTGCGATACCTCGCCACTCTTACTGTCGACCCGTGCGGTCGGATCAATTCGCTGGATGTCCTCTTCGACCTGCCGTCGGTAGGCCGCGTCGCCGGCAACGATCTCCTTCAGGCCGGTCGGGTCGAGGAAGGCCATCGGATTGTTGTTGGCGTAGGCGAAGAGATTGCAGGACGTCGAATTGCCGGTACACTTCTCCGGATCGCCGACGTAAAGCGGATCGGGCGAAATGAACCGCCCCAATGCCGGATCGTAGTAGCGGGCGCCATAGTAGTAGAGCCCGGTATCGTCATCGAGATATTTGCCGGTGAAACGATGGTGGGTCTTCTCACGCGGCAGCTCCGCGGCGACATCCGTCAGGTGTTGGGCCCAGGCAGGGGCCAGCGTCTCCGGCCCATGTTCGGTGCCGTACGCCCGGTAGAGCATCTGCTCGACGGGAACGCCGTCGGAGGAGATGACATAGTCGCTGCTCTCGAGATGATCCTTTAGATAGTAGAACCATTTGCCGGTGCCGTGTTCCAGACGAACGAGCTTGCTGGAGGCGATGTTGACATAGCTCTCCTCGCCTTTCGGACCGATCTCGAACGTGTCGACCGGGTAGAGGTAAAGCTGCTCCGGACCCGATCCGTCGGTCGGGATGACCTTCTTGTAGAGGCGACGCCCCGTCTGATCGTAGCCGTAGAGCACTTCATTGGTCGCAGTCTGAGCGCGGATCAAGCGTCCGTTGATGTCGAACACCGTTCCGGTCAAGGTCGGCGATTTCGCAAGTTGGGCGAATCCGTCGAAGGAGTAGGGCTTCGATGCGCTGCCGGCCGGGATGAGGCCGGTCACGGCGCCGGCGGACGGCGCTATCCGCGCGCCGGGCTCGAGCTCGTCGTTGCGGGCAAACGTTCCCGCCGCCGAATAGCCGAATTCGGCCTGCTGGCCGTAACGAGCGATCCGCACGAGTTCGTTCTTGAAATTGTAGTGGAACGTTCCCGACCGGTCGACATGTCCGTCGCTGCCCGCGCCTTGCGCCAACGCGTCGACGATCTGGGTGATCGAGCCGTTGGCGTTGAAGGTCATGCTCAAATCCTGCAGCGGTTTGCCGCCGGCTTGCGTAACGATGTGGGTGAGGAACAGGGTGGCTGGATCGTAGCTCATCCGGGTGAATGCGCCCAGACGATAATCGACCCGCTCGATCTGTGATTCGGGATTGTAGGTGATATTCTCGATGATCTTCTCCGGTCCTGAAAAATCGGGATGCGTGACTGTCACCGACCGCAGGTTCTTGTCGGGCCCCAGCGCGAATTTCGACGCCAAGCCGCGCGGACCTTCGGACGAATCTATGCGGCCATCCAGCGTGTGGTGGAAATGATCGGCGTATTTCGCGCCGTCGATCTCCACCTCATGGGTAACCATCCGGCCGTTCGCATTGTAGGCGTAGCGCTGGACGGCGTCGAATCCCCCGTTGGGATCGTGAATGATCACCTCGGTCGTCTTGTCGAGGGGCAGCGCTATCGGCGTTTCGAACCCGGCCGCGGAGGCGACTTGAACGGCGCGGTCATAGCGGTATTCGAGGTGAACCACGCCATCGTTCACCTCGGTTAGCTTGCGGTTGAGGAAGTCGTAGGTGAAGGTCTGGACCGACGTTTCGCCATTGCTGCCGACCCGCGCGATCACCGATTGGCGACCGCGCGCGTCGTAGAAGGCGTAGCGGTCGCCCATTCCCGGGATCGACTGGAATTCGATGTCGCCGACGGAGTTGTAGATCAGCCGCCGCGGCGTCGTCTCGCCCGGCAGCCAGATTTCGCTCAGGTAGCCGAAGGAATCGCGCACGAAGCGGGAGATATGCATCGTGCCGCCGCCATTGCTGGCGATGGATGCTGTCACGCCGTTCTCGTTCTTCAGCGAATATTCACTGCTTTGAACGGTGCCGTCGAACTGGTCGTTGTAGGTCGTGATCGTCAGCGTGCCCCACGGTTGGAAGGTCATGGCGGACACCTTGCCCGACGGATGGGTTTCGCGGACCATCCGGCCGGCTGGGTCATAGGTGTAGGCATTGCCGATTTCGTGATCGGGGCGCGGAACATCGCCAAGATCGAACACCTTCTGCAGGTTGAGATTGTCAACGCCGCCGAAGCTTTTCACCACAAAAGGCGTCCAGCGGAAGATCTGCTTTGCATTGCGGTTGTAGAGTGAGAAGTTATTGACCCGCACTCCACCCTCAGCGACGTTCTCCAGATCGGCGACCTTTTCGCTGCGCGCGTCATAGGCGGCGAGGTCCGCGATGAACTCGCTCTCGCCTTCCGGTGTCTCGGCAGCGCTCGCATAGCGGCGGCGCGCCGTAAGGATTAGCGACGGCAGCCCATGCTCGCCGATCTTGTAAGTGTAGAAGCGTTCGGCGCCGTCCGTGGCGGTTTCCCGGGTTTTGCGGCCGAGGGCGTCGTAGCTGTTCGTCACGACCATGCCCAAGGGCGTTGTCGTCGTCGCTATGGTGCCCTGGCGCGGCCCGTCATAGGTCATTTTCGTCATCTGATCGAGCTCGGCCGCACCGCCCGACGCCTTGGTGTAGCTGAGCGTCAAGGTACCGGTTGGGTCGTAGATCGCCGACTCGGTGATGCCGAGTTCGTCGGCGATCGAAATACTGTTACCGAAGACATCGTAACCCATAGTCTTCACCAGCTTTCGGCTGGCGTTGCGGAACTGTTCGAGCGCGGGCGGCAGGGCGCCAAGTCCCGACAGTACTTCCAGCGTTCGCGACCCCATCCGACCGCCGGAATTTGGCAGATAGGTGAAACTCTCGCGGCTGAGCAGCCGGGTTCCGGCCAGAATACGCTGCTCGGACGCCGCGTTGACGATGCCGAGCGCCGCCAGATCGGCGCGCGACTGTGTGTAGTCGGTCTGGGTTGTACGATTGAAGCCAGGAACCGTCAGGCGCTCCGGTCCCGGAATGTCGCGCACCCCGACCGTCTCCGACGTAGGCATGTTGAATTCGTCAAAACCGGCATAGGTCTGGGTCTTGACCGGATCCTTGCATTCGGGATCGGCCGCATCCTGCTGTTCGGCCTCGCCGGCGGAGTCGGTCAGCGTCTCCTTGACCTTCCTGAGATAGGACGAACCGTCGCCACGCGGAAATGCCTCCCACACCGACGATTCGCATTTCAGCATCATGCCGGTCGTCGGCAGCTTCTGGCTGCGTGTAGCGGTCGACAGCGAGTGCAGCGCTGCCGCTGACGGATCGAGCGTCTCGGTTGTCTCAGCGCTCGCGACGAGCGTCGCCTCCGGCTTTACTTCGTATGTCTTGCGGATCTTCAGTTTGCCGGCGAGGTTCAGGTCGGCCGCCCTTTCTGCGAAGGTGTAATACTGTTCGCGATCGAGGCTGGAACGCTGCGTGACGCGCTGGCCGGCCGCGTTCTCGTCGCCGTAAGCGACCTTCTCGACCTCCGAGAAGCCGATGAAGCGGCGATTGATCACGTCATAAAAGGGATTGTGGTAGAAATATTCGTCCGTCTGCACCTGGGCGCGAACCTGGCCTGGTATGCCCTGCGACGTGACGAGCTGCTTGGCGACGACAACGGGGAAATGCAGGTTGCGCGTCGGCTGGCCGTTGGCGCGGTCGCGCAGCATCTCGTCGATCGAGGTCGCGTAGCGAATGTCGTGCCGGCGGCCGGAATCGAAGTCGACGACCGTCAGCAGGTTCGCCTTGACGAGTTGCATAGTCGCGGTGCGGTTGAAGTCGATGACGACGACGGGCTTTACCTCGTCGGCGGACGGCTTCTGGAAAACGATGATCTCGGTCTGGCCGTCGCCGTCGATGTCGGCGACGCGCGAGGCGAAGGTTTGCGTCGACGTCCCGAGTTGAACGCGCAGATTGAGCGCGATGCTGAGCGGATCCTTCAGATAGGTCCCATCGCCGAAGCCGAGCCAGATGCGCATCTGGTCGGTGCGCTCGCCCATCGACGCGAAATCGATGATGCCGTCGCCATTGGCGTCGATGTACCACATCGTGGCGAGGCTATCGCCGGACTGCATGCCCCCGATCTTTGAGAAGGTGCCGTGACCGCAGAGCGGATCGTTGATCGCGGCATCGCCGAACAGCAGCGCATTCGGGTCAGTCGAGAAGATGTTGCCCTCGTTCTCGTAGAGGCAGAAGCCCTGGTCGGCTGGACGGATGACGACGAGATCGGGCAGCCGGTCGCCGTTGATGTCGACCATCCGCACATTGTTGCGGCCGAGTATCTGGCCGTCCTGACTGTTGAATGGGAACGCCTTGGTCAGCGCGCCGAAATTGACGCTGTAACCGCCATCGGCCTGGCGCCGTGTGAGATTGAGGAATATCCGCCATTCGGTGCGCCCATCAGCGTTGAGGCGCGTCGTGACGATATCGGACTGGCTGTCCATATTGACGTCGGCGAAGCGGCCGTTGCCGCCCGCGAATGTCGTCGGCGAGACGCCGGGCAGCGGGATCGACCGGCCGAGATAGGGGAAGGTCCCGTCGGCCCTGCCGTCATAGACGTGCATCAACCCATCTTCGATTTCGACGATATCGACGAAGCTGTCACCAAGGATGTCGGCAAAAGCGAAGCGGTTGTCAGTGAGCCGGGGCGCGATCTGGCGCATCAGTCCAGCCTCGGTCGGACGCGACAGGACGAGCTGGGTCGTGTCGCCGAAGGCGCTGTTCAGGTCGCCGCTGCCAAGATGCACGGTCGCGCCATCATCCTTGCTTTGCACGATGTCGACCAGCGCATCCATATTGAGGTCGGCCAACTCGAAATTCTGCGGAGGGATGTCGCCAGCGAACGCCATCTTCGGGGCTTCGAATACGACGGAGCGCGACGCCAGCTCGGCGCTCGTCCACGACGAATAGCCGAAGTGGATATCCGGGAACTTCAGCGTCGATTGCGCCAGCGCCTCGCCGCCGGTATCGCCATATCGGTAGAGCACGCGCAGCTGGTCGAGCACGTTGACCGACTGCGTGTCGATGAGCGGTGTCAGGTCGGCCTGGGCCTTCGCGAGGCAGTCCGGATGCGCCCGGACGACGAATTTGGAGGTGTCATTCGTGTCACGGCCGACATATCCCATGCACCATTGGGCGTAGACGGTGTCCTTGAACTTGGCCGTCATCTTGCCGTAGAGCCGGGCGTTCTCCTGTTTGCTGCCATTGGTGTGGCTGACGAGCGTGGATTGCGTTTCGATCAGGTCGAACTGATAGCTGCTCTGGCCGCCGGCGAAGCTGGCCTTTGTGAGATAGCTGCGTCCACCGAAACGCTGGTATTCATAGCGGACGGCTTCGCGGTTGGCGTTGAGCTGCAGAACCAGCGGCCATTTCGTGACGTAGGGCGCGGCTACGTCGAAATTGCCCTCCGCCACGGAGCGATCGCCGCTGAAGATCAGCCGCGTTCCGTCGGCGTTTGTCACCTCGAAGCCTGAGGAGATGGTATCGGTGTGCAGCCCACCCGTCAGGTCGAGCGAAACGACGTCGAACGTGCCAGTGTGGTAGAGGATCTTAACGAAATCCTCGGCGTATTCCGGCTTGTACTCCCAGACGCCGTTCTGGTTTCCGACGAAGACGAGCCGCGCGCCCATGTACGATAGGCGGGAGAAGAAGTCGCCGCCGGGTTTGGTGCCGGGCAAGGCCGTGCCGAGATCGTCATTGACGGCGATCGCCTGGGTGTTGAACTGCCAGCCGATGCCGAGGCCGTTGCCGCTGTCACCCGCGAACTGGCTGTAGGTGAGACTCATTTGCGGCCCGAACTGGCCGCGCGTCGGCAGGTTGGGTAGCGGCAAAGTGAAGTTCGCCGATCCGGTGTTGTTGTTCAGCGTGAAGCTGCCTTCCTCCTGCGTGACGGTGCCGCCGGCCGCAGGTAACTGGACGATCGACGTCGCCGATTTGTCTTCGGCGTGTGCCGGGGAACCGAGCACTGCGGCGCTGGCGGTCAGGGCTGCGAGGATGGCAAAGGTCTTTGCGAACATGGGGCTACCTCTTCGGATGCAGGCATTACTGATGAATGTGCGGGCTCACGATGATGAGTTGTAAGCAGTTCGGCCGTGGACAGATGACCGAGGGCTGGACGGCAATCGCGTCTTGCAGGTGAATGTTTCCATCGAAGATGCGCAACGGCTCGCGCTTGCAGGCTTCGCTGACTTGCTGGAGGAGCGGCTGCGGGAACGAGCAGATCGGATTGTTACCGAGATAGGATTTTCCGATCACCGGATGGACGTGAGAGAAGTTTTCAATCCGGTTGCCCCTCAGATCGACGACCGACAGCGCCGGAAGCGAGCCGAGCGGCAGCGCATCGAAGACCCGATTGTTGCGCAGATCGACATCCGTCAACGCCTGCATGTTCGATAGATTGCCGACATTGCTGATCTGGTTGTCATTCAGGTAGATGTATTTGAGGCCGCTCGAGCCGAAGCGCGGAATCGCCGACAGCCGATTGGTGGCGAGGTTCAGTTTCTGAAGCTCCGTAAGCGATGCGATCGGCGAGGCGTCGGTGATCAGGTTGTCGAACAGGTTGAGTTCGCCCAGCGCCCGGAAATAGACCACAGGATTGACGGCGATAATCGACTTCTTGTTCAGCGACAGGCTGGTCAGTGACTGCGCCCAGTTCTGCGCTGCGTTGCAATCGGTGCTGTCGACATGCTCGGCCTGCATGCGGCTGTCGAGTGCCGCCATGAAACCGCGCGCGTCGCCGAGCGCGATCGAATCGAAGCGGTAGACGGTGCAGTATTCAGCGAAACTGGCGTACTGTAGCGGTAGGTTGCGCATGCCGGCATCGTCGAGCAACGGCAGGTCCGCCAACGGCGTTACTGATTGCACGTGCGTGTTCGAGAAATAGAGCTTGGTCAGCTTGTTGAGTACCCCGATGCCGATCAGGTTCGACACTGGATTGCCGTCGACGTTCAGTTGTTCGAGGCGGCGCAGTTGCAATATTCCCTGGATGGAGGTGATCTGGTTGTTGCGAATCCAAAGCTTTGTCAGTCCCGGTATCGCCGACAGCAGCGAGACATCGGACAGCTGGTTGTCGGACAGGTCGATGGAGGTCAGATTGCCCATCACCGGGAACAGCGAGACGCTGGTCAACCCACGGTTCTTCGCGTCGGCGAACTGGCGTGAGCTGAGATCGTCATAGGCTTTGCCGCAGACAGTCTTGCCTGAGATGGACAGCAGCGCGTTTACTTCGGCGGCTTGCGCGGGCGTCAGAAAGTCGGTCTGGTTGCGCATCAGGCATGCCGACAGGAAATCGGTCGCCTGTACAGGATTGTCGGAAAGATCGAGATTGATCAAGCCCGACAGCGCCGCCAGCGGTCGGACATTGGCGATCGAATTCTTCGACAGGTTGAGTATGCCGAGATTGGTCAAGCCGGCGAGCGGCGCGACGTCGGTGATGTTATTGCTCGAGAGGTTGAGCGAGGTGAGTTGCGGCAATGTGGCGAGCGGACGCAGGTCGCTGACGATCTTGGACGACAGGTCGAGCGCCGTGGTCGCCAGCAGCTTGTTGCCGACCGCCGAACATGTTCCGCCGCCCTCCAATTCGACCATGGCGCGAATGGTCTGCCCAAGCGGGGTCGCGGCGTCGCGGTGCAGCACGCATAGGTCAACGAAGCTCTGCCCGCCGTCCGCTACGATTGGATTGCCGCTGAGATTGATGGCTAGCGTCGAGGGAAAGCTTCCGAGATTGGCGAAGGTCTCGATCTTGTTGTTGGCAAGGTTGAGGCTGGTCAGGCCGCCGAGCGCGCTGAGCGGTTCGAGCATGTCGCCTGCAAGGCCATTGTTGCCGATGGACAGTGTCGAGAGCGCCTGCAGGAATTGCAGCGGCTCAAGGTTGCCGATCTTGTTGTTGTCGAGTGTAAGGTTCGTGAGTAACGCCAGCGCTGACAGTGCGCGGATGTCGGTGATGTCGTTGTCGGAGAGGTCGGCTCGCGTCAGCGCGGTCAGTGGCGTCAGCGCGTTGATGTTGCTGATGTGATTGCCGGAAATGTCGAGGAAGGTCAGCGCCTTGAGCTTGGTTAGCGGCCCGAGGTCGGCGATCGAGTTCTCGGCAATCGACAGGCTGGCGAGGTTCGTCAGTACCGCAATCGGATCGAGCGACTGCACGCCCTTGCCGTTCAGATTTAGCGTCGTGATTGATTCCAGGAAGGTCTGTGCAGCGTCGCAGGCGGCGGGATTGCCAAGCGCCGATACCCCACCGGGCGTTGAATCGAGCACCGCCATTACGGTCGCCGTTTCTGCCGGCGTGCGGTCGCCCTTGACGCACCAGTTGGCGAAGGTCGTTGGCTTGTTGACCGGCGGCGCGCCGGAGAGGCATGCGATGGTGTGGATCTTGCCGGCGAAGAACGGCGTCGGGTCAGCGTTCAGAGCCTGGTCGAGGTTGAGCTTCAAGTCGGTGACCAGCAGCGAGCAGCCAGGAATGTAGAGCCGGTCAGAAAACGTCGTCGCGCCGAAGTCGGAGGGGAATTGCAGGTAATAGACGAGGCCGCTGCCATTATCGTGCGCGAACACCTTGATCGGATATGTCTCACCCGATGGGCACAGCAGCGGGTTGGCGGCGGGATCAGCCGCGACGATCGCGCTGTCGACGGCAGTTAGCACCTCCGAGGGAACCGTCGCGAAGCCAAGTCCACGGATCACTGCTTCTTCGTCCGCTTGGTCCTTGCAGCGGATACGGTAGCCGCGCCCGTCCGAGATAAGCAGCGGATAGTGCAACCGGTTTGCCTCCAGGGCCGGATCCTCGAACAACACAACCTTCGGTTCGTCCGCGCGGGCCGGGCCGGCGGCGGCGGTCACGAGCAGGACCGGGAGGAGAAGGAGCAGCGATCGGGCGATGCGGTTCATCTGGTTTCTCCTTTCGAGGCTCAGATGCGGATCAAGCGAGCCGCCAGCGACGCTATCTCGCGTCCGCCGGCTTGATGGTCCAATAGCGAGACGGATCGCGGTCGCAGGTGAACTGGAGGGCCGGGATGTTGTTCAAGTTGCTAACCCCGCCGGCAATCGTGAGGCACTTGCCCGTGTGGACGTTCTCTGCCTGAACTCCGTCGCGCGTCTCGACCAGATTCCAGCGGCGGGAAGGATCGTCGTCACAGTTGAACTGCAGGGCGGGAATGTTTTGTCAGTGCTGACCCCGCCGGCAATCGTGAGGCACTTGCCGGTCTCCACGTTCGCCACCCGGAAACCGTCCCCTGCTTCAACCAGCCTCCAGCGCTGCCATTGACTGCCGTCGCAGTCGAATTGCACCGTCGGCGCGTTATTGTCGGTTCTTCCTTCCGCGACCGACAGGCACTTTTCGGTCTGCCTGTTCACCAGTACGACCTCGGGGTCGGCCGCCCGTATGCTCCAGAACCGTGCCGGATCGCGGTCGCAGTTGAACTGAAGGGCGGGGATGTCGTCGTCGGTGCTCACCCCGCCGGCGATCGTCAGGCATTTTTTCGTCAGCACGTTTTCGGCCTGAAAGCCGTCGCCGGTCGCGGTCAGCTTCCAGCGTCTCGAAGCGTCCCGGTCGCAGTTGAATTGGAGGGCCGGAACATTGTTTTCGGTGCTGACCCCGCCGGCAATCGTCAGGCATTTTCCAGTCCGCACGTTCTGCAACTGAAAACCGTCGTCCGTCTCGACCAGCTTCCAGCGGCGCCACCGGTCGCTGTCGCAGTCGAACTGTACTGCCGGCGCGTTGTTGTCGAGGCGCCCCTCGGCAACAGCCAGGCATTTGCCGGTCTGCATGTTTGCCAGCACCACGTCAGCCTCCTTGATTGCCGTAATGCAGGCTTCGAAAATCTTGCCCGAGGCCGCGGTTGGGTGCTCGGGCCGACTGATGCAGACCGCATTGCCGTCCAGCGAAGGATTGAATGGCAGGATAGCGCTGACAGACTGCACAGTGGCCAGGCGGTTCGCTCGCAGGTTAAGGGCGGTAAGCTTCGTCAGGCCCATCAAGGCGCGCGCATCTGCGATCCGGTTCTTAGACAGGTCGAGCGCCGTGAGTTCTTGGAGAAACCGCAGCGGTGACACGTCCGTCACCTTGTTGTTGGCCAGAACCAGCCGCGTCAAAGCCCGCGCCGAGGCGAGCGGTCGCAGATCGGCGATCTGGTTGGAACTGAGGTCGGCGTCGGTCAGCTTCTTCATTGCTGCCGCTACGTTGATGTTGCCGATCCTGTTTCGCGACAGATCGAGGAAGGTGAGCTCGGTCAGCTTTTCGAGATCGCGCGTGTCGGCAATTTCATTGCCGGACAAGGTCAGGCTCGTCAGATGGGTGAGTGTCGCCAGCGGCTCAAGGTTGGTCAGCCGTCGCCCGGCAAGGTCGAGCGTCGTGCTAGACGCGAGAAAATCCTGCGCGCTTGCGCACGCCGCCGGATTGCCCAGCGCGGAGGCACCGCCGGGTGTCAGGGCAAGCAATTCCTCGACTGTCGTCTGCTGAGCCGGATCGAGGTCATCCTTGATACACCAGCTGGCAAAGGTCGTCGGCCTGCCGACAAGCGGCGCGCCGGCGACGCATGCGATGGTATGAACCTTTCCGGCGAAGAATGGGGTGGGATCGGCGGTTATCGCCTGACTGAGGTTGAGTCTGAGTTCCGCGACAAGGGCCGCGCAGCCGGGAATGTAGAGTTGATCGGAAAAGGATGTTGACCCGAAATCGGTCGGGAACTGAAGGTAGTAGACGAGCCCACTGCCGCCGTCGTGCGCAAAGACCTTGATCGGGTAGTTCTCGTCGGACGGGCACAACAGCGGATTGGCGGCGGGGTCGGCCGCGATGACCGCATTGTCGACGGCCGTCAGCACTTGCGACGGAACGGTGGCGAAGCCCAGTCCACGGATCACCGCCTCTTCGTCAGCCTGGTCGTTGCAGCGGATGCGGTAGCCGCGTCCCTCGGTGATGAGCAGGGGATAGTGCAAGCGGCTGGCGTTCAGCGTCGGGTCCTCAAACAGGACGACCTTCGGCTCCTCGGCGCGGGCCGGACCGGCATCGATCGCCAGGAGCAGCGTCAGCAGGAGTAGCAGCGAGCCAGCGATGCGGTTCATCTGGTTTCTCCTTTCCGCTCTATTCGACCAGGGTGAAGCGGCCTGGCCCGCAAGCCCGGCTCGTATTGTCGCGTGCGATGTCGTTGCCCGGCAGCAGGAAGCTGGCGCTTGAGCCGCTGTCTGCGAAACTGACCGCACAGCGGAAGCCGGATACCGTCGAGGTGGTGAAATTCGCCGACGAACCACGCTCGAGCTGGATCGCAGAGCCGACCGCAAGGCCAGTGGCCGCGGGTGCGAAGCCAACCGAGCGGCCCGCCACGATCGCCCCGCGCAGAACCAGCGGATTGGCCGCGGAGACGTCGGTAGACTCCACCCGCATCAGGCTGTCGGAGGTAAGCACCGCGCCGAAGCGCGCGCGGACAATGCTGGAGCGGGCGGGCGTCTGGGCCGAGATCAGCAGCCGTGCCCTTACGCCTTGGATCGCCAGCATGTCTGCTTCCACCCTGAGGCCGCGCGCATAAAGATCGGCCAGGCACAGAGACACGCCACGCGCCACCGGCGACAACCCATCCGCCACGGTACCGATGGTCACATTGTCGAGCGCGACAGTGCCGTTCTGGGCGATCACGGCGACGACCTCGTCGGTCGTTTGATCGGCTGCCCGTGCCAGATCGATCCGCTCGAGCTCGAGCCGCGGCAATCCATCCGCGACGATGATGACGCCCGTCGCGGACAGGATGCATGACGAGGTTCCGCCCGGCACGCGGTTGGCGGTGCCGACGAGCCGCGTGCGGGTGATGCCGGGGGCCGGCGCCATGTGCACCGTCTTGAACGGCAGTCCTTTCAGGATCAGACTCTGCGGCACCTGGACCGCTGCGGGCAGTTCGAGCCTGAGATTGATCCGCCCGGCGCAATCGCCCTCGGCGGAGAATTGCGTCAGCGTCAGCGTGCCACCATCATTAATGCGGCGAATGCACGTATCGCTGGCCGAGCCGCGACAGTCGAAGCCGGTAGCCGGCGCCGGAGCGGATGTCAGCGCTCGATCGGTCTCGCCCATCCAATCGCCAATGCCGGGGGCAGACAGGCCGAGCGCCGAGGTGAGAAGCGGGCAGCCCGTGAAGGACAGGCTTCGCCCGTCCGCGAAGGTCCAGTCCAGCCGCGCATTGCCGAGGGAGTCAAGCGAGCTGATGGACGGGCCGGCTGGCAGCGGCGACAGGCCGAGGTCGATGCCCGGTTGCGCGAAGGCCGCGTGCTCGCGCTGATAGCCCTCGCAATTCGACAGACACAGGTCGACGAAGGGCGCCGAACGAAGCGCGGCGACCGCGTCGGCACCGAGTAGGGTTACGCCCTCGGCCTCGGCGATTCCGAAGAATGCCCGTAATTTCTTCTCTACCGCTTCCGCCGCAGCCGCATCGACGATGATGTCGCGCGTCGCCCTGCCGTCGAGGCGCACAATGGGCAGATAGGACGGCTGCACCCCTTCGCCGGGCGGCGTGTAGCGCACGACATAGACCGTGTCGCCGATGCTGTCGGCGCTGAGGAAGGTTTCAAACCGGTGCAGGCTCCAGCGGGCCGCGCTCGGCAGTGCCAGGTCCAA
Source organism: Mesorhizobium sp. M1329 (assembly GCF_040318035.1). Classification (NCBI taxonomy): domain Bacteria; kingdom Pseudomonadati; phylum Pseudomonadota; class Alphaproteobacteria; order Hyphomicrobiales; family Phyllobacteriaceae; genus Mesorhizobium; species Mesorhizobium sp. M1329. Next base: position 37,613 of record NZ_JAMYLN010000025.1, on the reverse strand, counting down.
CGGGCCGCCGAGATCGCCGCGCCCGCAATCGAGTACGAACGGTGTCCCCACGCTTGGCGGCGCGACGAAGCCCTGGAGCACCCCCGGCAGTTGCAGTCGCTCGCGGATGGCGAGCGCCGCCTTGATCTCCGCGCAGGCGGTAGGCACGGCGAAATAGCCGCTGCCCGAGGGGGAGGGGAGATAATAATTGCCCGATGCCGCGACATCGGCCCAGATCGCGGTTGTCGCCGGCCAGTCAATATCGAATGCGGTGCCAAGGCATGGCAGCCGTGGCTGCGCCCCGAAGCCGCTTTCGGCTTGAAGCTTGGCGAGCGTCGTCTGCGACACGGTGGCGGTGTCGGGCAGGTGCAGCAGCCGCTTCGCCTGGCCTGGGCTGGCGCAGCCGGCGAGTTCCACCGCCTTGCCGTCGAAAAGCGCGACATAGACGTCCTTGTTCTGGTCGGTCACGAAAGCGGCAAGCTGCGGCTCGGCGCTGGCCACCGAAGCGCCCGCGAGAAACAGGGCGAGCAAGGCGGCCGCCTGTTTCATCGCAATTCGCTCAAGCAGCTTGCTGCGCGGGCTGGATCCATGTTGACCTCGGTCATCAACGGATCGAGGCCAGCCGACTGGCACAACACCTTGACCGAGATCGAGTGCGGCCCCTGGAAGTCGACCGTAAGGTTTCCGCTGGTGATCTGCCCGTTTTGGCCGACGCACAGCGGATTGTTGGCCAGCGCGGGCCGGCGGCAGGTGCGGATGACGTCGGCCATCGCGCGGCGATTGGTCAGTTCGCAGAAGTAGATCCGGCAGAGCGCGGCGACAGTGGCGCGGTTCTCGGCGTCAGCATTGATGATGCGCTTGATGTCTGCGACCAGCGCGCCCGCCTTGGCTTCGAAGGCGAGGCCTTCGACGCGGGTCTTCTCGCCGGTGATCTCACCCGAACGTTCCGTGATCTTCGGCATCAGGTTGATGTTTTCCGAGGTTATGAACAGCCCGCCTTTCCAGCGGTCGAACTCGTCAAGGATCGAGGTCGCCCTGAGGATCGCCTCGCGGTAGGCGCTGTAGATCGGCCCCATCTTGGTGTCGCGCGCCGCCTCGTAGACCTGGTTCAGCGCGGCATACTCCTTGTTCACTGCGTCGGCACCGGCCTTGATGTCGTCGATGCCGGCGCGCGAACTCTGCATCAGGCCCTCGGCGCGCTTAAGCTTTCGGGAAAACATCGCCGTGATCGGGCTCTCGACGCTGGCGAAGTAGCTCTCGATCACCTTGCCCGCCGACCCGTCGGCGAAGGCATCGATCTCGGTGTCGGACAGATTGGAGATCAGGCCGCACTGGGCGTCGAAATCGGCACTCAAGGGGCCGGCCTCGCAAGCGCTCATCTCGGCCAGCCTCTGGTCGAGCGTTCGGTTCGAACCGAGCCTTTCGGCATACTCGAACAACGCATGATTCCATTCAATCGCATTCAAGTCAGCCTGGCTGTGCCGCCGGTCGCGACAAAACAGCGTCTGTTCCATCCGGCTCTGGTTGCCCGAAGCGCGATAGGCGTCGAGGTGACGCGTCGCCTCGGCGCAGTTGGCCAAGCCCGAAATCAGACCGGCGAGCTGCTGGTGAACGGGCGGGAGTCCGCGTGTCTGCGCCTCTCGCATCAGGTTCGCCGCGCGTCGGCTGTCGTCGGGACTGCGGGCCGGGCGGTGGAAGACGCAGATGCCTTGCTCGAAGGTCTTCAGCGTGCCATCCGGAATGGCGGGCCCCTCGCAGTTGGGAGCGTCGAGAACGCGCGATTCGATCGTATAGCCGGCAAGATTGTCGACGAACAGGTCGCGCGCGACTGCTCCCGTCTCGCCAAGCGCCAGAGCAAGCGCTGCTGCGGCAACGACGGCTCTCACGGCGCGCTCGCGAAGATGAAATAGAGGGTGAACACAGCGCCATCGAACGGGCAGTCGCTCGGCTGGAGCGACAATCGGTACGAACCGATCAGCGGCGCGCCGAGATAGGGCAGGATCAGGCTCGTGTCGTTCGACGGTCCGGGCGCCCGCGGGAACTTGCGCGCCTGGTAGCGATCCTGAACCCAGTAGCGGATGATCCGGGTGATCTCGTCGCCGCTGTCGGCCTGGTTGAAAAAGGTCTGCAAAGCGACCCGCTCCGGCCCGACCGAAATGTCGGCGCGGACCTCGCTCGACCCCTTGGTCAGCGGCTTGAGGACGAAGCCGCTGCCGCGGTGTTGCAACGCGAAGCGGTTCCACTGCGTCCCTGTGCACTGGTAGTCGGTACCGACGAAGACGTCGATCAGGGTCAGGTTCTTGCGTTCACGGAATTTGTTGGGCGCCCACAGCGCGAAATAGCCGTTTGCCTTCATCAGCGCCTCGGTCGACGCGAAGGGCGAAACCTCGAACTCGACATTCTCGTCAAGCGCGAGCTTGCGGGCGAAGCCGGAATTGGCGGGCACAACGATCTGGGCGACATCGATATTGATCTGTCGCTCGTCGAAGAAGCGCTTTGCGACGATGTCGTCGATCATCGCCTGGAGCTGGGTTGCGTTACGCACATAGACCGCGGGCACAGTCGCCGCCTCGCCGGTGAAGGCCTGCACCACTTCAAAGCGACGGCGCATCAGGTGCATCAGCCGGTTGGCGGTCTCGAGCACGCGCCGCTTGGTCACCAGGTATTCGGGGATGCCCTTCATCAGGTCGGCGACGGTCTCCTGGGTAGCGATGAACAGATTCTTGCGCGTCGCCGGATCGTCAATCTGGGTGACGAGCTTCGTCATGTCCTCCTGTTGTTTTGTCACCTCGGCCTGAACGTTGCTCTGGAACTTCAGGATGCTGTCCTGCAGCGCGCGGCTTTTGAGACCGAGGTCCTTGGCCTGGTTCAGGCCTGCGACGAGTTCCTCGGTGTTGCCGCGCGACTGTGTGATGCGCTGTTCGACGAAGGCGAGCTCGGCTTCGCTCAGCGCCAGCATCTTGTCCTTCTGCCGGTCGCGCAGTTCGTTGATCAGGTTGGTCGAGGCATTCGATTCCTCGGCGAGGCCGGTTACGGTCGTCTGCGCAGCACGCACGCGCTCGATGCGGCCGTTGGTTGCCGCGACCAGTTCTGCCACGCGCGCATTGTCCTGGTTGAGCTGAGCTTCCGAGAGGGACAGCTTGTCGAGTTCGAGGTTGAGGATGGCGATCTCGTTGGTCAGCCGGTCGATCGTGCGTTGCTGGTCGGTGACCTGGAAACTGAGCATGTCGTTTTCGCGGGCCTGAAGATCGAGTCCGGCGAGGATGCGTTCGTGGTCGGACTTGAGCCGCGCCACTTGCTCGTCGATGCTGAGATCTTGGCTCTGGCAATCGACCGCCGCCATCGAGCCTTGCAGCGCCAATTCCTTGATGTCCTGTGCCCCTTGCGCCAGCCGGCCGGCCAATTGGAAATGGGTGTCGACCAGCGCCCTTGCCTTGAGCGCCTTGTCGAGATCGAGTTGCGCGATCGCCTGGCGGAGCTGGGTGAGGCGCTGCTTCAGCGCGTTGATTTCATTTATATTCGCCTGAGTGATCTGGCCGGTGCTGATGATCGTCGACAGGATGGATTGGGCCGCTTCCAAGGCCGCCCTGATCGGTTTGGCGACGTCCACCACAGTCGCGACACCACTGCCCAAGCCGCAGGCGCAGGTGATGATCTCGGGCACCGCAGCGCCGATCGAGTATGCACCTTGCACCGAAGTCAGGATGACCTGCGCGGCCTGTGTGGTGCCGTTGAACGCGACGAACCAAGCGATCACTTCCGACAACTGGCCGTCGACCTGGTCACGCGCCTCCTCAAGGTCCGCCTTTCTCCTCGCATAGAGGTCCCGCTCAGCTTCGTAGAGTTTCTTGGCGAAGTCCGTTTCCGTCTGGGAAAAAGACCCGCAATCGACGTTCGCAAGTTCCTGCGGCAGCGAGATGTTCGATGTGATCATCTGCTGGTCGGCGATCAGCGGCTCGACATCGGCGAAGTCGGCGCTGCCGATAACGCACTTCATCAGGAATGCTTTCGCTTGTGTCTGCGAGTTCAGGAGCTGGGCCCTGAGACCCGACTGACCATCCGGGCCGCACATCTGGGCAACGTATTGGTTGCGCGTGAAGGCTGGCGTCACGGTCTGGCATGCCTGTTCGCCCGCGAGCAACGGCGTGAACGGATGGTCGGCCGTATCTCCGATCAGGGCGAGCTGATTCTCGATGCCGCAAAGCTGCTCGCGGTCGACGGCCCGGCGGCGTTGATAGAGATCGGTCTGGCGCAGTTGCAGTTCGGTAATTGCGTCGTTGGCGCGGGCGATCGCGCCTTGGTTGTTGGCGATCTGGGTTTGAAGGATCTGCCGCTGGCGAACTGCCTGTTCGAGCTGGTTGGCGTTGCGCTCGGTCTGGCGGGCATATTCGGTGATCTGGCTCTCGAGCGAGGAAATCTGCAGATCGAGGTTCATCTGCGTCATTTCCCAGTTCAGCAGCCAGCGCAGTTCGTTGCGCCGCTCGACTTCGGCCTCCTTGGAGAGGACGATCAGGTCGAGTTCCTGCCTGTCATTGATCTGACGGCGCTGGTTTTCGAACTCGGCGATCTTCGTGCCGAGCTCGATCTCCAGCGACCTGATCTGCTGGCGATAGCCGAACGTGTCCTTCTCGGCGTCGACCGCGTTGATCTCCTGCTGGACAGTGGTGGCGAAAGTCTGCGCCTCGTGTTCCAGCTTGCCGATCTTGTGGGCGATCAGGTTGACTTCCTGACTACGGATCGTCCGCTCCTCGTCGAGCGCGCGCGTGGCTTCCCCTTCCTTGTTGGCGTACCACCGTTCAACCAGCGCCTCGACATTGCGCTCGACCTCGGTCAACCGCTGCTCGCTCTCGGTTAGGGCCTGCTGCAGGTCCTCGAACGGGATCGTCGTGAACTGCATCGGGTCGATATTGAGGAAGAGGAAGCCCTTGCGTACGCTGTCCATGCGCGCATCGAGGTCGCTCTGCTGCAGCAGCAGGTCGGCGCGAAGGTCGTCGTAGGTGGACTCGCCCGGAATATCCATTTGCGTCTCGACCAGCACCCACATGGCGGCTTCGTAGTTGGTGTAGGCCTTGGAGAGGTTGGGTTGGCTGTCGAGACCAGCGCCTCCGACGGCGCCCAGTGTATCGCTGACCAGGAAGTCGAGCGCCTTGACGCGAGCCTCCGAGACGGTCTGATACCACACGTCGCCGGTGTTCATCAGCAGTTGGATCTTCAGCGAAGACAGCGCCGTGAGCTGCCGCACGAAGGTGCGGTAGCTCGCATCTTCTCCCGCCGCCGTGCCCTGATCACCGCCTTGTTGTCGGGCGAGAATGCGAAGGCCCCGGTCGACGATCTCGATGCCTTGCCGGCCGAATTCCTGCGCGGCCTGCGGCGAAACCGGCGTATCGTTGCGGCTGACGCCGCTCGCCGACGACAGGAAGGGCATGTCGGCGGCGAGGAACAGGCGATAGCGTCCGAGTTGCAGGTGGCAGTCGAAATCGCACACGATCGCCAGCCGTCCGGTCGTCTCGTCGCCGCAGGTCGTCAGGAACTGTTCAAGTTCGGTTGCGACTTCACCCATATATTTTACGTCGGCTCGGAAATTGGCGATCTTGAGCAGCGTCGTCAGCTCGCCGGCATGGCCGGCGGCCGCGTCGATGTCGAGCGCCATGCAATCTTGCGCGCGCGCCATTCCCGCAGTGCCGAAGACGATGCCGGCAACCAGTCCGCAAAGCAGCAAGAACTGTCTCATGGCTGCCCCGTCGTCAGAAAGATCTCGGAAATCTGGCGCACATGCCGGGCAAGTTCGGCCATCTGGGCCTTGGAAAGCGACGGATTCTGGAACCGTGCCACCACTGCGCGGGCATGGTTGATACAGTCCTCGTAGGGGCTGCTGATTTTCGCGGTCAGCGCGCCAGTGTCGAGCGTGAGGTCGAGCGCTGAATACGCTCCGCCCAGTCCTGCGCAGGAAGAAAGCTCAGCTGTGATCGCCGGATCGTCGACAACATGCGTGAGATCGGACAGGGCCGTCATCACCCCTTCGATCTGCCCGACGATCTGCGCCATCCTTGCCTTCCCCTCTTCGAACTCCTTCAGCGAATCCGGCTGGTTGAGGCTGGAGAGATCGACGGCTTGCAGCGTCGCGATCGTCTCGGCTGCCTTCAGCTGATCCGCCTTGACTAGCACCATATTGGCCTGCGCGTTGCCGAGCACACGCTCAAGCTCCATCACCTCGGCCGACTTGATCGACACGTCCATCTCGTTGACCAGCGACTGGTATTCGGTCGAAGCGGTGTTCATCAGGTTGAGCGTATCGTCGACCTTCGTCCTGACCGCCTTGACGATCTGGCCGCGCACCCGCGTCTCGATCAGCGCGGTCGTCTCAGCGCGCCCGCGCACTGGCTTGGCCGAACAGACCAGCTTCGCCAAGGCGTCCGAGCCGAGTCGTGCCCGCACGGCCTCGACGATCGGGAATAGCGGACGCCAGGCGGCAGGCAGCGCATCCGCGCTTGCGCCCGACAAAGGCCCGACATCGATCTCGTTCATTCTCGTCAGATGCCGGCATTTCTCCGGCAAGTCGGCCCCCGAGAAGTAGAGTCGCCCGGTGATCAGATAAGCCTCGACGGCGGCTGCGTATTGTCGGCCGACGAGGGCGGCGAGCTCTTCGGCACTATCGGTCGAAACTGGGGCGAAGAAGCGGTAGCGGCTGAGATAAATCTCCGCCCATGCGAGGCGGCGCATCAGTACCGAAGCATCGTCGGCCGAAAGCGGGATGACCGGAAAACCGACGCCGCGGCTGCCGCCCGAAGGGGCCGATGCCTCGCCGATTACCTCGCCGGCGAAGGGCAGGCCGAAATCGGGCTGTGTGGCCTCGTGACTTGGTTCGACGGCGGCGGGACCAGGGGCGAGCAGGCTGAACCGGGTCGTCTCGGGCGTCGCGCCAGAGAGCGTCGCGTTCCAGAAACTGTCGAGCTTCTCCGACGTGTAAGCGCGCTCCAGGATCGATGCGGCGCCGGCTTCGCCGGCCAGGACGCAACTGACGATCAGGAACAGCTCAAGGGCTCGGATGCTTGTCATCGGCAGTACCACACCCTGTCGGCCGCGCCAGCCTGGGCGCAAATTCCGGTCGCGGCGCCATGCGCTTTCCAGTCAGCCTTTATTTTGGCGAGATCGTTGAATGCGCCCTGTGCCGCATTGTCGGCATGAACCTCGGCGTCCAGTCGCCAGAAGGGTTTTGCCGGATCGGTCGGCAGCAGCACCCCGATCATGTTGATGTGGAACGCAGAGATTTTGAGAAAGTCCTCTGCGCTTGCGACAGTGTTGCGATTGAGATTGGCGTATTGCTCAGGTGTGACGTCGCCGAGCGCGCGCTTGAACTCCCCCTCCGAGACTTCGACGGAGCGCAGCATCTGCGTTGTCTTGGCCGCCAGCCCGTCGAGGATCGAGGTGTTGGCGACCAGCGTAGCGCCCGCACCGCTCACCGGTCCGAATATCTCTGCAAAAATGGCGCGGATCGCCTTCAAGTGCGTATCGGCCGATTTGATCTCGACGCGGCGCAGAGCGATGCCTGTCTCGAGATCGGACGCTCGACTGACGAAGCTCCTCAGCGCCAGTTGCAGCGTGTCGAACGAGGAACGGGCTTCCGCCGGCGGCTGCAGGAACACCGAGCGCGCATAGCGCACGGCTTCGCTGCGGGCAATGTCCTCGACGGTAGCGCGTGTCAGCGCCGATTCGGGACAGCCGGTGACGCCGCCAAGGTCATTCAGCATCTGCGCGGCATGATAGATTTGATCCATCTGTCGCATGGTGCCGAAGGAGCCGCTGGTGGTGAACGCAGCCTCGACGCCGGACAGATAGTCGGTCAGGTATTCGCGCGCGAACTTCACCATCTCGCACTGCACGCCGGCGGCGCGTTCACGAATATGGCGTCCGTAGAACGACGCACCGACAAAGTATTTCTGGTCGGGCGTCGGTTCGAACCGCTCGACGAAGAGCGACTGGATAACGGTATCATATTCGCCGCACGCATAGGTGCGTTCAAGACATGCGGAGTCGGTCTGCAGGTCGCACTGCGATAGCGCGGAGCCGCACATTTGCTGGGCTGCCGCGAGGTCAACCCCTCCGCCGAGCACAAGAACCGCGGCCAAGATGATCGCTGTATTGAAGACGCATCTCTTCAACATAACGACCAAAGGAAAATGCACAAAAGCCTCCCCTTCCGCCGAAGCGGCGGCCCCATTGCTTTTTTACTGGCAATATCTAGCAGGCTACTTTTGGTATTTGCTCGTTACAGCGAAAATTGGCAGCCAAAGGCGTGGCCAATTCAACCTCACATTCGCTATAAAACGCCTCAATAAAGTAAGTTAAAACAGTTTCTCTGTCAACACACCTGGCTTTTTGCGTTCCATCCCGGAAAACCCGGCCTAAGTGTCGAGGCAGTTAACACATCGTAAAGAATTGTCTTTTCCGCTGGCTTGGCCTCGTCCAAGCGTCGCTCCGCCACCGTTCGAGTGCGGAAGGTCACGATCTGGCCTGAGAAACTGCGCTGAGGAAGAGCAGACGTCCAGCAATCGCCTGGCGGTCGCCAATTTGGCAACTTCATAACGACTCTATGATGCCTTCCACGATGCCGAAACATTAGCTCGCATAAGAGCGATATGGTGCTCAATAGGTGACGCCAGCAGCTAGTCAACGCCCGTGGCGGTCACCCCAAAGACGCACCATGCGCTTGCCTTCTTGGTCGCTTCAAGCGGACGCACCAGCGTCGTGGGTGCACTGAATGTGACGACCGCGAAGGACCCTGCCAGCCCTGGCCATTCAGTGCGCGTCCAGTACTCGGTTTCGCTACGCGCGAGCGGTGGCAGCTTGTATTGCGCGAACGCCTCGCGCTGCCTTGGCCAGTCCGCCGAATCGAGGCTCGTCAATTCCGCCATCGTCGGAAGTTGCCAGCCCATATCGCCGTACGGCCCGCCTTGTCCGAGCGTAGCGCAATAGCCCATCGCTTCGCTCAGCGTGGCGGGCTGATCAAGCCTGTCTATCCTGGCAACGAGGCAAGTGCGTTGGTCAACGAAGGCCCTGCCGCCATGTTCAGCGAGCAGCCAGAAATTTTGGTCATTCAGCGGCTGGCGGGCCTGCTTATGCACAATACCGCAAGGTGCGGCTTGGGACTGCGGCGCCGACATGGTTGCGAGAACGGCAAAGCCAATGCTGAAAGTCGCAAGGGTAGCAATCCGAAGCATGCCTTCCTCCTCCCTGCACACGCGTTCCGCGTGCCATCCGAACAAGCGTACTTGAACCGGCGAACAATTAAAAGTTCCTGCACTTCGAAGATGACAGGAACTTCCTTGAATCTACTGCCACCATGACGGACATCCCAGTTGGTGCTCGGCCGAAAATCTGCTGCAAGAGTTTTCCATACACGGGGAACTGGTTGCGTGGCGTATGCCAACAGCCTGGAAGCATATTGGCGAACAGCCGACCACAGCTAACTCACTAGACCACACCGGGGGCGCCAAAGCGCGAGCGCGACGGCGCGACAAGGCCCGTTCGCTTAAGTGCGGAGCGAGTGTTGATCTATACCTAAAACAGCGAACGTTGCGCCGGCGCCTGTTCAGGCGCTGCCGCGAACTTGATCTGTGTCGCCGGTTTTTCGACGATCACCAGCGCGTCATCGGGCGTCGTGCGCTGCAGGTGCCTTGCCTCCGACCACGGCGCGGTGAGCCAGGTCTCGGTTTCTTTCGGCGTGGTCAGGATCACCGGCATTGCCTTGTCGTGGATCGGCGCGATCAGCGCGTTGGGCCTGGTCGTCATGAAGCCATAGACCTGATGATCGGCGGGGCCGTCCTTGACCTTGCGAGTGCCATGCCAATGCGTCCACAGACCGGCAAAGAAGAACAGCGGGCGGTCCTCGCCGAGTGCAAACCAGTAGTTGCGCTGAATGCCGGTCTCGGGGTCCTTGTCACCGGGCGTCGGGCTGGGCTCGGCGAAGCTGGTGACGGGCACAACGCAGGGGTTCTCGATGCCGAGATATTGCTGCCAGTGGCCGTATTGCGGATTGCGGATATTGGTGGTGCCATAGTCGGCCTTGCCCTTCACCCGCTCCAGTGGCGTCGGCATGCCCCACAGCAGATTGGCCAATTCGCGTTCGCCGTCCGGCGTGTTGCGCACCACAGGGCCTGGCTGGTTGGGATAGATGTCTATGGAGGGTTCGAGATTGCCGAGGATATCGCGCAAGGCGCGGGTCCACTGGCGAATGGCCTCCTGGCTGGTCGTGATGTTGTAGAGATTGCACATGGCCTGGAATGTGCCCCAATCGCTGCTGTGTCGCAACGTCCACAGGGCAATAGCATGGCTTCCAAGTCCCCTGAAATGACTAGCAGAACTTTAGCAAGACTTGGCTCGGTGAAGCTCAGGCGTGCCCCTCCTAGCAGCGTTAGAATGCATTCGAGCGGTGTTGGGTGTCGCGACCTCCGACGAGGGCCGGCTCCGCCCGGCCTGATCTCTGCGCAAGAATATCGCGTATCTAAGGTGCGCCTTGGCACTTGAGCGCCGGCAGGAATTGTCGCGCATCTGCAATGGGCGATAATTCCATGCCGCACCTTGTCGGACAGCAGTTCACCGCCAGGTCAGAATCGGGAATACTTTCGCTTGCTCGGGATCAGGAATCCGCCCTTTAGCAGCTCCAGGGCGTCGAGTGCCTCTTCTCCCTGCAAATTTGTCAGAGCTACCCCGTCTATGAAGACAACCTCGTCGTCGTCTATATCATAGACTTCCCAAAACCCATTCGTGACTCTTCGCACGGCGTGACCCCGTTCCATCAGTAGATGCTAATTGAGTCGCGCAAAATGGAGGAAAAATTTTGAGAACTGGCGAAATTTGCAGTGGAAAAGCTGGACGCGGCGCGCAAGCTTGCCCTCCGAAGCCCACGCGCCATCTGCGCCTTGGCAGCTTCCCTCAGCGGGCTCGGGTCATTGCCGTGGGTCCTGATGAGCTGCCGAACCTGGTCTGGCGTCAGGCCATTCTGCTCGGCGAAATATTTCACCTCATGGATTTCGTGCGCCGATACGTGGGTGCGATCTCGGAAATCCGGCTTGCTGTAGCCGTCAGCCATCCTGGTCCCCCTTCAGCCTTGGATCAACGGCAACGCTGGCAACTACTTTCGTCGGGGAGCCGCGGAATCGCCTTCTGTGCCACGGCTAGACGCCCTAAAGATGCAGCCGGTGATCCATTGGTTCAAACCTGGCGTGAGAAGGCTGCGCGTCAAGTATCTTTCGTGGCCATCGCAGCCACATTCGCCCATAGCTCGGTTCAGGATTTCTGGCCGGACGAGTGATCCTGAGCTTACCCGCTTTCGATCTGAAGCGTGCACAAACAAGGGTCCGCGTGCCAGATCCAGCAATGGCCTGCGGCCCTGGTCAGCGCATGAGCGCTGTCCTGCGGCAATGGTGGCTTTTGGCAGCTCGTGGATGGGCGAGGCACATAGGGGCCCAAACACGGCCTCCACGCTCGACAAAACGCTGCGTGCTAGAGGAACGGTGCGGCCCGGCACCCACCCGGCGGGGCTGTCAGCAAGATGCCGGGCCTGACCGGCGGGGTTAGAGGGGCAGCGCCGGCTATCGAAATATTAGCTCACGCTAATTGAAGCGAAGCATGCGAATGAAGGACGCAAGGGCCAGTCGATGACGAACAGGCCTAGCCTGTCTTGTCGTGTAGGTGCGTTCTGCGCTGCTGTGGACGGTATTTCTCCACCAGGCGGACATTGTCCAGATCAACTGTCACCAGCGGTCCCAGATCGATCGTCACTTTCTCCTCATCAATCCGGGTAACTTTCTCCTTTAAGCTCGATTTGCTGGCCTCGCTTTAGCTTCGAGGTGCTGTCCTTGATGGAATGAGGGAATTTGTAGCCCGGGATAGAGACGCTTATGCGATCCTTCAAAACCCGACGCCGAACTGTAGCGGTTAGTGCCACCTCATCTCCTATGCTGATCCGCGCCATGGAATGAGGGTGGAGCGGCCTTGGTAGTAGTCAAGGTATTGCTAATATACGCGGGGCAAGCGATTCATGAACCGACAGGTATGGAACCGCCGGCTGCCACTGCCCGTTGCTGTCACATGACAAAGCACAAAAGCGGGATCAGCACGATGGACGGGCGCCAAGACAACACTTTTGAACTGTGCTGTCTCCTGGCCGTCCCACTGACACTGCTCCTTACGGTCCTATTGGCGGGATTCGTCCTGAGCTGACCACAACGCATCGGAACAGGTCGTATAAATATCGCCCACCGGATCGGCGTAAATCGTGGCGCGAGTGAGGTCTGTAGCTTAACTTTGCCCGTTTCTGAGTCATTTTGTCTGCAGCAATCGAGCCCCGGTGGGTAGCGTACGGTCTCTGCGCGCGCGCTTTCGCGGCTGCCTGGCCAATCCGTTGTGCCGTTCGAAAATTGCTAGCTTCTGCGGATAGGTGAGCCGCACCTTGGCTTTGCACCCGTCGCATATAAAGTGCGCGATCGTTCTTATCGCAGAGCCCTTCCTTACCATCGGATGCGAGCAATTCGGACATTCGAACGTGAGCGTAACGTCAGACAAATCCTGGGCCAAACCCATTTTTCATCTCCTGCGTTGCTGCGGCTAAACGCCAGCGAGTCTTGCTAGGCAACTCTGATGCCAATCCGATTGTGCCAAATCGGGAAATAGCCGCCTCACAACGCGGCGAGCTGGGCGCCCGCCAAGGACCGAAACTATCGGTCGGGACGTTAGGCTTGCCCAACAGGGTGCTCGGGCCAGCTCACATGACACTCGATTTGAGCTGAAGCTGCGCGTACGCTCGAGGAGGCGATTGCCGATATCGGCTCCAATATCGTCTCGCGCCCAGTCGTGGAGCGCCTGGAGCGACCCGACTTAAGGGCGAGCGCGCCAGTGTTCTGAGCAGTCTACTTAGCGACCACATTCGCAATCATTTCCCGTACCGCCTGGTTGCGAGCGATAGCGACGCGGGATGACCTGACCTCTCGTGGCGAGGTGGCGCTAAGTACGAGCAGTCGTTGGGACTTCGTCCAGGAGATTTGGACCTTTGCTCGCTGGCAACTGGCCGTCGGGAGTGAGCTTGTCCACTGCATCGGGGAGTTCTCGTGTGAGCCGGTCGAGAAGCTCGTCATGAGACAATCCGGTTTGCTCGGCCAGATCGTCCAACGTTTGCGGATCGATTGCTTTCTCAACCTGTTCGCGCTGAACGGGTCGGTTGGATCCCTTTCCTATCCAAGAATCCACCTGATCGCCCGCACCCACATTTCTGAGACGGTCCAGGATGTCGCCGAAGCCGCCGGGGGAGCCCGCGCTAGCGTTGGGGTCTGTCGATTTCCTGCCAGCGATCAACTCGCCGATTTTGTCCCTGTTCTTGTAGGCAAGCAGGCCAAGCAAGGCTATGGCGACCTTTCCTATGTCAAGGCTCATTTCGTATCTCCTTCCACAAGAAGGCAAAAGTCATGCGCGTTTGAAAGGTTCCACGGTTTGGGTCCGGAATTCCGGGCTAGCCGCGAACCAGTATATTAGCATCTCGGAACTTTCGGCCCTTTCGGGTGTTGGAACCTTGTACTCCGGCCAGACAGCAATTGTGTTCAGCTGTCGGGTCACACTGGCCCGTCGGCTTCGGTCGGCGGGCTTTTTGTTGTCTGGGGTGGAACACTCGCCTGTGACGATGGTTCGATCAGCAGTATCCACCTAGATCAGGCCACGCATAGGAGAACGCCGCTTGGCCACTTGGACCCAGAGAGATGAGAGACAGCAGCGCACGTCAGATGCTGCACGGTCATTAATCGATGTTGAACGCGCGGCCCGAGACGCAAAGACCGCTCGGCTCCGGGAGCAGCGGCTGAGCGCTGAAGACAAACCCTCCTTGGAAACACGCGATGGAACAGCTTCGCAGTGAAATGGCAGTCCTGGGGGACCTCGGCTTTTGGGTAGCGCTGGCGGTCGTGCTGGTGCCCTATGGGATCGGGGTTGCACTGCTTCTGTGGGTAGCCATTCCCCCGGCTCTGCAATAGGCTTCTCCGCCGTCGGGCTGGGCGCGCTGCAGCTGAAAAGGCCGGCCTCTTTCTGCGTTTATTGATCCCTCATTGCGTGGCAAAGGATCGAGACTAACTGGTCGAGCGGCCTTTCGTGAAGCGCGCCTTTCGGGCGTCTCACAAGGAAGTCGTCCACACTCATCCAGTCGACCGGATCTGAACTGACTTGGGGCCGAATTCGACATAGAGATGCAACTCTTCAGGCAAGAAGACGACCCGCCACGTTCCATTAGTATCGGCGGCAAGACTGCAGGTGAGACACGTCATGGCGAACTCCTTTTCGGACCGAGCTTGCCAGACCGCCTGGGGAATTCCATCGCAAGAAGGGGGTATTGACGCACCGAAAGGTGCGGCGATTTTGCCTTCGCCCTGGCTTGACTTGGCCATCTGATAATCTACGAAAATGGACCATCATTCGGGGAATCTGGGATGCGTTCTGGCATCGATGTTTCGGGCGTGCTGGCAGGCGATGAGGTCGACAGCTTCATCATCCTGCCACCGTTGGGACATCGGTCCGAACCGGTCTTGCGCGAAGTCGAGGCAATACGACTTCTTCGCGAATGGTGACACGGAGCCTTTCGAGGGCGATTATCAGGCCCTGCCGATCTGCGGCGTTGGTGGCGACGAGCCGGGCACCCTGCGCGTTCTCGATCACCCGGAGCAATCAGTGATGATGGGCATCGCCGCGGCGCTGAAGGGTTTCAGGCCGGGACGGACGCCGGCGCTGAACTAAAACCGCCAGTTGGTGGACGCGTTACAGCTCATGCGCCTAAAATTGAGATGATCGCGCGCACCAGAGCAACCCCGAACTCCCTAAGCTTGGTGCAAGTCGCTTGATCGGGTCCCGCCGTCCGGGCAAGAGCGGCGGGACTTTTTTGTTGTCCGGCGGAACACTCGCCGCGACCATGGTTCCACCTCCCCTTCGCTACACATTTCGGGAAGAATAGGAAGGAAGGGCCTTGCCCTGTTTCGCGCCGGCGTCCTATCTAACCGACTACTTTCAGTTGTGGGGGACGGGTATGAAACAATTGGCCATTGGCTTTTGATATCGAGCATATCTCTGGCAGGGTGCACTACAGTTTCAACTAGCGGTGCGGATCGATGGCTTACGAAGTCAAATTTTGACGCGATTAACACCGCAATGGGGAAGAAAGGCATGATGCCCGCAGCCATCGACTGCCGGTTCGATAGCACAGGTCCGGGCGAAGCGGCCTATGGATCAAAAGTCACGTGGAAACCTGTCCCCCCCAGAGACATTCGCTGGCAAATGCATGTCGGCACTCCCGATTACGTTGCGAGCAGTGAAGCTAAATCACGCGCAATCGGCCTTCATCGCGTGTTTTCGAAAAAGGTTCGTGACAAGGCAACGGGTCAAGTAGTTCAGTGTTCGATCACGACGAATTGATCCTCTCAGCGGTGCGGGCCATCCGATAACCCAAAACAGCCCCGGTCCCGGTGGTCCGGCCTCGTCGCGCTGATTGTTGTTGCAGGAATCGGTCTTTCAGCGGTGCTCGCCTTTCCGCATACCCCTTTGATTTGAAAACGCGGCACAAGCCAAAGTGAGCAACTTCGATCCAAGCTTTTTGCTAGCGTGCCTGATTTGCGGCGGAATATTCTTTGCGTTTGTGTTCATTCACAGCAGATGGCTGCGTGAGCATACAAAAGACTGGGTGCGGTGCGCCGCTGAAGTTTTGGATCGTATTGAAGGCGGTGACGGCCCCGATCGCTACCTGCTCAAATACGAGTTTGATGGCACCGTCTACCGTGTCGAAACCAGCCCCTGGTTAGTGCCTGTGTGCACGGCCAAGGCGGGATCGCAAATTACCGTTCTCATCAATCCATACAACCCGCACCAATGTGCAAGCAGGCCGCGCGGAATCACGTTCCGTTCACTCTAGCTAATATAAGCTTTGTACCTAGTATTCACTGGGTGCGTAAAATTGTAAGTACCGGCGGCGGCCGTCTCGAGTTCATCCCGCCGATGGAGCCCAAGCTGGTCCCAAAGCCACCCGAGGGCGAGCACTGGATTCACGAGATCAAGCTCGACGGCTACCGCACGCAGATCGTCATCAACAGCCCCGACGATATTCGTGCCTTCACCAAAAGCGGCGCGGACTGGACGAGCAAATACACCGGCCTTGTCGAAGCGGCACGCGAGCTCGACGTCAAGAACGCGATCTTCGAGGGCGAGGCGGTGGTCACCAACGCAGCCGGCCTGCCCGACTTCGACGCGCTGCAGAAGGCGGTCCACAGCGATCCCTACGCCATGATCCTCGGCGCCTGCGACATCATGCATCTCGACGGCTACGGATATCGGCTGCAAAGCCCGCCGCGAGATCCTGTTCGGCATCATCAAGCCGAACATCCGCATCCAGTTCAGTGAGTCGATACCCGGCGATCCGAAGGCGATCTTCTATCTCGTCGACCAGGCGGGGATCGAGGGGATCGTTTCCAAGCTCGCGGACAGCCCATATCGGAGCGGCCCGACATCGAACTGGTTGAAGACGAAGAGCTTCACGGTCCAGGAATATGAACTGATGGGTGTCGAGCGAGCCTGGCAAGGCTGCATTTGCCTTGCTGGCGCAACCGGGCACCCGAAAATATGTCGGGTCAGCCTTCATCAGCCTGGGTCGCGACATGAAGGAACGGCTGTGGAAGCGGGTCCAGGACCATGCCGGCCCGCCTCCGCAGGGCATCAAGAAGCGACCGGCGACGCAGTGGGTAAAGCCGGAGGAGGTCAAGCGGCGCCCCAAGCACCTCCGCGGCGAGCACAAATATATACGCAGCGCTTCGCTGTAAGGTTTCGGCGGTGAACCACATGGCTAATCCGCCACGACAAGGACTGCATCTATGGAGAGAACGCCTGTGCTGAAGGACGCGACCATAAGCACTGGGCGTCGGGACATGGATATAAGCTGCTCGATCTGCAACCAGCATGAGAGAGGCGCCGAACTGCGGGTCGCTGCTGATGCCTTGGTCCCGGATCGTTTTGTGCTGTTCATCCCTGAGGAGGGAGCCACCTATCAGGCGGTGGTCCGGTGGCGGAAGAACGATCGCCTTGGTGTGCAACTGTACGGCTCGGGAGTGCTAATTCGGCCTTGATCAGCGCGCCCGGTCAATTCGCCACGCGGTTAATCTCTCGACCGTTTCGATGATCGCCTTTGCAAGCGCCTCGCCCTCATGCACCGGCTCAGGCCCGTAAAGCAGCCACACGGCATCCTCGCTCGGCAACACGCCGGCCGGGCAGGTCAGCTCGATCGCCCTGCGCACGAGCTGCAGGCAGCTGCGCTCGCCATATTTGTAGTTTTCATCCATCCCCGGATTCTGGTGCGACTCCGGCGGCCGTCAAGCACCTAGTCAAGGGAACTGACCATTTGCAGGATCAGCGTCAGCAGGATAAATCCAAAGGCTGACCCAAACCTCCCGCCAAAAAAATGGTGCGTTCTTTTCGACGCATGGCCTCCCTCCCAGAAGTACCCCTTGAGGCCTTAAACCACGTTGTTTCGCTTTGGCGAATATGCGCCATCGACTTAGGTGCGGGCCTATGGATAAACATGGGGGACACCAAATTCGGTCTGGCCAAGGATGCGGGTCCAGTTCCCAAGGTGCCCCGAACGGGAGATAGGCTGTACCCTCCGGGAGCCAACTGGGATCCGGGGTTTGCGAACTTCTCGCTTGTTAGGGGACACCGCGAACGCCCCATGAAGTCAAAAGCGTTTCGGGACTGGCTGGTTGCTGAGATGGATCCAAACGACGCCCTTATGGCAAGACTGAAATGCGCCCAAGAAGAGCCACCAGTTCCGCCTGACGTTTCGTTTCGGTCTTGGCGAACAGCGAGGCAAGCTGGGAGCGGATCGTGGTGCGGCTGAGGCGCCAACTGCGGGCAATTTCCAAAGGTGCATCGCCCCGAGCCAAACGCAACGCGAGGTGCGTTTCCGCGCTCGTCAAGCCAAACATCTTTTGCAGTGTCTGAGGATTTGGCCCCGACCTGTTCTCGCGGTCCAGCAACGCCACAATGCTCGTTCCGTCAGGAGCGATAAACCCGTTCTCGTCCAATATCACCGGCCTGTCGCCGCCGCTGCGGATCACCACCCAAGATAACGAGCCCGGCAGGAAATGGGCCGGAACATTCGCGATCAGCCGCCTCAAGGCCACGGAAAGCCCGCTGGCCGTATCTGCCACTTCGCCCTGGCGCTCCAGCGTGGTTTGAGCGGCAGCGTTCCATTCGACCACCTTCCTCTCGCGGTTCAGCACGAGATAGCCGCAGCCGATGCGATCAAGCATGCCGGTTATGGATTCCAGGCTGCGTGCTCTTGGCTCCCCGACCCCTGCGCCCAGTCGATCTGATGGACGATCTGAATAGGAATAAGAGGGCCCCTTCGTACGCGCCTCACGGTCATACTTGGTCCTCATCACAATGTATCGGTTGCCAGCTGCAGCTTCAGTGTGTCTATCGATCAGAGTCATTTTCTACCCCTGCCCAAAGTTTCACCAGCCCGAAGCAAATGGATTTCTCAACCACGCTTCCACAATACGTGTTTCTATACGAACCAAATTGAAGATTGTCGTTAGCTTCGCATCCAGAAACTTATCTCGGAATGCATTTCTTAAGATTTATTCATGCCGCCAAGCTGCCGATAGTATTCCTGCTCCCCTGTTTCCGACACCACCCAGCCCTCCCACGAAAGGGCAAGATTAGGAACTTCGTACAGCTCTTTTATCTCAAAACTGACCATAAATATGGGAGATCCCCATGACCACCACCGCCACCACGCCCCGCTCAACGAGCGTTACGAGCACCACCGAGTCAGCCAAGCCCTATCGCGGACGGCGGATGTCAATTTCCCGAAAAGCTCAACCTCAGGGGGCAATCTGCCTACGGTCTGCAGGACTAGCATCAACAGAAAAAACCCAAAGAACGACCCAAGAACCCCCGCCACCATAGCGGTGCGACGCTTGCCTCGCATGCTTCCTCCCTAGAAAGCGCTTCTCCCTCAGGGGGTAGACATCGCTGCCAGCTAGAAAGCCAGCTAATTGTCGTGGGGGTGTTGCTTGCTCGACCACCAGATCAGGTAGATTGATCCGATCCTAAGCACCGGGACGCGCCTGTCGCGCTCACGGGTACGCAACTCGCTAGGTTTTCACCTTCGGAGGCGCGACAACGCAAAGTTCACCGGCCCGGCCAAGCGCCGACTATTTGACAAGCGCGCAAATGGCATATGCTGTCAGCGTCCAAGCTGTTGGGAGCGTAGTGGCTACATGCGCTTGTGCTACCCACCCCGGAGCTGGGGAAGTAACCGGCAAGCTCCTAGAAATTAGAGCATTTGAATTTGACGCGCTGGCACCGCCACCTATCACGACTTTTGGCTTGGGACACCAAGCCTGTGCGGATTTGTCTGGGCTTGTATCACTCGCACTTGCATAGTGGGCAATTTCCCAACCGCTGACGCCGTCCTTCCCCGCTGGACCCTCAGCCCCCATTGCACCTTTAGGTCCCTGCTTGCCGGGCAGACCTTGTGGACCGACAGGCCCTTGGGGCCCTGGGGGGCCCGCCGTTGCGCAACCTGCAAGCAACGCGACACATGTTAGAGTGGTAATAATTCTCATGACCACCTCCCCGGTTTCCCGGTGAGTTTGACGACAAAAACATTCGCCAAATCGAGCGAATGTATCACCACGCGATTGTCGTGGATAGGAACGCGGTCGGCGGCTAACGGAACGTCGTATATGCGCCGTGACGACGGGCAGCCAGCAATCGTGGCGTAGAGTGTTGACGCGCTTTCCTGCGCCGGTCGTTTCGGCGCTCTGATCATCCGCTCCTTAGAGAAATGCTTCGCCCTCAGCGCGATGCGCGAAACAAAACCAATGCGACGCCTGCTTAGGTTTGGCGAAACCCCATCCTGCATCCTTGCCGCAGTCGGGGTGTTCGCATCGGTGATGCTGAATGCCCGGGCGTGTGACTGGCTCGAAGGCACCTGGAAGGCGGATCAGTTCATCGCTCATGGGTAGTTCCTCGGCTCAGATCCGTCGAAAGATTCCACAGCCGGCCTTGACGATCAAGGAAAATGTTCCTTTTTTGTTCTCATGGCGCACGATCCGATCGACACGCTGGGCAAGGCGACCCGGCACAACATGCTTGTGAAGGCAGAGTGCAGTTTGGCGTCGATCCCCTAAAGCTGAAGTTCGATTGCAGCCGCTGCAAGCCGACGGTGAAGATCACGCTGCTCGACGAGGTGCATTCAGCGCTTGATCGGTCCGACCGCGCCCAACAGGCGGCGGGCTTTGGCGTTTCCTCGTGGCTAAACGCTTCGCTGCTAGGCCTCGACGACAATCCGGGGCTTCTTGGGAACTAAGGGTCCGCCTGCCAACTCCAGCAATGGCCGGCGGACCCTATCAGCGCATGAAGGGACTTTTTACGCGCCGAATCTCCTCCGGAGATGACGCTACCAACAAGCAATGGCTACGGTTGTTCCCGCCGCGTCCTGTGCACGGACCATTGCGCAGGCGGGTCAGACTTAAGTCTTACGGTCTAGTCGTTTAACCCCCGTCGAGGAACATTCGTTGGTTGGCCCGCGTTGAGGTGGGCTTGGCGGGATGAAGCTGCGTCCAAGCAAAATCTCAACAAGGAGACGGCTAATGAGAATGCATCTTTCCACCGCAGCTGCGGGATTTCTGTTGTTGGCCGGCATTGGTGCTGCTGCCGCCCAGGATGTGATCATCGAACCGCAGCAGGAAACCGTCATCAAGGAATACGTGAAGAAGCAGCCGCTCGCTTCGGTGAAAATTCCTGGAGTGGAGCTCAATATCGGCTCGCCTCTGCCGGATACAGTCGAGCTTCATGAAGTGCCGAACGTCAAATACCGTTATGTGGTGGTCGACAACCGGACCGTTCTGGTGGATCCGAGCACGCGCAAGATCATCAAGGTCTACGACTGAGCTGATCTTGGGAGCGCTGGCCCGGATAGCAATCGTCAATAGTCCGGGTCAGCCGCTCGAGAGTTTCGATTATCGCCTGCAAACGCCTCGCCTTCATGCACCCGTGGGTCGATAAAGCAAGTGAACGCATCCTCGCTCGGCAGAAACAGGTGAGTTCGATGGCCCCTCGCACGAGTTGGCCGCCGTGCTGCCACCGGATCGATTGTTGAAGAGATCAGGTGTTTTCGTCAATTTGTGCCAGACCGACGAGGGTACCCTCCGGATCTCGGAACTGGCCAATCGTCAGCGGGGTGCCGGGCGAGCGTTCCGGCCCAAGAACTCGTGACCCGCCCAACTGCTCTGCTTTGGCCAGGTATGTCTCGATATCGCTTACGCTGACGTAAATGATGGTGTGTGGATCAAAATTCCTCCCGCCTCCAACACCCCCTGCCACCGGTTGAGCCCCGGGCGGGGCGAGGAAGCCATAGTCGCCTGCGTCGGAAACAAGCGGCGACACCGCTCCGCCGACCTCGAATTCCCATCCGAAGAGTTGCGCGTAAAAGCGCCGCAGATTCGCTGGATTGCGCCCAATTATTTCAAAGTGGATGATCGGTCTGGCCATTGGTCCACCTCTTTAGCGCGCGTAAAACAGCTACCGCTCGACTGTTAGCGGCTGATGCAGCGGCTCGGCGTGGTGAGGCATCTGTCAGAAGTCGTGCGCGTCGAAATTCTGCCCGCACACCGGGCAATGGATGAAATGCTTGGGTTGTCAATCCTGACGCGTTTCATGTGGCCCCATGTGGCGCCCGTCTGGCAATCGTCAAGGCCGGCGTATGCGCATCGTCGGGCGAGCAATGACGATCTGCGTGACCTTGGCGTTTCCTTCTGCGTCACGTTGTCGGTCGCGATCCGCCGCCTGAGGCTGGTGCGAGGTTGCTTGGCGAAAATTGAGCGCCGCGCCGGCGATTGTTGCCCAGACTTTCGCGGCGTCGTTCCACTGAGGTTTGCATTCGACGCGTGCTATATGAGCTGTGGTCAAGCCATTGGCCCCGCGGGCATCCGGCGGGATTTTGTTCGTGACCCAGGAGACACTCGACATGAGTAACGTCGTTACGCTTCATGGTGACAAGCGCTGGAAGGTGGTTCTAGTCTACGCCCACCAGAACGGCCCCATTGCGATTGAGCATTTTCTAGAAGAGATTTCCGAGCTTCATAACGTCATTGAACACGGACCGGACTGGAATACCCTGATCACGTGCACGGTGACAATCAACCGCACGGACGGTGGTGAGGAACAGAACAGCCAGGAAAAGGAGGCGCATCGGTAAAATCGGGAACCGTCTTATCCAGGCTGCCGAGATCGAGCGCGCCAGCCATGTGCGTGTAGAGCCGGCCGCGCATGGTAGTCATCAGCTTGCGAGGCATATCATTGGAGTGTGCGATGCGAGCCCTTATCGACTTGAACTATGCCCAGGTTGAAGCCCTCGACAGTCTTGCCAAACGGGCGCGCCAATCCCGTGCGGCCCTGATCCGAGCAGCAATAGACGATTATCTCGACCGCCATCATCGCGAACAGGTCGAGGATGGCTTCGGCCTGTGGGGTAAGCGCAAGGTTGATGGGCTGGCTCATCAGGAGACAGTGCGCCGCGAATGGTAGGCGC
The DNA here is from genome assembly GCF_040318035.1 of Mesorhizobium sp. M1329. Taxonomy (NCBI): domain Bacteria; kingdom Pseudomonadati; phylum Pseudomonadota; class Alphaproteobacteria; order Hyphomicrobiales; family Phyllobacteriaceae; genus Mesorhizobium; species Mesorhizobium sp. M1329. Next base: position 15,019 of record NZ_JAMYLN010000025.1, on the reverse strand, counting down.
GATTTTCGACACCAACATCCTCATCGACTATCTGAACGCCGTCCCCCAAGACTCGCGAGGAAATCGAGCGGTTCGAAAGCCGTGCAGTCAGGATTATCACCTGGATGGAAGTGAGTGGGCGCAAAAGCCGATCTGGCCGGCGGCCGCTATGCCTCAGACGGACATATTCGTGCCTAGCGGCGGCTCGCCGCTGTACCGGAGCGACTTCGAGGAATGTTACTTCAGCAGTTTGATCAGCACTGTGAAGGCCGCGTCGATGTCGGCGCGAACCGCCGCCCGGACCGCTTCCGCATTGCGGTCTCGCAGCGCTGCAAACATCTGCTGATGGTGCTGGTTGGCGGTCGAATAGTTTCCAGAATCGTGCAGCATGTTGAAATAGGGGCTGATCTGCAGCCACAGGTTCTCGATGATGCTGAGCATGTTTTCCGAGCCCGCGACCCGGTAGATGGAAAAGTGAAACGCGTAATTGGCCCTGAGATAGGATTTGACGTCGCCGGCGGCATTGGCCTGCTCGAGTGCCTCCAGATGCTGGCCCAGCAGCATCACGCCGCGATCGTCAATGCGTTCTGCGGCCCATGCGGCGGCGATCGCCTCGATCTCGAACCTGACGTTCCTGAGATCGATAAGCCGCGCACGGCTTAATGCCGGGATGCCGATCGAACGGCCGGAAACCACCATCAGGGCGTTGGCGGCGCTCAGACGCCGCAGTGCCTCGCGAACCGGCATCGGGCTGACGCCGAAAGCATCGGCGAGGCTCTGCACCGTTACCATCTCACCTGGAACGATGCTGCCGTCGAGGATCAACTCGGTAACGTGCCGGTAAACCCTGTCCTGCAGGGTTTCCCTGGACAGCGGCGTGATTTCGACGCCTGCCTTCCTGAATGCCGCCCCAGCCATTTCTGCCAACCTTCCCCCATTCGGGCGACGCTCTTGTCACCCCCGGCGCCTGTGCCCGGAATGCAAGGTTCGAATTGCCGCGTCAAGCGCCCGCGTGTCTGGCCTTTTTGCTTCTCGGCTATTTCATCATTGATCTTTGATCAAATCATGATACGGTCAGCCGCATCGAATGACAAGGCGTACGTTTGTATCCTTGGGAGGCATTCGGTCGTCTGAACTGGGAGGAGTTTCGTATGGGTATCGGATCGAAGGCCCGGCGGCTTGCGCTGCTTGCCGGCATGGCTGTTTGCGCTTTTGGGATGTCCGCCGCCGAAGCGGCCGGAAAGCACAAGATATTTCTCAGCATGAGCTTCATCGGCAATGATTGGCAGGCCGAGGCCGCCAACATGGTCAAGGCGATGGCGTCGCACAAGAGCATGGCCGACAAGGTGGACCTCCAGGTCCAGGTCGCGGGGCCGAACGCACAGCGCCAGATCCAGCAGATCAATGCCATGGTCCAGGCCGGCGCTGAAGCCATCGTGATTTTCCCGATCTCGCCGACCGCGCTCAACCAGGTGGTGAAGAACGCCTGCGATAAGGGCGTGAAGGTGTTTGCCTATGATGCCGAGATCACGGAGCCTTGCGCCTACAACGTCCATATCGACCAGGAAGAGGCTGGCCGCGTAACGGCGGAGTGGCTGGTCAAGAAGCTCAATGGCAAGGGCAACATCATCGCGGTGACCGGCGTTCCCGGCACCTCGGTCGATGATCTGCGCACCAAGGCCGCGAAGGAGGTGTTTGCCAAGCATCCCGACATCAAGATCGTCGGCGAGGCTGTCGGCATGTGGAGCCAGGCGGTGGCCCGTACCGAACTTTCCAAGATATTGGCGACGCGCAGTTGGGACGACATCAACGGGCTTTGGATGCAGGTCGGCTGCTTCACCGCCAATTCCATGCAGCTCGAGGCTGGCAAGAAGACCAGCGAACTCCTGCCTTGCGCCGGCGAGGGTTCCAATGGCGGGCGTATCCAGATGCTGCCGGAGGGCACGGAGGTCGAGGGCGCGACGTCTCCCTATGCGCCGCTCGGCGCCTCGCGCATTTCCTACGCCTCGCCGCCTTATTCCGGGGCACTCGCTCTCAAGCTTGCCGTCGAGGCGCTTGAAGGCAAGGACGTTGCCAAGAAAACGATCCTGCCGCTGCCTGTCGTCACCAACGAGACGATAAAGCTTTGCGACGAAGGCACCTGGGCGGAGATGAAGGCTGGTTGCAACGCGTTCAAACCATCGCTGGTCTCGAACCCAGGCTGGTTCGCCTCGATCTTCTCCGATCAGACACCCGAAATCGGTCTCGCGGCCGCCCTTGTAGGCCAGCCCGAGCAGTAGGCCCTCCGAAGTGGCGTGGGGTGCTTTCGAAGCACTCCACACACGCGCCTTCATGCAGGCCGGGACTGGGATCATGATGTCAGCGCATTCGACAGCTGTCGGCATAGAGGGCGTCCGCAAGGCGTTTGGCGCGACAGTCGCCCTCGATGACGTATCCTTCGAGATCGCTTCCGGCAGCGTGCATGCCTTGCTTGGCGAGAACGGTGCGGGCAAGTCTACGCTTGTCAAGCTGCTGTCGGGACTGGTTCGGCCCGACGACGGGCAAATCACCGTGTTTGGCGAACCGGCGCCACTCGGTTCGCCGCGCGCCGCGCACGCCAAAGGTGTGCAGACAGCCTTTCAGGAAATGACCCTGGTACGCGACCTCAGCGTTCTGGATAACATGTTGCTGCCATACGCGCCCGTCGGCCCGATCGGCCTGATCAGGCGGTTGAGCGCGCGCAAGGCAGTCCGCAAGCACATCTCCGATCTGGGGTTCACGGTCGATCTCGATGCCGAGGTAGCGACGCTCGATCTCGCCGTCCGCCAGAAGATCGAAATCGCGCGCGCGCTCTATCGCAAGCCGCGCATCCTTCTGCTCGACGAGCCGACTTCGACGCTGTCGGGTGGCGATGTCGAGTGGCTGGGCGCCATCATCGCGCAGTTGAAGGCGGCCGGCACCACGGTCGTGTTCATCACCCATCGCATGCGCGAGGTGCGGGCTTTCTGCGACACGCTGACCATTCTCAGGAACGGCCGCCACATCGTGACCGCGCCGGTTGCCGATGTTTCGGATGGTGAGGTGATCGAAAAGATCATCGGCCGCAGCATCGCCCAGACCTTCCCGCCGAAGCCAGAAACCGAGGCCGCCTTCGGTCCTGCGGTGCTCGGCGTGCGCGAGCTCAAAGCCGGGAGGAAGCTCGACGGCGTCGGTTTCGATCTGCGCAAGGGCGAGATCCTCGGCATTGCCGGGCTCCAAGGTATGGGTCAGCTCGACCTGTTCCTCGCCTGTTTCGGCATGTCCGAGATCGAGCGCGGCCACATCCTGGTCGACGGGCGCCAAGTGTGGCTCGGCTCGCCCGCCGATGCGCTCAAGCCCAACATGGCAATCGGGCTGGTGCCGGAGGACCGCAAGACCGAGGGCCTGTTCCTGAAGCTCTCTGGTCGGCAGAATGCATCGCTGCCGGTCGTCGCACGCTTCACCCGGTTTGGCCTGATCAGAACAGACGAAGAGGCAAAGGCCGTACAGTCCGCCTTCTCGACCGTGGAGGTCGACCGCAGTGCACTATGGACGAGGGCAGGGGCGTTCTCGGGCGGCAACCAGCAGAAGATAGCCATTGCCAAATGGCTCGTCGCCGAAAGCCGGATCCTGCTGCTCTTCGATCCGACCCGCGGCATCGATGTCGGCACCAAGCACGAGCTCTACGTGATGATGCGCGACTATGTGGCGGCCGGCGGCTCGATCCTCCTGCATTCAACCGAAATTCCCGAACTGGTCCATCAATGCGACCGGGTGCTCGTCCTCTATGACGGCCATCTGGTGGCGGAGCTTGTCGGCGGCGAGATCACCGAAGGAGCGATCATGCGGCCGGCGCTTGGCCATGGCGAGTTGGTCCGGGAGGCGGCGGAATGAGTGTGACGAGCTTGGCCGACGCGGCACCGACGGCGGTATTGTCGCGGCTCCTCGCGCGGCATCGCGGCGCAATCGTCGCGGCGATCGTCTTTGCCCTGCTCCTGCTGATCGTCGATCTGGTCAGTGCCGGGCGGCTCACTTATTTCGACATTTCCTTCCTGTCGAGCGGCGGCGCCACTTCGGCACTGGCGGCGATCGGCCAGACCCTGGTCATCCTGTCGGGCGGTTTCGACCTGTCCGCCGGCGCGGCGATCTCTCTGGTCAATGTCGTCCTGGCAAACGGCATGGATCCGATGGCGACCGGCACGAGTGTCGCGTGGTGGACTTTGGCCGGAATTGGGGTCGGCATGCTGGTCGGCGCCTTCAACGGCTTCTTCATTGCCGTCCTGCGCATGCAGCCTATCGTCGTCACGCTGTCGACCATGTTCATCCTGCAGGGAGTAACGCTGCTGGTCATGGACAAGCCGGGCGGCTTCGTCTCGCCCGATCTTGGCGCCTTCTATCTCGGCGATGCTATTGCCGGCTGGTTACCGATGCCGCTGGTGGTCATCGGTGTCGTCCTGCTCGGCTGGTTCTGGCTCAAAGGCACACGCTTCGGGACAGCTCTCTATGCGCTCGGCAGTGATCCGGATGCCGCCGCCGCGGTCGGTGTGCGCGTCGTTCTCGTACGCTTCCTGGTCTATGTCATCGCCGGCGGCTGCTATGGGCTTGCCGGCGTTTTCATCAGCGCCCAGACCGGCAGCGGTGATCCGCTGGTCGGCAACCCGTTGTTGCTGTCGATGTTCGCGGCGGTCGTGGTCGGCGGTACAAGGCTGGGCGGCGGCCAAGGTGGGCCGGTCGGCACCGTCTTCGGCGCCTACATCCTCATGATGGTCGTCAACATCCTGCTCGTGCTCAACGTCTCGGCCTACTATTCGACGATCGCCGAGGGCACGATCCTGATCCTTGCCGTGCTTGCCGGCTCGCTGTCGCATGGCTCCGTGCTTGCCCGCCAACTGCGTGGCCTGCGAGCTCGGCTGGCCGCGTGGCGCGCCGGAATGCTGCCCTCGCAGATCGATCGCACCGACCGGCGGCTGCGAATTGCGCGGGGCAGCGCCGGCGACCAGCAGGCGCCGCAGCCTGCCTTCCATGTCCGTAACGCCGAGACGCTGCGCTATGCGCTGCCGGCCTATGTCTGTCTTGCCATCGTCGTCATCGTCACCCAGATCTGGCTCGGACGGGCAATCATCAATTTCACCTATTGGAACTCGCTTTTCGTGCTGTCGAGCTTCCTTGCCATCCTGGCGCTTGGGCAGGGCAGCGTGATTCTTACCGGCGGGCTTGACCTCTCAGTGCCGTGGACGATCGGGCTGTCGGGAATCCTGCTTGCCGGTATGGTCAACGGGTCGGATGCTGCACTTTCCTATGCGCTACCTGCGGTGCTCGTTGTCGCTTGCCTGATAGGTGTCGCCAACGGCATCGGCATCGTCTTTCTCGGTATCTCCCCGATCGTCATGACGCTGGCCACCAACGGCATTCTGCAAGGTTTCGCTTTGCTCTACTCGCAAGGCACGCCGGCCGGCTTCTCCTCGCCGATGCTGCGCTGGTTCATGACCGGCAAAATATTCGCCATCACCCCGGTGGTGCTGTTCATGATCGCCTTCGTCGTCTTTGCCGTGCTGCTGCTTGGCCGCACCGCTTTCGGCCGCCGCGTCTATGGCATCGGCAACAGCCTGCGCGCAGCCCAGCTCTCCGGCATCGCGGTCGGTCGCACGCTCATCCTCGTCTATGTGCTGTCGGCGGTCTGCGCGGCGCTGGTCGGCATCATGCTGACCGGCTTTTCCGGCCAGGCCAGCCTCGGCATGGGCGACGATTATCTGCTGCCCTCCATCGCCGTCGTCGTGGTCGGCGGTGCGCTGATCACCGGCGGGCGTGGCCACTATCTCGGCATGCTGGGCGGGGTGCTGCTGCTGACCGCATTGCAAATGCTGCTCGCCGGCACGACGCTGCCTTACGCGACGCGGGCGATCCTGTTCGGGCTGGTGGTGCTCGGTGCCGTCATGGCGCTGCGCGAAAGACGGATTTGAGTGAAAGGGATGGAACAATGAGCTCAAGCGCACCGGCATCGGCAGACGAATTCCTGACCGGGCTCAAAGGCCAACGCGTGCTGGTCACGGCGGGCGCCGGCGGTATCGGCTTTGCCATTGCCGAGACACTGTCGCGGCTCGGCGCGCGCGTCGTGATCTGCGATATTTCCGACGAGGCGCTGGCCGCTGCTCCAGAGAGGATGACGCTCGCCGCCGCAATCAAAGCCGACGTTTCGCGCGACGAGGATGTCGACCGGCTGTTCGAGACGGTCAAGCAGAAGCTCGGCGGGCTCGACGCCCTGATCAACAATGCCGGCATTGCCGGCCCGACCGGCGGCGTCGATGAGATCGATCCGGCAGACTGGCGGCGTTGCATAGATATCTGCCTGACCGGCCAGTTCCTGTGCGCGCGGCGTGCCGTGCCGCTGATCAAGTCGGCAGGCGGCGGCTCGATCGTCTCGATGTCTTCGGCCGCCGGCCGACATGGCTACGCGTTCCGAACGCCGTACTCGGCTGCCAAATTCGGCGTTGTCGGCCTGACTCAGAGCCTTGCCAAGGAACTTGGACCGCATGGGATCAGGGTCAATGCCATCTTGCCCGGCATCATCGAAGGGCCGCGCATCGACAAGGTCATTGCCGACCGGGCAAAGCAATTAGGCATTTCAAACGAGGAGATGACGCAACGCTATCTGCAGAACATCTCGCTGCGCCGTATGACCAGCCCATACGATGTCGCGGCGATGGTGGCTTTCCTGCTTTCCGATGCGGGCGTCAACATTTCCGGCCAGTCGCTGGGCGTCGACGGCAACGTCGAGACACTCTGAGGAGGGCGAGCATGGCGAAGGTAGCAATTGTAGGAAGCGGTTTCATCGGGCGGGCGTGGGCGATCAGCTTCGCTCGTGCAGGCCATGATGTGCGCATGTGGGACCAGGCGCCTGCCGCGACCAGCGGTGCGCGCGACTATATCGCCGGCGTGCTCGGCGACCTCGCCGCTAACGATTTGCTGCGGGGACAGGCGGTGGATGCCGTGCTCGGCCGCATCACCATTGCAGCGGAGCTTGGCGAGGCCCTGGCCGATGCCGTCCACGTCCAGGAAAACACACCGGAAAACCTGGAGGTGAAGCGTGACGTGTTCTCCCGGATCGACGCCCTTGCCGGTCCGCAAGCGGTGATCGCCAGTTCCACCTCGGCGCTGTTGCCGTCGAAGTTCACCGATCACCTTCAGGGGCGCCATCGCTGCCTCGTCGTGCACCCGATCAATCCGCCCTATCTCATCCCCGCCGCGGAAGTCGTGCCGGCGCCATGGACCTCCGCCGAAACGTTGGAAAGGACCCGCGCTTTTCTTGTCGAGGCGGGCCACGCGCCGCTGGTGATGAAGCGCGAACTCGACGGCTTCATCATGAATCGCTTGCAGGGCGCGCTGTTGGAGGAGGCGTTCCGGCTCGTCGCCGACGGCTATGCCAGCGTCGAGGACGTCGATACGAGCCTGCGCGACGGGCTGGCGCTGCGCTGGTCGTTCATGGGTCCCTTCGAAACCATCGACCTCAACGCGCCCGGTGGTGTGCGCGACTATGTGGAGCGCTATCAGAGGATCTATTCCAACATCTTCCCGCAGATGCTGCGCCGCGTCGACTGGGCCGGCGAGGTCATGGAGACGATCGAGGCCGAGCGCCGCAAGCGCCTGCCGCAGGAAGAACTCGGCGAACGGCAGGTCTGGCGCGACCGCCGGCTGATGGCGCTGGCGGCGCACAAGAAGAAATCGGATCAGGAGTTTGGACGATGACGGAAACAAGCCGCAAGCACGGCGCTCAGCAAGCCAAGGGCAAGGTCATCATCACCTGTGCGGTGACGGGGGCGATCCATACGCCGACCATGTCGCCCTATCTGCCGATCACGCCGGACCAGATCGCCTCGGAGGCGATTGCGGCGGCCGAGGCTGGCGCGGCGATCCTGCATCTGCATGCCCGCGACCCCGAGACCGGCAAGCCCGACCAGACGCCGGAGGCATTCGCGCGTTTCCTGCCGCGCATCAAGCAAGGCACAAATGCCGCCATCAACATCACCACCGGCGGCAGCCCCTACATGAAGGTGGAGGAGCGTGTGCGCCCCGCCGCCCAGTTCAAGCCGGAAGTCGCCTCGCTCAACATGGGGTCGATCAATTTCGGGCTCTATCACCTCGTCGCCAAATACGAGGCCTTCAAGTTCGACTGGGAAAGGCCGCATCTGGAAGCGACGCGTGACCTGGTATTCCGCAACTCGTTCAAGGACATCGAGTACATACTCGAGACCTGCTACGACAACGGCACGCGCTTCGAGTTCGAGTGCTACGACATCGCCCATCTCTATAACCTCTCCCATTTCGCAGATCGCGGGCTGGTGAAACCGCCGTTCTTCGTGCAGTCCGTATTCGGCCTGCTCGGCGGCATCGGTTCGCACCCCGAAGATGTCGCCCATATGAAGCGCACCGCCGATCGCCTGTTCGGCGAGCATTACCGCTGGTCGGTGCTGGGTGCGGGCGCCAGCCAGTTGCGCATTGCCGCGCAATCGGCAGCGCTTGGCGGCAATATCCGCGTTGGGCTTGAAGACAGTCTTTGGGCCGGCAAGGGCAAGCTTGCCAAGTCAAATGCCGAGCAGGTGGTGCTTGCCCGCAAGATCATAGAAGGACTTGGCATGGAAGTGGCGACGCCCGACGACGCCCGCGAGATCCTGTCATTGAAGGGCGGCGACCAGGTCGCGTTCTAACCGGTTTCTGCAAGGTTCGAACAGAGGAGGACGGCATGAAGATCGAAGTCGTGGTGGACGTGAAGACCACGCTGGGCGAGGGACCGCTGTGGGACGTTGAACAGGAGCGCCTCTACTGGATCGACAGTTTCGACGGGCGTGTGTTTCGCGCGACCGCCGACGGCCGCGAGATCCGTTGCTGGGACGTGCCGATGAAGATCGGTTCGATGGCATTGCGCAAGGACGGCGGTGGCGCGGTGGTGTCGCTGCAGCGCGGTTTCCATCTGCTTGATTTCGCCACCGGCGAGGTGACGCTGATCCACGATCCAGAGCCGGACAGGCCGATGAACCGGCTCAATGATGGCAAGGTCGATCGGCGCGGCCGCTTCTTCGCCGGCTCAATGGACACCATGGAAGAGGGACCCTCCGGCGGGCTCTACCGGCTCGATCCCGATTTCTCCGTCACCAGGATCGATTCCGGCATCATCTGCTCCAACGGCCCGTGCTGGAGTCCCGACGACCGCACCTTCTATTTCTCCGACACCTGGACAGGGGAGATCTGGGCCTACGACTATGATATCGAAACCGGTGCCGCCACCAACCGGCGCACTTTCACGCGCGTCGATACCAGCCGGGGTGGGGCGGCCGACGGCTCGACCGTCGATGCGGAAGGATTCCTCTGGAACGCGCTGGTCTATGACGGCAGGCTGGTGCGTTACGCGCCCGACGGCAGCGTTGATCGCATTATCGACATGCCCGTCAAGAAGATCACCAGCGTCATGTTCGGCGGGCCGAAGCTCGATACCCTGTACGTCACGTCGATGGCCAAGCCGCCGCTGCCGCGTTTTCCGGGCGACGGAGTTTTACGGGGCAGCCTTTTTGCCATCGCCGGCCTCGGCGTAACGGGAGTTCCGGAGCCAAGATTTGCCGCATAATCCGTGTTTACTGGCGATCATCCTCCCCGCCTCTTGGTGCCACCCCAACCTCCTGCCGCAGGGCAACGGCGCTGGAAGCTCGTGCCGTGCGGTTCTGGCGTGGTCGTGTCAGGAGCCCAGAGCACCAATGGCGGCAGCACGGCAGGCGCTGCGCCAGCCATCACCAGTCCCGTGTTGAGGGCATTGGGTTTCCGCCATCAACCGCTTCGTCATCGAGCACAAGCTGCAGTCGTAGCCCTTCGTCTGGACCGACGATCCCGACAAACTTATCAAGCCGCCGCACGCGGGCACCAGGTGCTGGAGTCGATCCACAGCATTGGCTATAGCAGTGTGGCGGTCCGCGAATGTCCACTCTCTGGCAAGCGGCCAATAGGCAAGTTCGACCCCAAACAGACGTTGTCGTCAGTCTTTCGCTAGTCGAGAGCTGCCGAGGGACGTATTGTGCTAGTGCCGCGGGATGCTCTTCGGTCATTGGCTTCATAACGGTCTGGGCTTTCCTCAACCAGCCTTGCCGCCACAGACAGCCTTATTCCTGCTCGTCACAGCAAGGTCCGGCATCGCTTCCAGTTGCGGCTGCCTACAGCAAGTGGAGGTGTTCTGGAGGTGGTTTTGCACAATATCGGTGGCGCACTCGCAGAACGAACTCAGGCGAACGGACGAGGGACTTTGGAAGCTGCCCTGTTTGGCGGGCGACACAATTGCGGAAAGCCCGGAAAGCCCGTATATTCCGGAATAAAGGAGTCTCGCCGATGAGCACCACCGTCACCGCCGCCGCCGTCTCGAAAAATTTTGGCGCCTATCAGGACGCCGCGGTCCGCGACCCGGTCATCATCACAAAGAACGGTCGCCCGCGCACGGTGCTGCTGGCCTATGAGGATTTTGTCCGGCTGTCGAAGCGCGACCGGCGGGTCGATCTGACAGCGGAGCTCGGCTCGGACGAGATCGCCGCGGTCGAAGCCTCTGAAATGGAGCCGCATCTCGACCATCTCAACGACGAGCTCTCTGGGTCAAAACCATCGGGGCGAAACCCCTCGGAGCAAAAGGCCTGACTGCAAAAATGCTACCGGCTGAAATCAAGGTCGGCCACGTCTTCCGTTACTCCTACCTCTGGCATTGGCAACACCGCGAAGGCCGCGAGGAAGGCGACAAGGACCGGCCCTGCCTGGTGCTCGCGCTGGTCGCCATGCAGGAGGACGGCTCGCCGGTCGTCCGGGTCCTGCCGATCACCCATACGCCGCCGTCCGATCCCGATGATGCCATCGAGATTCCGGCTGCGGTCAAGCTGCGTTTGCGCCTTGACGGTGAACGGTCGTGGATCGTTTTGACGGAAAGTAACCGATTCGCCTGGCCGGGGCCTGACATCCGGCCGCTGGAGACGGAGAGCGGCTACTACGGGCCGCTGCCACCGGCGTTGTTTGCAGCAGTCAAGCGCCGGTTTGTCGCCATCGCGACAGGCCAGGCGCATACGAGCACGTCGCGTACCGCGTGACGATGGAAGTGGCATGTCCCTTAGCCTGCTTGAGCGCGGTGAACGTTCAGACGGGGCGATTCTGACGACGCGACTTTGCCAAGCTGGAAGACTTCCGTCGCCTCGCCGCGGCCGCGCAGCCGGTGTTTGCCCGCCGGGATCCTTTCGAACCTTTCGTCGAGCCGCGACGCAGTCTCGCCGGAAATGGCGATTGCGGCGATGGCGCCCGGTTCGAGCTGCTTGCCGAGGTCCTGCAGTCGCTGGCTGACGTTCACGGTGTCGCCGACGATCGTATAGTTCACGCGGTCGGATGCGCCAATGTTGCCGACAATGACAGAGCCCGTGTGGATGCCGATGCGGACATGAAGCGGAGGCCGGCCTTCGCTGGGCGCTTCCATATTGTCCTTCTCCAGCTCCTCGCGGATCGCCGCGGCGGCGCGGACGGCCGCGGCGGCATGGCCCTCCAGCCGATCCGGCGCGCCGAAGAACGCCAGCATGCCGTCGCCCAGGAACTTGTCGACAGTACCGCCATGTGCATCGACCGCGCCGCACAAGATCGCGAAGTGGTGGTTCAGCAGCCTGGCCGCGGCGGCGGCTTCCATCTGCTCCGACAGCGTGGTGAAGCCGGCGATGTCAGTGAACATCACAGTGACAACCGCTTCGCGCGGTTCGGCGATGCCGATCTCTCCGGTGCGCACCAGCTTGGCCACCAGCGAGCGCGGAATATAGGTCGAAAATGCACGCAAACCGATCAGCATGGCATTGAACGCCGAAGCCTGATTGTCCAACTCCAGCACTCTGCTGCGCGGCAGGGGGGCGACACCGTCGAGATCGAAATCGGCGACGCGCGTGGCCTGGCCGGCAATCGCCTGGATCGGGCGCGCCAGGCGCCTGCCGAGAAGAATCGCGACGATGACCGCCACCGCCATCGCGACAAGTCCAAGCATAGCCGATCCTATGACACGCTCGATCTCGTCGCTGATCTGGCTGGTCTCGAAATACGCGCCGAGCGTCCAGGGCTCGTCGCCATAGCCTGCGATCTTGCGGGTGATGGCGATGTAGGTGGTGTCGCCGCTCCACTCTGACGCATTGTCCACGCTTGGGTCGATCTCGGCGATTTCTATGTCGCGGGCGTGTCGCGTATCGAACTCCCGCTCTACCTTGCGCGCGCTATATGCGGCCAATACCGGATCGCCATACGTGGCCAGCGGCGTCAGCGGGAGGACGCCATTCTTCAGAGCGTCGGGATCGGCCAGCCTTTGGTCGGCGACCACGCGATCTTCGCCATCAAGAATGAAGGCATGCGTGCCAAATCGCGATGACAATTTCCGCGTGATGCCGGACAGTTTCTGCAATTCGACCGCCGCGATAACCCAGGCCTGTGTCACGCCATCACGTACCAGCGGCACGGAGACATGTGCGTACAGGCCGAACTCGTTGGCCACGAACGCCCCCCACTGCCGGCCGCCGACCTGTCGGCGTTGCTCGAGGGCGGCGCGGACTTGGGGCGACTTCTCGGGCTCGGCCGGAAAATGCTCGATCGCGCCCGTTGCAACGTTGTTTTCAACGGAGCGCGCGGCTCCGCGGCAGACCAGATCGGGGGTGCAGATTAGGGTCGCCTCGATCCCTGAAGCGGCAGCCAGAGCACCGGCAACAGCTGCGGACATCGCCTTGTCGTCGATCTGGAACTCGCCCTGGGCATACAACTGCGCGATGCCGTCCACCGCGTTCTCGGCGTCTCCCATCTCTGCGCGCAGCGAGTCCTCCATCGCGTCGATGAGGAGTGTCGACTGGGCGCCGAGCAAGTCGAACGTGTTGCGAAAATTGGCACCGACCGACAATGCGAGCACGCCGCCGACCGACAGGAATACGAGACTGCCGAAACTCAACGCCATGATGACTGCAATGGGGATGCGCCGCCGCTTCTTTTCGGGGCGGGCCAGACGCACTGGTTGTGCGGACGTGCTCATGTAGCCAATGTCGCAATGCGCCACCGAATTGCAAGCCTGGTGACGGCTTTAAAGAGAGGCGCGTCCCCAATGCACGAGCCTCCTTACTTCGGCGCCTAACGTATCAACCGAATGTCCACTGGGGAAAATGTTCTCAATTTCTGCTCATGTAACGCGACCGCGAGTTCCAGAGTCGCCGGCTATGTCAGCTTCCAGGCGGTGGCAATGCTGACCGCCACAGCCGAAGCGTGGGCGCGAAGCCGATATCCCGTGTTTCGGAAGTAGGGCGGCAACGGTCAGAACTTCCAGTTCAGGCTATGCGGCCCTGATTTCATAATGTTGACCTACGGGATCGAGGAAATTTACTCTTGACGTAAATCGTCAAAGCGAGGTATTCCTGACGCTATGATTCTAAGCTACCGCGACAAACGGACCGAAGGCTTTGGCAATGGCACGTTCGTCCGGGAGTTTCAGGGATTCGACAGGCAGGCTTGGACGCGCCTTGAAATTCTGGACGCCGCGACCGGCGTCGGGGACTTGCGGGCTTTGCCCAGCCATCGTCTTGAGGCCCTGAGGGGCGACCGGAGCGGCCAATTCAGCATCCGCATCAACATGCAATGGCGGATTTGCTTCGAATGGCCCAAGGACGCTACCGGCCCGTCAAACGTGGAAATAGTCGATTACCATTAGGAGATGACTCATGTCCCGATCTGCCATCCATCCCGGCGAAATTCTCGCCGACGAGCTTCAGGAGCTTGGCGTTTCGCCGACCGAGCTTTCGCGCCTTATCAACGTCCCGCCCAATCGGGTGACGCAGATAATCCATGGTCGGCGCCGCGTCACCGGCGACACCGCCCTTCGGCTTGGTCACTGGTTTGGCAGCAGCGCCCAGTTCTGGCTCAATCTCCAGAGTGCCTATGACATCCGCGTCGCGGAAGAGAAGGCCGGCAGGGAAATCGCCAAGCTGCCGGTGCGGCGTGAAACCGCCGGCCTTAGCACGCCGCAGAACGTGTAGGGCCGCCCGTGACTCTCATCAAATCCAAGAAACGTGTTGCCGATCACGGGGAGGTTTTCACGCCCCCGTGGCCACTCGAAAAATGGTCGATCTCGTCAAAGGCGAGACCGAGCGCATCGACTCCCGCTTCCTGGAGCCCGCGTGCGGAAGCGGAAATTTTCTTGTCCCCATCCTACAAGCTGGCCGCCGTGGGGATGAAATTCGGGAAGTCCGGTTTTGAGAAGCGTCACTACGCGTGCTCACGTTGATGTGTGCCTACGGGATCGAGTTGTCCAGGGTCGGCCCATGCTCACCAGTTGGCCGACCATTCGGCGTTTGAACGCAGCGATGAAAGGATCGTGACGCCAATATTTTCCGCCCCCCAGCCTTTTGAGAAACAGGCAAAACTGGCCGATAAACCGGCAACTCCTCAAGTCGCGAAGGCCCCATCAAAAAAGGTCGTCGAAACGCACGATCTGAAAGGAGACCGTGCTGAACCCTGCCATTGTCGCGATTTGAGGAGCGGTCAGCCAATTGCCGCTTTCCAATACTTCTCTTCTCGCCTCGGCCGCCATCCGCGCTTCTATGTGCATGTGTTGCGGAGGCAGTACCTGAGGGACCAGGGCCTCGATTATCGTGCTTATGGCTTCGCGCTGGCGACTATCAGGATCGTACAGACCAGAGGCGCAATACTGACGAGCGTGTCCGCGAGGCCGCGCACAGCAGGTTCACTTCCATGTTCGTCCGCTACCGCTATGACCAGCTCCGCAGTTAGGCGATCAAGTCGGTCACCAAACCCTTTCGGCCTTCCAGCGAGGACGCCAAATCCCGACAGTTCAATAGTCTCATGGATAGGGGCCATGATATCGCGCTCGTGGGGTGAGTGTGACCTTGCCCCTCTGATCTAATCCGGTTTGAAGTTCGTTCTGGCCCATCGAGAGGACCAGGACATGAAACGCAGCCGCTTCTCTGAAGAGCAGATCATCGGAATTTTGAAGGAACACGAGGCCGGGGTA
>NZ_JAMYLN010000024.1:0-106639 GCF_040318035.1 Mesorhizobium sp. M1329 | reverse complement strand
TCATTCAACCCTCCTTCGGCTTTTCCGGCCGAAATAGAATCGAGCTTCGCCGCAAAGCGCAACCCAGATGTGTGAATGCGATAGGCTTCGCGCGGGCGAGGAACCCAAGTCTGGAACTACCCCACCTTGGCCCCCGGCTGGCTGATCGGCTCCCGTACCGTTCCATACTGGCTGCCCCAGCGGTCGGTCATCGTCCAGCGTATATCCCAGAGTTCCGGAAAGAAGCGGTGGCGGGCGCCGGCCTCCAGCAATTCGACCGGCCGGCCCTTCAGCGATTTGGCACCGAGCCCGATGGTGCGGTGGATGAGATAGAGATGGTTGGCACGGAATTTCTGGAACAGCTCGTCGAACTCGACCAGCGCTTCGGCAACGACATAGCTGTCGCCGTGATCGTAGCCGGCATCGTAGACGTCCTCGACCGAGAGGCCGCGGCCGTCGAGGTATGACGCCTTGAAGGCCCGCCACAGATCGGGCGGCAGGCGCAACAGCTGCTTGAAGCCCGGCGATTCCTGACCGCTGCCATTGCCGAGCTGCAGCCGGATCTGCTGGTACTCCTTGGGCGACATGGTTTCGAGCAGGTCGAGCTGCGCCGTCATCATGCGCATCAGCCGATGCACGCGCCCCATCAGCGTGATGATGCGATGCGTGTCCTGCCTTTCCAGGAAATCGACGACATCGACCAACGTGTAGGCGATGAGCTTCATCCACAGCTCCTCGACCTGGTGCACGATCTGGAACTGCAGCTCGTCGGCATTGACCATCTCGGCCAGCGGCTTCTGGCAGGCGAGCAGCCTGTCGCATTTGAGGTACACGCCATAGTCGCGCATCTCAGGCGTTTCGATGCGGGCATAATAGTCCTGCTTGTCCATGGCCATGCTCCTTGCCCCGGCCGTTGGACCGCAGGCGCTTGTTGGATCCCGGTCCCCTGAGTCTAATCGCTTTCTTGCCGAACATTGTCCCTTTCTGTTATTCGATTGGCGGGAAACGAAGGACGAAAGTTGTTCCTGAAGCGGCTAGGAAGAACGAATGATGCTGGATGCGGTCGACCGGAAGATCGTCGCGGCGCTCGAACGCGAGGCCCGCATCTCCTTTGCCGCGCTCGCCGATGAGGTCGGCCTGAGCAAGACGCCGTGCTGGAAGCGGGTCAAGGCGCTTGAGGACGCCGGCGTCATCCGCGGCTACTCGACCCGCATCGACCCGGCCAAGCTCGGCTTCGGCATCGAGGCCTTCATCCAGGTGTCGATCGATTTCGAGCTGTCGGACGCCTTCGAGGCGGCGGTCAAAAAGCATCCGCTGATCCGCCGCTGCCACGCCACGACAGGCGAGGCCGACTATCTCCTGCAGATCGTCACCGTCGACATGATGGCGCTCGACAGGATGCTGCGCGAGGAGCTCAGCCGGCTGCCCGGCGTGCGGCGCACGATCACCTCGATGGCGATGCGCGAGATCAAGGGCGGCATCTCGTTCGCCAATGCCGTCGGGCATACGCAGACCAAGCGATAGACCGGTCAGGCCCTGGTCATCAATTCGCGTCCCAGCCGCTTCGGTTGCTCGGCGCGCAGAACCACATTTGTCGTCACCGTGCCGTAGTGGCCGATGCTGTCGACGATGCTTTCAAGATCGGGCGGTGAAGGGACCACGACCTTGACCAGAAAACAGTCCTCGCCGGTCACCCGCAGCACCTCGACCACCTCCGGCAATTGGGCGAACTTCTTCAGGCAGGCCTGGATATGCTCATGCGTGGTGCGCAAGCGGATGACCGCCATGGTGCCGAGCCCGAGCGCTGCCGAATTGATCACCGCCTTGTAACCGGTGATGACGCCGCGCTCCTCCAGCCGCTTCACCCGTTCCGAGGTGGCGGGCTGGGACAGGCCGACGCGGCGGCCAAGCTCGGAGATGCCGATGCGGCCGTCCTCCTGCATGATCTCGATGATCGCCAGATCGGTGGGATCGAACCTTGGCCGATAATCGCCGTTCCGCATGATCGCCTTTAATCCATCGGATTTCTTCGCTGCTTTCCGATGATCTCCCATTCCGCCGCCCGGGAGAAGACCTAGAATTTGCGCGCTGCATCAGGAGAGAAGGCCTTCGCATGACCGACTTCATCATTGTGCCGGGCATCGGCGGATCGGGCAAAGCCCACTGGCAGACGCATTGGCAGCAGGCAAACCCGGCGATGCGGCGGATCAATCCGGCGAGCTGGGACGCGCCGGATTTCGACGACTGGGTGGCTGCGCTGGACACCACTGTGGGCCAGGCAAGGACACCGCCGGTGCTTGTCGCCCATAGCCTCGGCTGTCTGCTCGTCGTACACTGGCAGCGGATCTCCACCCGCGAGATCAGCGGCGCGTTGCTGGTCGCGGTTCCGGACCCGGCGTCGCCGGCCTTCCCCTCCTCCGCCCGGGCCTTCGCCGACGCGCCGCAACAACGGCTTCGCTTTCCGTCGCTGATTGTCGCCAGCACCAACGATCCCTACGGCTCGCTGGACTATGTCAGGGCGAAATCCGAGCGCTGGGGCAGCGATCTCCATATCGCCGGGCCGCTTGGCCACATCAATGGCGACAGCGGTCTCGGCGACTGGCCGGCGGGAATGGAACTGCTGGCTGCTTTTCTCAGGCAAACGCAAGCAATCGCCCGAGGCGCCGTGCTTCAACCCTGACCGCACTGGGACGGCTACCGCGCGGCGGTCCTGATCTGGTTTGCGGCCGCGGCGCCGCGCCTCAGTTCGATGCTGCGGCGGGGGTGCTGAGTTCGAGGAACGGTACGGTGGAGCCCGGGATCATCGACTTCGGCAACTCCCCGTCCCACTTCTCGGCTTTGGTCAGTTCGACCAGCAGCGGATTGTTGGCGATTGCGGCGGCGCGAGCCTTGATGGCGCCCGCGGTCGCATCGCCTTCGACCCTGGTCTTGTAGGCGCTGGCCTCGGCTTCGGCCTTGACGCTGTCGGCGCGACCCTTGGCCTGGGTGACGGCGATGTCGGCCTTGATCTTTTCCTGCTGCAGGTTCTGTTCTTGCTTCTGCACCTCGACCTGCGCCGTCATCCTGGCTTCGACCGCCTGCTCGTAGGCATCGGAGAAATCGATGTTCTCGACCTGCACGCTATCGATCATCACCGGGCCGTCGGTTACCGCCGCGATGGCCTCGGCGACGTCCTTGTTGAACTTCGCCCGGTTCTGGATCACCGACACCGCGTCGTACTGGCCGAACACCGTCTTGATCTCCTGCGGTGCTTTCCTGGCAATGACACGGTCGGCCAGTGCCTCGATCGACCCGTAATTGGTGTAGACGTTGCTGACTTCGGCGGCCGGCACGTGGAAGTTGACGGTGACGCGCATGTCGGCCGGCTGCTGGTCGCGCGAATAGGCCTGCATGGCCGGCAGGCCGCTGCAATCGTTCTGGTTTTCGCAGCCCCATTTGAGCACCTGCTGGCGCAGGCTGATCTTCTCGACGCGCTGCAGCCACGGCAGCTTGAAATGCAGTCCGGGATCGACGACCGAACTCAGCGCCCCGTTGGTCAAGAGCACGCCGCGGTCGCCCTGGTCGATCGTATACCAGGACCCAAACAGCGCAAAGACGCCGAGCGCCACGACGACGAGTGCGATCAGGCCGGAACCGATCGACCCCGATGCCGTCCCCGGCTTGCCCTGCGGACGGCCTGAATTGCCTTGCGTTTCGGTCATTGCCCCACCCCAACCTGATTGCCCGTGCTGCTTTTGCCCACAATAGTGGCGGCATTGCAATCCTCTGGACATGGAAGGGCCTTCGCGCCGGCCGGCCGGACCGGCGGGGTGGTTCAGACTGGCTAGCGGATTTCCCCTGCAGCCGCGGCAGCGGGCTGGTGCGCGTTGCCTGGCGTCTCCTTCTGCCGTTCGGCATCGCTTTTGCGCTTCGGGCAATCCTCGTAGTCGTGGTCGCGCCCGCCGCAGTAGGAGCAGCATTTTGCCGGCGCGTCGGAGCGAAGCATCGTTGGCATGCACAAGAATGCACGAAACCCGACAGATTGCGAAGGCTTGCGCACCGGCAACGTCGATTTCGCCACGGAACCGCTGCCGCCGCATGAAAGTTATCTGCTCATTGCAACCGGAGCACAGGACATGGCCGACGACCCGAACCGCTACGAGACCGGAGCGAGGAAATATCCGGCAAAGACGAGCCCCGACGCGGCCGACGAATTCTCGCAGGATGCGGCCGGCAACAAGCCACCGCCCGGCGGCATGGGATTGACCAGGCCGGCTGACGATTTCGACGACAAGACCCGGCATTCGGAGGGCCAGAACCCGCCCCGCGCAGCGATCCGGCCAGACGGCACCGCCAAGAAGCCCGGCAAGGACGCAAGACGATGAACGTCGCCAATCTCCAGCTCGAAGGACTGATGATGGCGATCGCGGCCGTCAACAACGCGCTGGTCCACAAGGGCCTGCTGTCGGTCGACGAGGTCGACATCGCGTTGCGCCGGGCCGAGGCGGCGATGACCAGCGACGAGCGTCTCTATGAAGACATGTCGCCATCCAACCGCGACGCCGTCTGCTTTCCGCTCAGGCTGCTGCAGGCGGCCAACAATGCCCAGGGTGAAACCGGCGTACCGTCCTTTGCCGAACTGGCCAGGATGGTCGGCCGGACCAAGGAGCCCTATAACGACCAGATGTGATGGAGGACGCCATGGCCGACGACAAATCCAAGACCAAGCAGGATCGCAAACTGGTCTCCAGCGAAGAGCCTTACGAGGTCGCTGCTTTTGCCCGCAAATACGGCATACCGCAAAGCGAGGCCGCAACCATCATCAAGCGTTACGGCCCCTCGAGGAGGAAGCTCGACGCGCATATGGCTAGCCGCAACGCCTGATCCAATTTTGGCGGCGGCCTCCGTTCACGCCAGAAGCGTCCCTGCCCTGCCGCCTTGTCGAGCGTATCGGCACCATCGGCCCGGTGCCGGCCGCTGCTCGTCGCGTCGCGGCTGCGGGATTCAACGCCTGGTTTTGACAGCCGCGGAATACTCTCGCGGCGCAACAACTCATTTACCTCGACACTGTACCAGTCCTGTGAGCAAAGCCGGGGGTCGGATGCAGGAACAACTATTGCGCTATGAATGTGTCATGGAGCCGAACGGCCGATGGATGGTGTGGGACATCGTTCATGATCTGCCGGCGCAATTTTCGGAAATCGCGCTGATCGGCCTGAGCCGTCGTGAAGCGGTTTCGCTCTGCCGGCTGCTCAACGAGACGAGCCGTTCCGAGATGCGGCAGAGCCGGGCCTCCTGAGAAGCGCTTGCGTCTCAGGCCTGCCCAAGCTCGGGGGATTTACATGCGATCGACAATATTCGGTCTGGTCCTGCTGCTGCCGGCCGCCGCCCTGGCGGAGCCGATCGAGACCCAGAAGATCATCACGGCGGCGACCGGCGACTGGAACGGCGACGGCGCCGCCGATCTGGCAATGATCGTCGAGACCGAGCCCGGCCATGCCATGGACCTGCATTTGTTCCTCAGGGACCGCGACGGCGATTTTCTCAGACCTGCCGGGGTCGTGCATGAACAGATTTACGGTGAATGGAAGAACTACGACCGGCCGGGCCCCGCCACATCCGACACCGAGCCCGAACTCACCGTGCTCCCCAACGGCTCGATCAAGCTCTATATTCCGGCGATGGAGATCGGCAGCGAGCGGACCAACAAGACGCTGACGCTCGCCTGGCGCAACGGCACGTTCGTCGTCGCCGGTTTCTCCTACGAGTATTGGGATTACATGGACGACAATGTTGCCGGCGACTGCGACTACAATGTACTGACCGGCAAGGGCAAAAGCAGCAAGAAACTGGCGGACGGCAGCACCAGGCAAGCGACTGTATCGGTCGAAGGCAAGGTCATCCCATTTGCGGAATGGACCCCGGGCACTGGCTTCAGCGCTTGCGGAGAGTGAGAGGTTTCGGTTGCCTCACTGCAGCGGCGGCTTCCACAGCAGGCTGTTGCGATCGGCGGACTTGACGCGCAGCCAGGTTTCGCGGCCGTCGCGCAGCACCCGGAGCGGGATCTCGGCGCCCGCCGGGCCGCTCTTCCAAAGCTTGCGATAAAAATCGGCAAGCCCGTCGACCGCCGTGTCGCGGACATCCGAGATGACGTCGCCTTGGCGAAGGCCCGCCTGGGCGGCCGGACCGCCCTCGGCGACGCTCATCACCACGACCTTGCCGTCGCTCTCGGCCGAGAAGGCGCCGAGCCAGGGCCGCGGCGGTCTGGCGACCTGCCCGCGCGTCAGCAGATCGTCGAGGATGGGCGGCAGCAGATCGATCGGCACAACCATGTTGATGTCGGCGACCTCACCGTTGCGGCTCATCTGCAGGCGCAGCGAACCGATGCCGAGCAGCCTGCCATCCGCGCCGATCAGGCCGGCGCCGCCCCATGAGGGGTGAGCCGGCGCCGTGAAGATCGCCTCGTCGAGCAGATATTCCCAATAGCCGGCGAATTCCTGCTTGGTGACGATCCGCGCCCGCACGGAGCGGCCGACGCCGTCGGCGAGCACGACGGGATCGCCGATCTTCGCCCTGGACGCATCGCCGAGCGCAATGGCGGGCAACCCGAGCGGCGCCAGCGCCTGCACCAGGCCGAAGCCCGATTCCTGGTCGTAGGCGAGCGCATGGGCGGGAACCACGCGCCCGTCCTGGTCGGCCAGCCAGACCTCCTCCGCCTCGGTGATGAGATAGCCGATGGTGAGCACCAGCCCGTCGCCGCGGATGACCACGCCGCTGCCCTCGCGGCGGGTGCCAAGTGTGTTTGCCGTGAAGGCGTCCTCCGGCACGGTGGCGCGGACGGCCACGATGGATCGCAAAAGGGGTTCGATATTCATGCTTTGGTTCCTGGCAATGTTCGCAGGGCCGATATGGGCTATAGGTATGGCGCAGGTGATCAGGCGCAAGAGGTGGCGCCGGCTTTGGCGTGGACCGGCGCCGCCTCGTTCGCGCCGGGGTTTTGCACCAGCGCCGGCAGCCCTATCTGTACCTACGGCTATCCCAAGCTGCCCTATGCAAAGTTCCTCCGCCATTACCCATGTTGATACCCTGATATCCTCCCAACCCAACCCTTTCCAAAGGCCTCCCGAATGAACGACTACACAACGGACCAATACACGCCGCCAAAAGTCTGGACCTGGAACAAGGCAAATGGCGGCGCTTTCGCCAGCATCAACCGGCCGATCGCCGGCCCGACGCATGACAAGCAGCTGCCGGTCGGCAGGCATCCGCTGCAGCTTTATTCGCTGGCGACACCGAACGGCGTCAAGGTGACGATCATGCTGGAGGAGCTTCTGGCGCTCGGCCACAGCGGCGCCGAATACGACGCCTGGCTTATCAGGATCAACGATGGCGACCAGTTCGGCAGCGGCTTCGTCGAGGTCAACCCCAACTCCAAGATCCCGGCCATGATGGACCGCAGCGGGAAAAAGCCGATCCGCATCTTCGAATCCGGCTCGATCCTGCTCTATCTCGCCGAAAAGTTCGGCGAATTCCTGCCGACGGAGCAACCGGCTCGCCCCGAGACCCTGTCATGGCTGTTCTGGCAGATGGGCTCGGCGCCCTATCTCGGCGGCGGCTTCGGCCATTTCTACACCTATGCGCCGTCGAAGATCGAATATGCCATCGACCGCTTCGCCATGGAAACCAAGCGGCAGATGGATGTGCTCGACCGTCGCTTGGCCGAAAGCGAGTATCTCGGCGGCAGCGACTACACGATTGCCGACATTGCGGTGTGGCCTTGGTATGGCGGGCTGGCCAAGGGCCGCATGTACGACGATTCCGGCGAGTTCCTGCAGGTGGAGCAGTACAAGAACGTGCAGCGCTGGGCCGACGCCATCGACGCGCGGCCGGCGGTCAAGCGCGGCCGCATGGTCAACCGCACCTTCGGCGAGCCTTCGATGCAGTTGCACGAGCGCCATGACGCCAGCGATTTCGAGACCAAGACGCAAGACAAGCTCGCGGCGGCCAAAAGTTAAGCGGACGACGCGCCGATCTCCCGCCTTGTAGGGGAGATCGGCAGCTTCGGCCGACTGCTCAAGCCCGTCTCCACCGCCGCCATCCACAGCCGGTCGATGTTGGCCAGGAATTTCTCGTCGAGTTTGTCGAGGTGCTTCCAGTACATGCCGTCCTCGAAGAAATAGCCGAGTTCGTTCTCGATCCTGTCGGCCTCCTCCGCCTGATCGAGCCGCAGCCCGGCAAGCATCTCCGCCTTCATTTCCGAAAGTTGCGAGGAAGAAAGCGCGCTGAGTTCGTCGAGCGTCAGCCGCGGGAAGATCAGCCGGCTGCGGGGCAGGTCGGATAGGTTGACGCACAGGCAGCCGCGCCGGAGCGCATGGATGAGCAGGCGGGCCGACTTCGCCTCGAGGTTGCGCAGCGTCACGTCGTTGCGCAAAGGGTCGGCGCGGCCGACGCCGTAAAAATGCGTGTTGCCGGGCTGATCGTAGATCATGTCGCAGCCAAGGAATGCCAGCACGTCAGGCTTCTGGCTGTGGATCGTCCAGTAGGCCGCCGTCATCGACATGGTGCCGCCGGCATAGACGAAGCCGCCAAAGCTGTTTTGCGCAGGCACATAATGCAAGGCGCTGAATATCTGCGCCTGCTGCAAGGGATCGCCTTGCGGCATCCGCTCCGCCGGGAAATCGCCGGCATGGACGAGGAAATCCCAGTCGGGGCGCACGCGCCAGGCGTTGTTGATGGCGACGATCTTGCCGAAGGCCTGCTTGGGCCAGGCCGCGCAGCGCACCACATCGGGGGCGCTGCCGATCAGCAAGATCACGTTTGGCGTTCCGTCGATGGCGATCATCCCCTCTTCGACCGGCCGACGCGCACCTCGATACCGCACGGTTGAACGGCTTTATAGCCTCAACGCCGCGTCGAAACACCAGCCGGCTTTAGGCTGACATCAACAAAAAGGAGCTTTGCGAGCCGGTTGTAAAATGTCGCCTTAAGCACCGTCGTACAAGCAGCAGGCAGGTTTTCCCACTAGCCCAAAAACGACGACATCAGTTGGGCGATATATATTAGTTGACTAAACTAGCGGAACGTCCAATGCACATTCCCAGAACCGAACATGTCCTGTCTAGACCATGATATCTATATGGGACGTTACTGCCTAAGCTGAACGCGACCTCGACGGTTCGGCGGCTGCGCGCCCCCTACTCCCCAGCAACCTCCCTATACACCCTCCCAACCCCATCAAGCCCACGTATCCGCCACGTCTCCCCTTTGTGCGCCTCGAGATAGGACTGGCCGAGCGGCACCTTCCCTCCGCCGTCCGGCAGGTCCAGCACGTAGACGGGGTTGCAGATGCCCGACAGGCGCGCACGCAAGGCGCTGACCAGCGCCTGGCCCTCGGCGATCGTGGTGCGCCGGTGCGCCATGCCGCGCACGAGATCGCCGTGGTGCAGGTAATAGGGTTTGACGCCAAGGCGATACATCAGCTCGCGGCACAGCTCTTCCAGCACCTCCACCGTGTCGTTCACGCCTTTCAGCAGAACGCTCTGGTTCAGCAGCACGAAGCCGCCCTGCCGCAACGTGCGGCTGGCCCGCTCGGTCGCCTCGGTGATTTCGCGCGGATGGTTGAAATGGGTGACGACCGTGACCATAAGCCGGCCTTGCAAGGCTTGAACCAGCCCGCCGGTGACGCGCGACGGCAGCGCGACGGGCACGCGGGTGTGGATGCGCAACAGCCGCACATGCTGGATCGCCTCGACGCGGGCGCGAATTTCCGCCAGCGCCCTGTCCGGCAAGGAGAGCGGGTCGCCGCCGGTCAGGATCACCTCGCGGATTTCCGGATGGGCCGCGATATATGCGAAGGCTTCATCGAGAGCTTCGCGCGTATAGCCGCGGCCGATCGACGTCAGCTGCTCCTTGCGAAAGCAGAACCGGCAATAGACCGCGCATTGATAGGTCGGGAACAACAGAACCCGGTCGGCATGGCGATGCGTCAATCGCGGCACCGGACTGAAGGCGTGGTCGGCGATCGGATCGTCGAGCTCGCCCTCCTGCTCTGCCAGTTCGTCGGGCGACGGGATGACCTGAAGCCGTATCGGATCGGCGGGGTCGTTCCAGTCGATCAGGTCGAGATAGGCCTTGGGAATGCGAACCTTGTGGCGCGTGGCCGCGGCTTCGGCCGCCGCCCGCTCGGCCGGCGACAGCGGCAGAGAATCCAGATCGCCTATATGCCGCACGCCCTCGCGAACATCGTCCTGCCATGCGGCATCCTCCGCGCGAGCGCGCCGGTCATCGGCTGCCACGCCGGCCGCATCGACCGCCATGCCGGCGTCGGGGATGTCGGGATGTGAGGTCATCGCAGGCTCCTTGAATTTCGGGCCGGGGTACAGCATTGGAGCCAGGACTTGAAGGCAATAAGCGGTGTTTGGCCGGTTGGAGGGCGCGGCAGGAAGCCACAACCGGCCACTGACCAGAACAATCGCGCACATCGCTGACGCAAAACATTAGCTTGCTCTTATATTAGCTTGAGCGTATACACATAAACGGCCGGTGATCTACCCCCCAACCGGTTAGGCTCGGCGCCAGTTCCCTCCCTACCCCTCAGGTCAACGACGCCGGGCCGCTCGGGGTCCGCCCGGTCGCCCGCGGTCGAGACCGGATCGTCGACCTCTTCGATGTCGATCATTCCCCCCTCCTCAACCAGTACCCAAAACACCAGCTGACCCCATCGGCAATGCCCGCGTCTCTCGGCCTTCCCGTCGCCGGGCGTGATCGCTAATCTCGGATCGCGAAAAAGCTGGAGAAGAGGGTATGGCGAACGACTTGTCGCCAAGGCTTTTGGCCATCGTCGATGCGCTGCCCTTGCGGCAAGGCATGCGAGTGCTGGAGATCGGCTGCGGACCGGGTGCAGCAGCGCGCGAGATCGCGCGCCGGATCGGCGGCGGGCACGTGCTGGCGATCGACCGCTCGGCCAAGGCCATCGCACAGGCCGGAGCCGCCTCACGCGCCGAGATTGCGGCAGGCCGGCTGAGCCTTCGCCAGGTCGCCATCGAGGATTTCGAGTTGGAGGCGGACGAGAAGCACTTCGACATTGCCGTTGCGGTGCGCGTCGGCGCGCTGGACGGGCGTCATCCCGAAGCAGGAAAAATCGCCCTGCAACGGCTCAAGGCGGCGTTGACCGCGCAAGGCCGGCTGTTCATCGACGGCGGCGATCCGCTGCGCGAAATTGCGATACATGGCTGAACAGCTCGTGCTCGGCCTCCGGAATCGAGCGTCTACGTGACCGTGAGCGGCAGAGCCGGCCTCGTCGCCGGAAAAACCGAAGCAGCCGGCCAGCGCCCTAAGCGGCGCCTGGCCGGCCTGCGGAAACGCGTCTTCCAGCGGCTGGAACTCGGTGCGCTCGCCCGCCAGTAGATCAACTATCGGATTCACACATTGCAAAAACCGATTCAAGATCAACAGCTTAGATGACCATCAATGTTGAAAGTACTGGCGCCGCGCGCGACCGCGGACATTGAAAAGACTCGCGTTTCCGGCGCGTCCCTTCGTAGTCAATCGATGTCAGCAGAGATGTGTGAATATGATAGAGCAGATGAAGGGCCAATCTGGTGGAACAGAGCACACAATGGGGACACTAAAAGACTAAGCAATCAGGTTGTGATAGCTTCCGCTGAAACACCACCAACCGGATCGCCGTCTCAATATTCAAATTTTTATCCTCTGCCATAGAATTTATCCGAACAAAGGGGTAAAAGGCAGCTCCAATAGGTGTCACCCGTTGTATGCGTTGATAAATCTTTTATCTTTGTTTCAAAATTGGGGGGAGGCTCGAAATGTTTCGAATGCTGCAACGCAATATCATGCTGGCTGCATGTATAGCGCTATCTGTGGGGTCTGCGAGCTATCACACTCAAAGTCAAGAATTGGAACAATTTGAGGCCGAGTGGGCAAAGGAAGCAGCCAGTTCAATCGGTAACCCACCAGAGCGAGGCTTTGTACGTCTCGACGCGCTCAATACTAAAGAGAGACCAGAAATCACACCCAGTACGGTGTTCAATCGCTACCTGTCGCTGCTAGTTACGGACGTGGATACGGTCAGCGCCATCACGTTTTCTGAGGTGATGGATCAACTAGCGAAACAAAGCGGCAACCCACTTTTTGGCAAGGAAATGCTTTTTCATCAATGGTGGGATACCCAAAATCAACAATCAGGTTTAGTCCGGGGTCCGCATTGCGACAACGTCCCTCCCAAAGATAAACTGGGACACTTCGCGTACGATTGCCCACGATTGGAGGGTGCCCAAGCGACCGAGCAGAAAGTATTTTCTGATGAGAAGGTTGCGCCTCCCAACAATCTCGCCGCATATAGCGCCATCGCTTTCAGTAATAGATTTGATCTTCTCACTCCCGGGCGAAAGCTAGGGAATGGGAAGATCCGATACAGGGACTGCGGCGAGTACCGCATCATATTTGCGCGGAATTCTGGAAAAACGACTCCGCCTTCTCTGTCTCCGGATGGCAAGCTGCACGAGGGTGATATTTTTAATCGGAACCTCATCTCTTTTGAATTTCGGATTAAAAACCCAAATCCTAGACGCGAGAAATCCGATGTGATTGTTCCAGAAGGCTGCCTTCCTATTCTTAAGTTCTGGGGCAGTCTCTCAGAACCTGCGTCTGCGACAACACGTGGGGAGAGGCTGAAAGATTTCTTCTTAAACGGCAATATGAAGGCTCCTGATGGCCGATCGTTCGGCCGACTGCCGTCGAAGGTTGTAAATATTCGTAATCTTTCTTTCGATTCCGGACAAATTCGCACTAACCAGTTTATTAACAACGTTTTGGTCAAGCCGTCCATTCCGCCGCACGATTATACACCGGGAACGCCTAGTTCTATTAATATTGACCCGAACAACTGGGTCCTCAGGGAGTTTCGTACCCTCACAGTTAATAACATTGTTCTCATCGTTCCAGACACGACTAAGTCGAATCCCGATATTTCTTTGTTCAGGCCGGGTACTGTCGGAACAGAGGCTGATCCGCGACTGCCGCCATTGATCACCGCTATTGGAGCTCAGACAAGGAGCCTTTTAGGGGGCGGCCAATTCGATCGCGTAAACGACATCAACTCAATTATATTCTCTCTCCCCAAGAGCAGCGCAAACGCTTATGATAGCGTTGCGGGAAGTCCAGTGCCATGCGTGGGCCCGTCGAAATGCAACCCGAATGAAGTAGACGACGTTCTAGCTGCATTCGCCATGAATGCGTCCGTTGCTACAGATCTTCAAGACTATCTTGCAGCTATTGGGGCTCCCGCGGCAATTACGGCAAACAACGTCGTCGATCGTCTCCGTACTCAGACGTGCGCAGGTTGCCATCAATTTAGTGATACAAAAGAAGGTCCCGTTGGTTTTGACGACAAAGACGGCTTGGGCGGCGGCGCACATTGGCCAACTAAGGCATGCGGCGATTATGGACCCTCTTGTACGCTTCCGTCTTTCCTAATCAGTGACAAAGCCAAACTTCACCCGCCAATGCAATTTACGCAGGTTTCCGAATTGGTGCTGACACCCTCTATCGCCGATGACGGCAAGGGTTGGAGATACGCAATTTCGAGCACGGTAGAATGCATGCTGGATTTCAGAGAGAACCTTATGAGGGGTGCGATCGGTTTGCCTCTAACTAACGCAAATAATTGTCCAAAGTAACTGAATCTGGGCAACGGAAGACGGCGGGCTGGTGATGCGCGCGTTCGTCACAGCAATGTTGACGTACGATGCGGTTGAAGGTTGTCGCGCACGCAGCCGGATCAACGCCGTAGGCCCTCAGCGGTGGTTGAAAGCAGTCTTTTGGTAAATCGCATTAGACAAAATCGCATTCGACAGAGAACGCAGCCTCGCTACCCCCTCAACCCCGGCGCCTCCTGCCCGGTGCGCTCGACATACTCCGTATAGCCGCCGCCATAGCTGTGGATGCCCTCGGGCGTCAGTTCCAGCACCCGGTTCGACAGCGCCGCCAGGAAATGGCGGTCATGCGAGACGAACAGCATGGTTCCCTCGTACTGCGACAGTGCCGTGATCAGCATCTCCTTGGTGGCGATGTCGAGGTGGTTGGTCGGCTCGTCCAGCACCAGCAAATTGGGCGGATCGAACAGCATCAGCGCCATCACCAGCCGCGCCTTCTCGCCGCCCGATAGCACGCGGCATTTCTTCTCGATCTCGTCGCCGGAAAAGCCGAAGCAGCCGGCGAGTGCCCTGAGCGGCGCCTGGCCGGCCTGCGGAAATGCATCCTCCAGCGTCTGGAACACGGTGCGCTCGCCCTCCAGCACTTCCATGGCGTGCTGGGCGAAATAGCCCATCTTGACGCTCGGCCCGCGCGCCACCGTGCCATTATCCGGCTCGGAAGCGCCAGCCACCAGCTTCAGCAGCGTCGACTTGCCGGCGCCGTTGATGCCCATCACGCACCAGCGCTCGCGGCGGCGCACCTGAAAATCCAATCCCTCGTAGATCGAGCGGCTGCCATAGCCCTTGTGCACGTTCTTCAGCGTCACCACGTCCTCGCCGCAGCGCGGCGCCGGCTGGAAGTCGAACGATACCTTCTGGCGGCGCTTGGGCGGCTCGACCCGGTCGATCTTGTCCAGCTTCTTCACCCGGCTCTGCACCTGGGCGGCATGCGAGGCGCGTGCCTTGAAGCGCTCGATGAAGGCGATCTCCTTGGCCAGCATCGCTTGCTGGCGCTCGAACTGCGCCTGCTGCTGCCGGTCGGCAATCGCCCGCTGCTGCTGGTAGAATTCGTAATTCCCGGAGTAAGCGGTCAGCGAACCGCCGTCGATCTCGACCACCTTGTTGACGATGCGGTTCATGAACTCGCGGTCGTGCGAGGTCATCAGCAGCGCACCGTCATAGTTCTTCAGGAACTGCTCCAGCCAGATCAGGCTTTCCAGGTCGAGATGGTTGCTCGGTTCGTCGAGCAGCATGGCGTCGGGCCGCATCAAAAGGATCCTGGCCAGCGCCACGCGCATTTTCCAGCCGCCGGACAGCTTGCTGACGTCGCCGTCCATCATCTCCTGGCTGAAGCCAAGGCCGTCCAGCACTTCGCGCGCCCGGCCATCCAGCGCGTAGCCGTCGAGCTCCTCGAAGCGATGCTGCGCCTCGCCGTAGCGGGCGATGATCTCGTCCATTTCACCGGCGCGATCGGGGTCGCCCATGGCGTGCTCGAGCTCGCGCATCTCGGCCGCCACTTCGCTCACCGGCCCGGCGCCGTCCATCACTTCGGCAACGGCACTGCGACCTTCCATGTCGCCGACATCCTGGCTGAAATAGCCGATTGTGACGCCGCGATCGACCGAGACCTGGCCTTCGTCGGGCTGCTCTTCGCCGTTGATCATGCGAAACAGCGTCGTCTTGCCGGCGCCGTTAGGCCCGACCAGCCCGACCTTCTCGCCCTTCTGCAACGCGGCGGAGGCTTCGATGAAGACGATCTGCCTGCCGTTCTGTTTGCTGATGCTTTCGAGACGAATCATGGTTTTCCGGGAAAGGCCAAAGGAGAGTTCCCGCGCCAATACGCGATAGGCCGCGCCGGCGGAAGCCCGCAAGTGGTGAGGCGCCCCGCGCCAAATTGTCTGAATCCTACTTGCGCATCGCCCGCCGGAATCGCTCGTCCAGCTGCTGGAACTCGGCAAAGAGCCCATCGCATGCCCGGCGACCCGCTTCGCATCGCATAGTCCGTGTTTGGTACAAACTGCCCTGCCGGTCCCTGCGGAGGCGATTGCAGGTTATGGCGGGATACGCCGGTTCGGTGGGCCTTGTGAAACTCCACTGCGTCAGCCCGTCAGCAGAAACGAATAGTTCGAAGCGGGATGAGGCAGTAACCCGACGCAAGGCTGGAGACGCCCTCACTTGCTTGACCAAATCCATTGCGTCAGCACCGTGGAAACCGCACATCGTCGACGGCCCATGCGCGTCCCGGTGGATGCCTTCGTCCACAGTCTGGGCGTGCGACGCGCCGTAAGTTGCGAGCATAATCGCGCCGACTATAAGAAATCTTCTCACTGGAGCTTCCCTATTGGCTACTGCATTTGGTCAACACGTTGATTGCAGCAGGACCATCACCCGATCCCGCCGGTCACCTCATAGGCGCCGGCGGCGCGCCCGTGCGCAAGTCGCACCGGCCGGCACAAGGACACTACCGGTGAAGCGCGCGCCGCTCCGCTGCATGGCGATAGGCTCGCCGTTGACATGGATTTTGCGCTGGTCCCGGTGCGCTTGTCACTAAACCCAAGCGCAATGTTTATCTCGTCCGATCGCCCTTCGCAAAGTAGCCGGCGGCCCGGTGCACGATCACGCCCGGCCCGATGTCCCATCCTCGCCAAAAATCCCGGTCACCCAGTCGATGAACACGCGTACCCGTGGCGCGAGCTGGCGGTTCTGTGGATAGAGCGCCGACAGCGGTGTCGGCGACGGCGGGTAATCCGGCAGCACTTCGACAAGCGTGCCGCGTGCGAAATCCCCGGCAAAGCGGTAATGCGGCGCCTGCACCAGGCCGAAGCCGAGACGCGCCAGCTCCGCCATCGTGTCGGAGCCGTTGACCGTCACCCGGCTGGGCAGGCTGACATAGCGCAACGCGCCGCCGACGGTAAATTCGAGCGGCATGACCTCACCGGTCCGCGACGAGCGGAAGCCGACCATCAGATGGCCTTCGAGATCGTCGGGGGTTGCCGGCATGCCGTGCTTGTCGAGATAGGCGGGGCTGGCGCAGGTGACTTCGCGCAATGTTGCCACCCGCCGCACGATCATGCCGCTGTCGGCCTGTTCGCCGGAACGCAGCACACAGTCGACACCCTCGCGCACCAGATCGACCAGCCGGTCGCCGTCGCCGATATGCAGGTCGATCCCGGGATAGCGGTCAAGGAATTCGGAGAGCCGCGGCAGGATGAAATGACGAGCCATGAAGCCGTGCACGTCGATCCTCAAAAGGCCCTGCGGTTGCGCCGATTGAAAGCCGGCCTCGGCATCCTCGACATCGGCAAGGATGGCAAGGCAGCGCTGGTAATAGGCCTGGCCGTCCAATGTCGGCCTGACATGACGCGTGGTGCGTTCGAGCAGCCTCACCCCCAGCCGCGCCTCGAGGTCCTTGATCGCTTCGGTGGCGGTCGATCGCGACATCGACAGATCGGCGGCCGCCGCGGTGAAGCTGCCGCGCTCGATCACACGGGCAAGCAGGCGCATCCGGTCGAGACTGTCCATCGCCATTGTTCGCCATATCCGAATGGTGTTGGCAAGTCCCGAGCGATTATCCCGCAGGATTTGTCGCCTATTTTCAGCCGACAAGAATTGGAGAGCTGACATGACTACGCGGAATGGAAAGGCGGCGCTTGTAACCGGCGCCTCGAAGGGTATCGGTGCCGAAATTGCCAGAAGGCTGGCACGCGACGGCTTTTCGGTGGTCGTCAACTATGCCAGGGGCGCCGAAGCCGCCGAAGGCGTGGTGCGCGGGATCGAGGCAGCGGGCGGCACGGCGATCGCAGTTCAGGCCGATGTCGGCGATCCCAAGGGCGCGGCGCATCTGTTCGACGCAGCCGAGCAGGCCTTTGGCGGCCTCGACGTGCTGGTCAACAATGCCGGCATCATGAAGCTCGCGCCGATCGCGCAGATGGACGACACCGGTTTCGAGCAGCAGGTCGCGGTGAACCTCGGCGGCGTCTTCCGCGGCATGCGCGAGGCCGCAAGAAGGCTGCGCGAAGGCGGCCGCATCATCAGCTTCTCGTCCAGCGTGGTCGGGCTCTACCAGCCGACCTACGGTGTCTACGCTGCCACCAAGGCCGGCGTCGAGGCGATGACGCATGTGCTGGCCAAGGAACTCGGGCTGCGCGGCATCACCGTCAATGTCGTGGCGCCGGGGCCGGTGGCCACCGAGCTGTTCCTCGGCGGCAAGTCCGAGGCACTGGTCGAGACGATCACCAAGATGATCCCGCTCGGGCGGCTCGGCCAGCCCGCTGACATCGCCGGCGTGGTGTCGTTCCTCGCCGGACCGGACAGCGGCTGGGTCAACGGCCAGGTGCTGCGCGCCAATGGCGGCACGGTCTGACTTTACTTCCAGCAACCAACAGGAAATCGACATCATGCCATTTGCAAACTTCAAGGTGCCTGAGCGCGCGCTGTCCGCCGGACAGAAGGAGGACCTCGTCCACAAGACCACGGCCCTGTTCGTCGAGATGTTCGGCGAAGGCGTTCGGCCCTACACGATGGTGCTGATCGAGGAGGTCGCCGATGGCGGCTACGGCCGCGCCGACGTGGTGTTCACGATTCCTGAGCGGAAGACGTGAAGCTGCCGATCTCCTCCCTCGTGGGACCGTCAAGGGGAGATTGCAGCTTAGAGGTCGCGCGCTAGATCGCTGGCAGAGGCTAAGGCGAGGCCAGCAATGGACGATTGGAAGCTACCTTGGGACGGCGGTTGCCTGTGCGGCGGAATACGCTTTCGCATCAGCGCGCCGCCTTTGCTGACGACTGCGTGTCACTGCACCGGCTGCCAGAAGCTGAGCGCCAGCGCGTATTCCTTGACCATGGCCGTGCCCAGCGACGGTTTCGCCATAACGCAAGGCGAGCCGGTGGTCGGCGGCCTGCACGGCCCGCACCGGCAACTCTATTGCCCGCATTGCAAGAACTGGATGTTCACGCGTCCGCATGGCCTGGACTTTTTCGTCAACGTTCGCGCGACCATGCTGGACGAACATTATTGGTATGTGCCTTTCGTCGAAGTCTTCACGTCGGAAAAGCTGCCCTGGGCTTCGACCGCCGCTACCCACAGTTTCGCTACGCAGCCCGACCTTGAGGGATACGCCCCTTTGATCGAAGCGTTCGCCCGCGAAGCGGCGCGGCCAACCTGACTGGTTGCCGCCCGGAAGGCGGCGCCAGTTTCATGCTTCACCGCAACTCCACCCAGACAGGCGCGTGGTCGCTGGCGCCGGCCTCGCCACGCACGTCGCGGTCGATGCCCGCCGCTACCAGCCGGCGCGACAGCTTCTTCGAGAGCAAGATATGGTCGAGTCGCAGGCCGGCATCGCGCGGCCAGCGATTGCGGCGGTAGTCCCAGAATGTGTAGAGCGTCTCGCTCGGGTGCTTCTTGCGCAGCGCGTCAAGCCAGCCTTGATCGAGCAGGCGCTGGAACGATGCGCGGCTTTCCGGCTGCACCAGCGCGTTGTCGTCATAGGAGCGGGTCGGGTAGATATCGCGCGGTTCGGGCACGATGTTGTAGTCGCCTGCCAGCACCACGGGCAGGCCGGTGTCGAGCAACTGCGCAGCATGCGCCTCCAGCCTTTCGTGCCAGGCCAGCTTGTACTGGAATTTCGGGCCGGGCTGCGGGTTGCCGTTCGGCGCGTAGAGGCAGGCGATGACGATGCCGTTGACCGCCGCTTCGATGTAGCGCGCCTGCTGGTCGCTATCGTCGCCGGGCAGCGCCTCGCGGGTCAGAACGGGTTCTGAGCCACGCGAAAGGATGGCGACGCCGTTCCAGGTCGGCTGCCCGATCCAAACCGCGCCGTAGCCGGCGGCCGCCAGCGCGGTGCGCGGAAACTGCGTCTGCCTGGTCTTGAGCTCCTGCAGGCAGGCGATGTCGGGTTTGGCGGCGGCCAGCCATGCGAGCAGGTTCGGCAGCCGGCCGTTGATGTTGTTGACGTTGAAGGTGGCGATCTTCATCGGCCTGCTTCAGCGCACGATGCGTTCGGTCCACGCCTTCACCGCATCAGCGAGCGTCTTCAGATGATCGGCGGTGGAAAAGCCGGAGATGTTTTTGCGCGGCTTCAGATCATGGTCGCCGTCTTCCAGCCAGAAGATCTCGATCGCGTCGGACAGATCATAGGTCGCGACCTCGTCTTTGGTCCCGAACTCGTCGCGCGTGCCCTGGAAGATCAATGTCGGCGCCTTGAGATCGGCAAGGTGTTTTGTCCGAAGCTGCGTCGGTTTGCCCGGCGGATGGAAGGGATAGCCAAGGCAAAGCAGGCCCGAGATCTCGCCCTTCGAAAACATCTCGTCGGCGATCATCGAAGCGACGCGTCCGCCCATCGACTTGCCGCCGATGATCAGCGGACCCTTCACGCCCTTCGCCCGGAGGTCGGCGATCGCCTTGACGTATTCCGGGTTAACCGTCTCGGCGCGCGGCGGCGGCTTGCGGTGGCCATAGCGGCGGGCCGCCATATAGTGGAATTCAAAGCGCGCAACGCGGAAGCCGGCCGCGGCGAGCGCTTTTGCCGTGGCGGCCATCGAGGCAGAGTCCATCGGCGCCCCGGCGCCATGGGCGAGCAAGATGGCGATTGGGGCAGTGTCGGGGCCGTCGAAGAGGAAGGTGGTCATGGGGCGGCCCACTTATAGAGGCCGCGTTCCGTCCCACCCCCCTCTGGCCTGCCGGCCATCTCCCCCGCAAGGGGGGAGATTGGATGTCGCCATCGCTTTCGCCAATCACCAACGTTGGAAGGCGGGCAGTAAGGAGAAGCTGCCGATCTCCCCACTTGCGGGGGAGATGTCCGGCAGGACAGAGGGGGGTGTTCAAGCGCAGGCATTGGATTACCTTACCCTGCCGACATCCGCGCCAGCTGCAAATCCACGAACTGTATTCCCTTGGCCGCCATACGCGCCCATTCGGAATTGGCATCGAGCTCGAGATAGCGCACCCAGCTCCGCCGCGCCTCGGCGAGATTGCCGGCGTCGAACTCCAGCCTCGCAAGGTTGAACACCGCATCGGCGTACTTCGCATCCAGTGCGATCGCCTTCAGCAAATGGCGGCGCGCCGACGCCACCCGCCCCTCTTCGCTCATCAGCCCGGCCAGATTGAACCAGGCCTCGACGAAGCCGGGATCGAGCTTTATCGCGCGGGCATAGTCGTGCGCCGCCTCGGCCGCGTGGCCGGCGGCACGCAGGCAGTTGGCGCGGTTGAAGGCGGCGATGGCATCGCTCGGGTCGATGGCCAGACAGCGCTGGTAGAGTGCCACGGCCTGCTCGTGGTCTTCAGCCTCTTCAGCCGCCTCGGCTTCGGCGAACAGCTCTTCCAGCGTATCATCATCCTGCGTCCCCAGATCGAACAGCAGCTGGCCGTCGAGTTCGCTCTGGCCTCCCTCGAGATAGATCGCGTCGGCCCGCCCATGCTGCGAGCCGACGGCGAGCGACTTGGCGGTGAGCGAGGCGATCGGGCCCGAGCGGTGCACCGAGCGCGCAATCGCCGCCCATGAGGCGCCGCCGGCGGCCAGCCCGGCATATTTGCGGGCGAGGATCAGGTCGCGAAAGGAATACGGTTCGCAATCATGTTCGAAGGCATCGAACAGCGACAAAAGGTCGAGATCCGCGCCGGTCAGCCGCGACTGGTCGATCAGCGACTGCCGCGACAGCGCCGAAGCCTCCGGCGCCTTCATCAGGCCAAGCAGGCGCAGGAAGCCGTTCTCGCTGACCAGCTTGCGCCCGGCCGCGCGCTCGGTGACGACGCGGCGCTCGATCTCGGCATCATCAGCCTTGGCGAGGAACGTCCGCCCGAACACGACATGGGTGGTCCGTCTGGTGACTCCGCGCCGCAACTGGCCGTGCTGGCGCGCGACCTCGCGCGCCGCCATGCGAAGCGGAAACGCCGCGAGCGCGCCGATGGTGCCGAAGATCGTGCCAGTGGGCGCCGTCACCCTTTGCTCTTACCGACGGCCTGCAGCAGATTGGCCTTGAGCGGGTTTTCCTTGGCGCCGCCCTTGGCGGACTTTGCTTTGGCTGCCGGTTTCGCTGCCTCATCGGCTTTGCTCTTGGACTTGGCCGGCGGCTTGGCCGATTGCGACAGGCTCGCCTTCAGCGCATCCATGAGATTGATGACATTGCCGCGCTCGGGCGCCGCCGCGATGATCGGCTTGTGGCCCTTGAGCTTCTCGCGGATCATCGCCATCAGCGCGATCTCGTAGCGGTCCTCGTAATTCTTCGGGTCGAAGGTGGTTTCCTTCTGCTTGATCAGCGCTTCGGCCAATTGCAGCATTTCGGGATCGGGATTTCCGGCCGGGATATTGCCGAAATATTCAGCCGTGCCACGCACTTCGTTCGGATTCCTCAAGGTGCAGACGAACATGCCGTTCTCGTGCGCGCCGATCGTCACCACGCGTTCGCGGCTGGACAGCACCAGGCGGGCGATCGCCAGTTTGCCGGATTTGCGCATCGCTTCGCGCAGCACGGCGAAGGTCTCCTCGGCCATTGCGCCGTCCGGTGCCAGGTAATAGGGCGCGTCCTGATAGATGACGTCGACCGAATGCTCGTCGACAAAGGCCTCGATGTTCATCGTATGGTTGGATTCGATGCGTACCGCATCGAGATCGGAGTCCTCGATGATGATGTACTGCTTGTCCTCGTATTCGTAGCCCTTGACCAGATCCGAGCGCTCGACCAGCCCGAGTTCGGGGTCGACAGGTTTCATGTTGATGCGGTTGTGCGTCTTCTTGTGCAGCTGGTTGAAGCTGATGCGCTCGCTGGCGCTGGTCGCCGGATAGAGCCGGACCGGACAGCTGACCAGACTGAGCTTGAGGTAACCTTTCCAACTTGCCCTGGGCGCCATGAAATACTCCTACGCGGCCTTGTGCTGTCGAACTGTTTGCAGCGTTCATTCGTCCGCAGGACGAACGGGGCTGCCGAAATCCTACATTGACCCTTACAATACCGGCAAATCCCTAGCGAAATCTTCCTCCGCTGGGAGCCGCCTGCAGGCAAGAGGTCCGTGGCGAAGAATAATTCAAATTTTCCGGAGCGTCGATGGAGTCTGGGCCGCGGCACTACCTCGTGGAGCCTATCACCGGCAAATCCCGGGCGAAATCTTCCATGTCGGCCCAGGGATCGCCTGACGTTGCCAGCAGGCTCGGCAGCGACGAATAATTCAGATCCTGCGGAGCGTCGATGGTCGCCAGATCGCTCCAGCTGACCGGCGTCGAGGCCGGCAAATTGGTGCGGGCGCGCAGCGAATAGGGAGCCGCCGAAGTGTGGCCGCGCGCATTGCGGTGATAATCGATGAAGATGCGGCGCTTGCGGTTGTCCTTGCCCATGGTGGTGGTGAAAGTGTCGGGCGCGGTGGCGGCAAGATGCGTGGAGATGGCGCTGGTCGCCTGGTGCAGTTTCTTCCAGTTCTGCTTTTGCGTGACCGGCACGGTGATGTGGATGCCGTGGCCGCCGGAGGTCTTGGCGAACGGCACCAGTCCTAGCGCTTCCAGCTCGCCCTTAATGTGCACCGCCGCCTCCACCACCTCGCGCCAGGCGATCCCCTCGCCTGGATCGAGGTCGAAAACGATCAGGTCCGGCTTGTCGAGCCGCGTGCGATGGGTGCCCCAGGTGTGGAACTCGACGACGCCGAACTGCGCCAGCGCCAGATAGCCCTTGGCGTCTTCCACCGAGAGGTAGGATTTGGTCTCGCCCTCCGAATTGGTCGCCTCGAAGGTCGCCACCGAGGACGGCATGCCGGTGAAGGCGTGGCGCTGGAAGAAACAGTCCTGCGGCTTGCCGGTCGGGCAACGCACCAGCGACACCGGCCGGCCAAGGATATGCGGCAGCATGAAATCGCCGACCAGCGCGTAATAGACGGCAATGTCGAGCTTGGTCGGGCCGGTCTTGCCGAACAGCCGCCGCGTCGGATTGGTCACCCAGATTGTGGCGAGGTCGGCCTCGGCGATCAGCCGCTTGCGCTTGGCCGAAACCGGCGTCGACAGGCCGACATCACGCAGGCCGCGGAACACGGCATGGCGCAGCGCATTGTCGGTGGTCCGGTTGGCGTAATGGATATGCGCCGAGAGCAGCGGCCGCACCCAGTTCATCTCGCGCATGATTTCGCGGGGAACCCCTTCGGGCGCGGATGCACCCGCCCTTAGTGGCTCCAGCCTGGCCAGCAATTCGCCGGCGGTCCCCGCATCGAAGCCGGTGCCGACCTTGCCGCGATAGTGCAGCTCGCCGTCTTCGAATTCGCCGAGGCCAAGTGCAGCCAACCCCTCTGCCGCATCGGAGACGGTGTAGCCGGCGATGACGAAGTCGCCGGTCTGAAGCGCCTTGGTCTTGGTCCAGGTCTTGGTACGGCCGCTCTGGTAGATGGCCGTGGCGCGCTTGGAGACGACACCCTCGAGCCCCATCTCGGATGCCTGGTCATAAAGCGCCTGGCCGTCGCCTTCGACATGATCGCTGAGCTGGATGGCGGAGTTGGCGCCGAGACCGGACAGCAGTTGCGAAAGCAGCGCCTTGCGCCGGCGGAGCGGCGCTTGTCTCAAGTCCCAGCCGTCGAGATAGAGAAGGTCGAAGGCGTAGAAGTGGAGCTTGTTGCCGGCGCCTTCGGCGAGCGCGTCTTGCAAAAACGCAAAGCGGCTGATGCCCTTGGCGTCGAGCGCGACGACCTCGCCGTCGATGATCGCCTCGCGGCACGGCAGCCTGGCGAATGCAAGCGGCAGGTCGCCATAGCGCTTCGTCCAGTCGAGGCCGGCGCGGGTGATCAGCCTGACCTTCCCGTCGGAAACATGCGCCATGGTGCGGTAGCCGTCGAATTTGATCTCGTGCAGCCAGGCTTCGCCCGTTCGGGCCGCGGGGTCATCGCCGCCCGGCGGCTTCGGAA
The DNA here is from genome assembly GCF_040318035.1 of Mesorhizobium sp. M1329. Classification (NCBI taxonomy): domain Bacteria; kingdom Pseudomonadati; phylum Pseudomonadota; class Alphaproteobacteria; order Hyphomicrobiales; family Phyllobacteriaceae; genus Mesorhizobium; species Mesorhizobium sp. M1329. The sequence continues at coordinate 82,102 of NZ_JAMYLN010000024.1, read as the reverse complement.
CCTGCGTGGCCAATTGCGGCTCGATCCGGGAAGGCGGCGGCGCCTTGACGGCGCCCGGCAAAGCGCCGGGTTTCAGCGCCACCGGCTTGGCAGGTTTGGCGGCAGGCTTCGGCGTTGCCACCAGCTCCTCGATGCGACGGCCGGATTTGACGCTTTCCGGCCTGGCTTCCAGTATGTCGAGCATGACATCGGCGGCAAGATCGCGCTCCTTGAACAGCAGCCAGTTCTTCTTGCCCTCATCCTCGCCGGGCTTCGGTTTCAGCCGCGTCAGCATCCAGCCGCCATTGAGCTTCTCGCCGGCGAGGCGGAATTTGAAGGAGCCGGTGCGCAGGCTCTTCTCGACATCGTCCATCGGCGCCCAGACGCCGGCATCCCAGACGATCATCGGCCCGCCGCCATATTCGCCTTCGGGAATGACGCCTTCGAAATCGATATATTCGAGCGGATGGTCCTCGGTCTCGACCGCCAGCCTTTTGTCGGCGGGATTGAGCGAGGGGCCGCGCGGCACCGCCCAGCTCTTCAGCACGTCGCCGACCTGCAGGCGCAGATCGTAGTGATCGGCGGTGGCATGATGCTTGTGGACGACGAAACGATTGCCCTCACCGGCAACCAGGCCACCCGCTGGTTCCGGCGTCCTCGTGAACTCGCGCTTGGCGCGATAAGCTTTGAGCTTCGAAGGAGCTGGCATGGACTAGGCGCGGGTGATGGGCAAAAGCGACGAGCGCGACATCAAAATCCCATCGCAGCGGCGCTCCAATGTCACGGCATGGATCCTAGCGTCTTCGCGACGTCGCTTCGCTCCTGCTCCGCCCTGGGATGACGAAGGATGGGAGGTCACGCCGCTCAATCGTCGGTGGCCGGTGTCAATTCGAGTTCGGCCGGCGACAGGCCCTGCTGCAGCTGGCTGAGCCGGAATTCGTCGACCCAATAGGCCTCGCCGTCGACCAGCACGCGCGCGCTGTAGCTGCCGGCCGAAAAACGCTGCGCGGTGATGTAGACCTTGTGGCGGTCGAGCGCGTTCCGCACCGCGGCGCGCTTGGATTTCTGGCTGGCGACGGAACTGGCCATGCTGGTTACTCACGCACAAGCCGCAAGGCGGCATGCCTTAAGGATGGCCGAGAGCGGGTCGGCTGTCAATTTGGCGGCCGCTGCGAGCCCTCGCGCGGTGGCGCCTCCCGCTCTGTGGAAACCGAGCCGGTGCGCTATATTGAACCTGGCGGCTTGGAAAGCGATGCTGATCCGGAGAACTTCACATGACATTGACGATGCGCAAACTCGGCAGCCAGGGGCTGCAAGTCTCGGCAATCGGTCTCGGCTGCATGGGCATGAGCCAGTCCTATGGCCCGGCCGACGAGGCGGAATCGACCGCCACGCTGCACCGCGCCATCGAACTCGGCTGCACCTTCCTCGACACCGCGGAAGTGTACGGGCCGTTCACCAACGAGGAACTGCTCGGCCGCGCGCTGAAGGGCCGGCGCGATGAGGTGACGATCGCGACGAAATTCGGCTTCCGCATTGAAAACGGCAAGCAAGTCGGCACCGAGCGCGACAGCCGGCCTGAACATATCCGCGAGGCTTTGGAAGGTTCGCTGAGGAGGCTCGCCACCGACCACGTCGACCTCCTCTATCAGCACCGCGTCGATCCGGCGGTGCCGATCGAGGATGTGGCGGGTGCTGTCGGCGAGCTGATCGCTCAGGGCAAGGTCCGCTTCTTCGGCCTCTCTGAAGCCGGCGCCGCCAACGTCCGCCGGGCGCATGCCGTGCATCCGGTGTCGGCGGTGCAGAGCGAATATTCACTTTGGGAGCGCAATCTGGAGCCGGAGATCATTCCGCTGTTGAAGGAGCTCGGCGTCGGCCTGGTGCCGTTCTCGCCGCTCGGCCGCGGTTTTCTCACCGGCGACGTCAGGCGCGCCGAAGACTATCCGGAGGGCGATTACCGGCGCGGCGATCCGCGCTACCAGGGCACCAACTATGACGCCAACATGCAGGCGGCGGCCACGGTACTCGACATCGCCGCGGCGAAGCGCGTCAAGCCAGGTCAGATCGCGCTGGCCTGGCTGCTCCACAAGGGGAGCGACTTCGGCATCGACATCGTCCCGATCCCCGGCACCAAGCGCAGAAAATACCTCGAGGAGAACGTCGCCGCGGCTTCGATCAGGCTCGACGCCGCCGAGATGCAGGTGCTCGACGACGCGCTGGCGCCGGGAAAGGTCTCCGGTCCGCGCTACGGCGAGCGCACCATGGTGATGATCGATCGGTAGGTCTTGCATTCTCCCGTTCTTGCGCAAAGCTCCGGCCTTGGCTAGCATCCGCCGGCCGGCATCGAGCGGAGGAGAACGTCGCGGTGGACCGGCTGGAGCGCCGTTGCGTCCCTTCAAACACGAGTTGGGCGCTCAAAGGACACTCCATTTTTGAATCGACGCAAGGAACCTTCCGGAAAACCCATTCCGGTTCCGGGGTCGTGCGCTCATCTGGGAGGAGACTAAATTGATCAACAGACGTGAATTCCTGCTGTCGTCCGCGGCGATGGGCGCCTTGGCGCTGGCCGCTCCGCAATTGGCTATTGCCCAGGACAAGCTGACCATCCTCGGTTCGGTGCCGAGCCTCGGCTTTCCGTTCTTCGTGCACATGCTGAACCAGATCAAGGCGGAAGCCCAGGCGCAGGGCGTCAACCTGATCGAGAGCGACGGCCAGAACTCGGCGCCCAAGCAGACCGCCGATATCGAGGCAGCACTCGTGCAAAAGGTCAACGCCATCGTCATCTCGCCGCTCGACGTCAACGCGCTGGCCCCAGCTATCGAGGAAGCGGTGAAGGCCGGCGTTCCCGTGGTCACCATCGACCGCCGCGTCGAGGGCGTCGAAGGCATCCTCGCCCATGTCGGCGCCGACAATGTCAAGGGCGGCGAGGCCGAAGCACAGGCCATGGTGGCGGCATTCCCGAACGGCGCCAAGATCTTCCATCTGCAGGGCCAGCCCGGTGCCGGCCCGGCGATCGACCGCAACAAGGGTGTACACAACGTCCTCGATCCGATGAAGGACAAGTACCAGATCATCTTCGAGCAGACCGCCAACTTCGCCCGCGCCGAGGCGCTGTCCGTCACCGAGGCCGGCCTTGCCGCCAACGGCAAGCCCGACGCGATCATCTGCGCCAATGACGACATGGCGCTTGGCGCGGTTGAAGCCTGCGCGGCGCGCAACTTCACCGACGTCAAGATCTACGGCTTCGACGCGCTTCCCGAAGCGCTGGTCGCCGTGCGCGACGGCAAGCTGGCCGGCACGGTCGAGCAATTCCCCGGCGAGCAGTCGCGCACCGCGGTGCAGATCGCGGTCGCCTACGCTAGGGACAAGACCGAGCCGAAGGAAAAGCTGGTGCTTTTGACGCCGATCGTCATCGGCAAGGACAATCTCGACAAGGCGGAGAGGCTGGGCGAGACGAAGTAGGCAAAGCCGGCGGGACAGCACCCCCCTCTGGCCTGCCGGCCATCTCCCCCGCAAGTGGGGAGATTGGCAGCTTCATTGGCCTCGCCTCTTCTGCAAGATCGAAAATTGGCGAAAGCCGGCGTGACATCCGATCTCCCCCCTTGCAGGGGGAGATCCAGCAGGACAGAGGGGGTGTTCAAGCGGCGTGAATTGCATCGAAGGAGCATCCTTTGCCAGCCGAAGCCTTGGAGCCATCACCCTCTCCCGCCCTGCTCACCGTCGAGGGCGTGACCAAGCGCTTTGCCGGTGTCACCGCGCTGAACGACGTTTCGCTCGAAGTCCGCCCAGGCGAGATCCTCGGCCTGCTCGGCGAGAACGGCGCTGGCAAATCGACGCTACTCAAGATCCTGTCCGGCGTGATGCCGCCGTCCAGCGGCCGCATCGTCTTCGATGGGGTCGAATTCAGCCCGCACAATCCGCAGGATGCCAAGCGCCACGGCATCGTCACCATCTACCAGGAACTGAGCCTGATCCCGACGCTGACCGTGGCGGAGAATATCTTCATCGGCCGCGCGCCGCTCGGCCGGTTCGGGCTAGTCAGCTGGCGGAAGATGGAGGAAGATTCGCGCGCGATCATCGCTCGCGTCGGCCTCGACCTCGACCCGGCGACGCCGGTGTCGGCGCTGTCGGTGGCCGAGCAGCAGCTGGTCGAGATCGCCCGTGCGCTGTCGCTGAAGAGCCGCTTGATCATCATGGACGAGCCGACCTCGGCGCTGACCGAAACCGAAGTGCACAGGCTGATGTCGATCATGGGCCGGCTGCGCAAGGACGGCGTCGCCATCATGTTCGTCACCCACCGGCTGGAAGAGGCCTCGGCGATCTGCGACCGCATGACGGTGCTGCGCGACGGCAGGCTGGCCGGCCATCTAGACCGCGAAGGTGGGCCGATCAAACTGCCGAAGATTATCGAGAAGATGGTCGGCCGCGCCGCTTCCGAGCTCTATGCCAGGCCGACGCAGCGCGACGTCGCCGGCGACGTCAGGCTCTCGGTGCGCGGCCTGCGCACGGTGCGCGATCCGCAGGCGCCGCACGCCATCGTGCTCGAAGGCGTCGATCTCGACCTCAAGGCGGGCGAGATCCTCGGCGTCGCCGGGCTCGTCGGCTCCGGCCGCACCGAGCTCGCTCGCGCCATCTTCGGCGCCGACCGCATTGCCGCCGGCACCATCAGGCTCGACGGCAAGCCGATCGCGCCCGCCTCACCCGCCGACGCCATCGAGCTCGGCATCGGCCTGGTGCCGGAGGACCGCAAGCACCAGGCAATCTTCGCCGCACTCGCCATCCTCACCAATTTCTCGATCGCCGCGCTCGACCGCTACTCCAATGTCGGCTTCATGGCCGAGCGGCGCGAGCGCGAGGCGTTGGCGAACTACAGGAAGACGCTGTCGATCCGCATGGCCTCGCCCGAGCAGGCGATCGAGGGACTGTCGGGAGGCAACCAGCAGAAGGTCATCCTTGCCCGCTGGCTGGCGCGCGACCCCAAGGTGCTGATCGTCGATGAACCGACGCGTGGTGTCGATGTCGGCGCCAAGGCGGAGGTGCACCAGATCCTGGTGGAGCTCGCGGCGCGCGGCATCGCCATCATGATGATCTCGTCCGAGCTGCCCGAAGTGCTTGCGGTGTCGGACAGGATCATGACCATGCGGCGCGGGCGCATTACCGGCGAGATGCCCGGCATCGAGGCGACCGAGGAGAAACTGATGGAACTGATGGCGCTCGACCAGAAGCAGGAAGCAACGCAATGACCAGCACGACCGAACGGAGCCAGCGCGGCGGCGTCAATATTGCGCGCCTGCTAATGAGCTTCGGCCCACTGATGTTCCTGGCGTTGCTGATCGTCGTTTTCACCGTGCTGAAGCCGAGCTTCATCGACCCGATCAACCTGTTCAACATCATGCGCCAGATCTCGATCACCGGGCTGATCGCGCTCGGCATGACCTTCGTAATCCTGACCGCCGGTATCGACCTGTCGGTCGGCTCGCTGCTAGCCTTCTGCGGCATGGTCGCGGCGGTGGTAGCCAAAGGCGGCACCGCCAACACGCTGTCGCTGTCGACGTCTGGCACGCAGGGCTATGGCTGGTTCGCCGCCCTTCTCGCTGCCGTCGTAGTCGGCGCCGTGGCCGGCAGCGTCCAGGGCTTTGCCATCACCAGGCTGAAAGTGCCGCCCTTCGTCGTCACGCTCGGCGGCCTAACCGTGTTTCGCGGCCTGACCTTGACAATCTCCAATGGCGGCCCGATCTCCGGCTTCGACGCCTCGATGCGCTGGTTCGGTACCGGCTTGATCGGCCCGGTTCCGGTGCCGGCGATCATCTTCGCGATTGCCGCGATCCTTTGCCATATTGTGCTGCGCTACACGCGCTACGGTCGCGGGGTCTACGCCGTCGGCGGCAATGCCGAGGCCGCGCGGCTCTCCGGCCTGCGGGTCGACCGCATCCTGATCTCGGTCTACATCATCGTCGGCTTCTTCGCCGGCCTTGCCGCCTTCGTTTTGTCGGCGCGGCTCAACTCCTCCGAAGCCGTCGCCGGCATCGGCTACGAGCTGACGGTGATCTCGGCGGTCGTCATCGGCGGCACCTCGCTATTCGGCGGCATCGGCAGCGTCGGCGGCACGGTAGTCGGTGCAGGACTGATCGGCGTCTTGCAGAACGGGCTGCAGTTCAACAACGTCTCGTCCTACACGCAAAGCATCGTCATCGGCCTGATCCTGATCCTCGCCGTGGCCTTCGACCGCTGGCTGAAATCGCGGGTAAGGCGGTGATGGCGGAGAAGCGACGATTCTCGCTGCAAGGCAGCAGGAGGTTGGCGAAGCGCTGGCAACAGCCAATCTCCCCCCTTGCGGGGGAGATGTCCGGCAGGACAGAGGGGGGTGGGAAGGATCGCCAACGTCCCAATCTGAGCCGCTTCCAAGCCCATTCCAGCAGGAGGATTAGACTGCAAATGGCTGACAAGCTGGCGGGGCAGCACCCCCCTCTGCCCTGCCGGGCATCTCCCCCGCAAAGGGGGGAGATCGGCCGTCACCCATGACTTCGCCAATCACGAAGACAGGGGCGCCTAGTGGGGCACGATCTCGTTCCGTCACGCCAGCGCAAGAATGCAAAATCCATGCGTCGCGTGATGACCGACGCCGAGCTGAAACTGTGGAATGAGCTTCGCGCGCATCGGCTGATGGATTTGAGCTTTCGCCGACAGGTGCCGATTGGACCCTACATTGTGGATTTTGCCTGCCCGACGCACAGCCTCATCGTCGAGATCGATGGCAGCCAGCACGCCGATGCTGAGCACGCCGAGCGGGATAGGATACGCAGCGCCTATTTGGAGAGCAGCGGCTGGACTATCCTGCGTTTCTGGAACGACGACGTCATTCGCGATATCGACAATGTCTGTCAGCACATCGTAATCGTGGCCGGCGAAGATACGCGCTGAACTCGGCCGTGCAGGGGTCGGTGGGACAGTACCTTCTCTGTCCTGCCGGCCATCTCCGCTCAAAGGGGCAGGTTTCTGAGGCGAGGTGCCAATGACTCAAATAAGGACCATGACCGAACAGGACGTTCCGGCGGTGTCGCGGCTGCTTGGAGGGTCCTGGCGACACACCTATTCGCCGATCCTGGGTGCCGAGACTACGGCACTGCTGTCGGATGAGAAGCACGCGCCGGAGCGGCTGGCGGCCGAGCTCAGGGATGACAACAGGATGTCCTTCGTCGCCGAGCGGGCTGACGGCTCGCTCGCCGGCTACGCGATGGCGGCGATGGACGACCAGGGCGAGGTCATGCTCGAGCGGCTCCATATCGACAAAAGCGAGTACGGCACCGGCCTTGCCGCCGACCTGCTGCACGCCGTTCTTGCCGCGCATGCGGGTATTCCCAGCATCGCCCTGGAGGTGATCGAGGGCAACGACCGCGCAATTGCCTTCTATCGCAAGCACGGCTTCGAGGTCGTCGAGCGCCGGCCGGCTGCACACGGCGTGGGCGGCCACGCCTCGCTGATCATGCGCCGGCTGCTGTCGATGGCTTAGAGCGCTGTCGGCGAAGCTGCCAATCTCCCCACTTGAGGGGGAGATTGGCCGGCACCCCGGCTTTCGCCAATCTCCAGAGTTCGCTCAAAACGCGCCAGCTCAGGCCGGGGCGTTGACGCGTTGCGGGCGCGTTGCCCAGTCGGCAACCGTCGCGCCGGCAACGCTCTCGCCGGCAACCGTCCCGTTCGTCTGCGGCGCAAGCAGGTCGTTGCGGCGGGCGAAGGCAACGACGGTGGCGCGCGCGGTTTCGGCGTCGATCTCTCCTTCCAATGCGGCACGGCACGCTTTTGCGGCAATGTCATGCGCAGCCGTCCGGCTCGTTGCCGGCCATTCAGCCAAAAGCGCATAGGCCTCAGCCGCGCTTTCTATCTTCGTCGGCGTACCGAGGCCGGTGAGGATGGTAACCGGCTTGTCGAACGAAGCACGATCCATGACACTCTCCTTTCCTGGCTCAATCGGCTCCTTTCGGAACTCAACCGCGCCGGCGCTTCGATCCGTCTGCAGGACGGCGTCGATCGGCGAATGCAATACGGCTTGCATGCCCGGCCGCGGCAGCAGCCGATGCACCTTGACCAGCGCCTCGAGCCAGGCGGCCATGCCCAGCGGCGGATGTTCGCGCCCGTAGAGCCACGCCTTTGCCTTGGCTATGGGGTACCCCGCCTCTTCGGCGAAATCGGTTTCCGACCACCGCAGCAGGCGCAGGCATTCGCGCATCCTCGCCGCGATCATTTGGGCTCCTTCGTGCCGGCCCCCACGCGTTGAGCCGACAGAAACATCAGCGTGTAGGCCGCCTTGCGGCGGTCCCAGCCGGCCGACTCGGCCATATCCAGCAAGCCTTCGACCAAAGGCGCCAGCGCCGCCCTGCAGTCGGTTTCATAGTTGAAATCGTTTTTCGGGCGGGTCGGCGCCGCGATCTTTCCAAAACTGTCCATCATATCCATGGCAACACCTGCTCAGCATTAGTCCCGGACCGGCAAGACCGTGCCCGCTTTTGGCGGACATGGCCCATCTGCCGTTTCGAAGTCGCGCTTTGGAAGCCTGGCCTTAGAAGTCCATGCCGCCTCCGCCGGGCATCACCGGCGCGGCAGCTTCCTTCTTCGGCTTCTCGGCCACCATCGCCTCGGTCGTCACCAGCAGGCCGGCAACAGAGGCGGCACCCTGCAGCGCAGTGCGTACGACCTTGGCCGGGTCGATGACGCCCTGCCCGTACAGGTCGCCGAACTCGTTGGTCTGGGCGTTCCAGCCATAGCCGAAGTCGGTCGTCTCGCGCAGCTTGCCGACGATGATCGAACCTTCCGCACCGGCGTTCTCGGCGATCTGGCGCACCGGCGCTTCGATGGCGCGACGCACGATGTCGACACCGGTCTTCTGATCGGGATTGTCGACGACGACGTTATCGAGCGCCTTCGCCGCCCTCAGCAGCGCCACGCCGCCGCCGGGCAGGATACCCTCCTCGACCGCCGCGCGTGTGGCGTGCATGGCGTCGTCGACGCGATCCTTGCGCTCCCTGACCTCGATCTCGGTCGAGCCGCCGACGCGGATGACTGCGACACCGCCAGCGAGCTTGGCCAACCGCTCCTGCAGCTTCTCGCGGTCGTAGTCGGAGGTGGTTTCCTCGATCTGCGCCTTGATCTGGCTGATGCGGGCCTGGATTTCATCCTTGCGGCCGGCACCGTCGACGATGGTGGTGTTCTCCTTCTCGATCAGCACCTTCTTGGCGCGGCCGAGCATCTCCAGTGTGACGTTCTCGAGCTTGATGCCGAGGTCTTCCGAGATCGCCGTGCCGCCGGTCAGGATGGCGATGTCTTCGAGCATGGCCTTGCGGCGATCACCGAAGCCCGGCGCCTTGACGGCCGCAACCTTCAGGCCGCCGCGCAATTTGTTGACGACCAGCGTCGCCAGCGCCTCGCCTTCGACGTCCTCGGCGATGATCAACAGCGGCTTGCCGGATTGCACGGCGGCTTCGAGCACAGGAAGCATGGCCTGCAGGTTGGACAGCTTCTTCTCGTGGATCAGCACATAGGGTTCTTCGAGTTCGACGCGCATCTTATCCTGGTTGGTGATGAAATAGGGCGAGAGATAGCCACGGTCGAACTGCATGCCTTCGACCACTTCCAACTCAGTCTCAGCGGTCTTGGCTTCCTCGACAGTGATGACACCCTCATTGCCAACCCTTTCCATCGCCTCTGCGAGGAAGCGGCCGATCTCGGCATCGCCATTGGCAGAGATGGCGCCGACCTGAGCGATTTCGTCGTTCCTGGTCACCTTGCGGGCATTGGATTTCAGGTCGGCGACGACGGCGTCGACCGCCTTGTCGATGCCGCGCTTCAAATCCATCGGGTTCATGCCGGCAGCGACCGCCTTGGCCCCTTCCCTGACAATGGCCTGAGCAAGAATCGTCGCAGTCGTGGTGCCATCGCCTGCGGTGTCGCTGGTCTTCGAGGCGACCTCGCGCACCATCTGCGCGCCCATATTCTCGAACTTGTCCTCCAACTCGATTTCTTTGGCGACAGTCACGCCGTCCTTGGTGATGCGCGGCGCGCCGAACGACTTGTCGAAGACGACATTGCGGCCCTTGGGACCGAGCGTTACCTTCACCGCATTGGCGAGAATATCGACGCCGCGCAGCATTTTCTCGCGGGCTTCGGTATGAAATTTCACATCTTTGGCAGCCATTGGATCACTCCTTCGAATAGGCAGCTTTTCGTTGACTGGAATGCTTGTTCAGGCCCCGCTCAGGCGGCCCTCTTCATCTCGCCGGCGCCCTCGATAACGCCCAGCACGTCGCTCTCTTTCATGATGAGCAGATCCTCGCCATTGAGCTTGATCTCGGTGCCGGACCATTTGCCGAACAGGATGCGGTCGCCGACCTTGACGTCGAGCGGCTGCAACTGGCCGCTGTCGTCGCGCGCGCCCGGACCGGCGGCAATGACCTCGCCCTCCTGCGGCTTCTCCTTGGCGGTGTCGGGGATGATGATGCCGCCGGCGGTCTTCTCGTCGACCTCGATGCGGCGGACCAGGATACGGTCGTGCAATGGACGGAACGTCATGTCGTTCTCCTCTCGGGACAAACAGATTTTCGAAAATCCTCCTGACCGGACCGGCAATATCGGCCCGGTACGGGGTGCGCGACCCTTCATCAGGCATCGCGCGCATACGAACTAGTCGCGCTTTTTTCAGCTTTCAAGAGGATCAGGCAAAAATTTTAGCACTCGGCACCTGAGAGTGCCAATACGCTGTAGACGTTCGCACATTAGCCGCTCTCAGCTACATGCGGCTCAAATTTTGGCAGGATATTTTCAAAATCCCGCCCATCCGGAGCCCTCGTGGCGGCTGGAACCTATGTGGAAGGCGAGGCGTTTTGCGAACTGAGATTTCAACGGACCGAGATTTCAACGGAAAGGACGATCGCATGACCAGCAGGGACTTTCAGCTCCAGATGCAAGGGTTTGGCCTCACCACGGCGGAGATCCACTACCGCCTGCCCGATCATCGGAGCCTGCTGCAGCTCTACATCTGGCAGGAATACGATATTGCCCCCGATTTCCCGACGCTGAAGCATTTCCTCGATTTCTGGGAGCGCGAGATCGAAGGCCCGCTGCATTCGGTGCGCGTCGCCCATCATCACCTGATCCAGCCCTCCGAATGGCGGGCCGTAAACGGCATTATCACCGTCCACTGAGGAGCAAGCCGATCAGCCGCTAGACAGCGGACAAAGTCTCCGAAGTGGGGAAAGGCAGCTGCCTCTCCCCACTTGTTTTGGACCTCACAATATCGGAGGGGGTCCGGACTAGCCGGCGTGGTCGACAGGCTTGCGGGCCGATGCGAGCAATCCGGCCTTGCGCGCCGCCCTGACGAAGGCCTTGCGCGCATCATGCGCGGTACGCCAACCGTCGAGCGCGTCCCGGCAGGTCCGATAGGCAGCGCGCCAACTCCGGCCGCGTGCACGGTCCGGCCACTGCTGGCGCATGCATTCGATGGCTTCCCAACTGCTGGCGACCTTGCGCTCGCTGGATTGGAATTTCAACGTGATCGGCTCGGTAAAGCGGACGTCGTCCATCACTTCCTCCTTGTTTTCTGATCGTCTTCTTGTTTGAGCAAGCAACGTTATGCAGGCGGGCACCGGCGGCCGGCCGGCGCCGCTGAAGGACATGGTTCGCCTCTTTGCGCGGTTCAAGAGCATGGGGCGCGGTTCAAGAGTATCGCGGCGACAGCCGGTTATTCGTCCTCGTCCGGCCCTTGCAGCAGTTCGATCAGCGTCGCTACCCTTGCCGTCGGCAGCGGCCGGCCCTCGTTCACCAGAGCCTCGTCGGCGGCGATCCAGGCCAGGGCCTCGCGCAATTCCTGGACCGTTCCGTCCGTCGCCGCAATGTCGGCGATCACGGCTTCATCGACCGGGCCCAGCACAGAAATGATCTCGTCGCGTGTCATGGTCAGCTCCATCTGCAAGTGCCGGGAATGGGCCCGGCAACAGAAGAATCTGGGTCTTGACCTGCAGCAGACAATAACCGCCGGGGAACTCGGCGTTGGTGATTGAAGCCAGCCGGCAGCCAGGCAATCTCCTGCCGGACATCTCGCCGCAAATAGGGGGATTGGCAGCCTCGCCGAACGGACCGAAAAACCGGGCCGAAAAACCGGCAACGCGAAAGCCACCGGGTCTTGACTTGCGACGGACAATAACCAGATCGAAGGCATCGGTCGCCGAAATGGGGCCGGCGGAACCAGGGAGCGCCAGCTCTTTGGCGCCCCTCGTATCTATGTTGCTCGATGGAGGATGTAGCTATGAGAACCGCAGTCGACTTTTCCCCGCTCTATCGGTCGAGCATCGGCTTCGACCGCATCTTCAACCTGCTGGAAAATGCTCCGCAGGCTTTCGACGCCTGGCCGCCCTATGACATCGCGCGCAGCGGCGAGAATAACTACCGCGTCACTATCGCCGTCGCTGGTTTTTCCGAGGACGACCTCGAAATCACCCATGAACCCAACCTCCTGATTATCTCTGGCCAGCACAAGGAGCCGGATAACGCGGAGTATCTGCATCGTGGCCTCGCCACACGGCCCTTTACGCGCCGTTTCGAGCTTGCTGATCACGTCAAGGTCGCGGGCGCCTCGCTCGACAACGGCCTGCTCAGCATCGATCTGGTACGTGAGGTGCCCGAGGAGATGAAGCCTCGGCGCATCGCCATCGCGACCGATGTCGCGGCGCCGAAGACCGGGCCGAAGGTCGCGCAGGTCGAAGCAAACAAGCAGGCTGCCTGAATGCACCAGTCGAGAAAGGAGACTATGCAATGGCTATTCGTGATCTCATTCCCTGGGGCCGGGAGAACAATCAGGCCCCCAGCCTGTTGCGCAACGGCGATCGCGATCCCTTCCTGACGCTGCATCGCGAAATGAACCGCTTGTTCGACGAGGCGTTCCGCGGCTTCGACACGCGGCTGCCGTCGCTCGGTGGCTTCTCCGCTGCCCGCGCCAGCTGGCCCAGTGTCGAAATCTCCGATGGCGAAAAGGAGATCCGCGTCACTGCCGAGATCCCCGGCATGGACGAGAAGGACGTCGAGCTGCTACTCGACGACGGCGTGCTGACGCTGCGCGGCGAGAAGCGCGAAGAGACCGAGGACAAGGACAGGCAGTTCTCCGAACGCTTCTATGGCCGTTTCGAGCGGCGGATCCCGCTCGGCTACGAAGTCGACGAAGACAAGGTGAACGCGGCGTTCCGGAACGGCGTGCTCAGCGTGACGCTGCAGAAGACGTATCGCGCCCAGGCAAAGGCAAAGCGTATCGCCATCAACGACGGCAAGTCCTGATGGCTCGCAGCAGGACGACGCCCCCTTCTGCTCTGCCGGTTCGGGCGGGCAGAGGGGGGCAAATGTCGATGACCCGTTCTCCCGACACTCCGGTTCCGCCTGACCAGGCGCAGCACGCCCTGCAGTGCCTGACGACCGAGCATTTCGTGCTGCAAAACGCTCGCGCCGCGACCATTCAGGAAGCGAACCAGCGAGCCGATCTGTTCCTGACCTCGGTCTCGAGCGCTACGATTGCCTTGTCCTTCGTCGCGCAGGTCACGGAGATGGGCAGGCCGTTCGTGTTGTTCAGCCTGATCTTGCTGCCTTGCCTTTTCTTCATCGGACTGGTCACGTTCGTGCGCGCGGTGCAGGTTGCCATCGAGGACATGGTGCATGCCCGCGGCATGGCCAGGATCCGCCACTATTTCGTCGAACTGGCGCCCGTCCTGCAAAGATACCTTGTCAATTCCACGCATGACGACCCTTCGGCGGTGCTGGTCGACAAAGGTCTCAGGCCCTCGCCGCTGCAATATTTCATGACCACCGCGGGGATGGTGGGCACGATCAACGGCGCCATAGCGGGCGTCTTCACGGGCATCGTTGTTAAGTCCGCTTTCGGCGGAGGCATGTCGCCCGGCGTGATTTGCGGGCTGGCGGTCTTCGCCACATGCATTCTCGTCCTGCGGCGTTATCATAGTCGCGCCTGGGCGGCGGCCGAAGAAAGCTTGCCCGCACGGTTCCCGGGCGACGATGGCGACAGCGAAAGCTAGCGCCGACGCAACCCGATGTCGAAAAGTGGCAGGGCGCCGCCCTTGCGTCTTGCGCGCCAATTGACCATCCTCGCCAACATCACTTTGCACCGCGGCCGGGGGGTTCGCATATGCCGACGCTTTATGCGCTGAAACCGGCCTTCCAGGCCAGGCTGCGGCCGATTGCCGACGGCCTGGCCAGGGCGGGCATCACCGCCAACCAGATCACGCTGCTGGCCGCGGCCGTCTCGCTAGCCACCGGCCTTGTGGTGGCAGCCCTTGCCGGCCACCGTGTGGTCTTTCTGCTGATGCCGCTCGTGCTGTTTATGCGAATGGCGCTGAATGCGATCGACGGTATGCTCGCAAGGGAACATGGCCAGGCCTCGAAGCTCGGCATGTATCTCAACGAGCTCTGCGATGTTGTCTCGGATCTCGCTTTGATCCTGGCCTTTGCCGTCATTTTTCCTGTCTGGGGCGTCGTTGCATTTGCTATCGCGGCGATGATCACGGAGTTCGCCGGTGTGCTCGGCATCGCCGCAGGAACCGGGCGCAACTATGCCGGCCCGTTCGGCAAAAGCGACCGGGCGCTGGCGCTCGGCATCGTAGCCGTGCTTATCGCGTCCGGCCTGTGGGTCCCGGCGCTCACGCCGCTCGTGTTTCCGGCCATGGCTACACTCTCGCTGGCGACCGCCATCAACCGGATACGCAGCGGCCTTAACGGGAGCGGCAGCTGAATTCCGGTCTCGCCAGGGAGAACAACATGCTTCACCAACAGACGGCTGCCGCAGTGGCTTCAGCCAACATCGAGCGGGTGGCGCAGGAGCGCAGCTTCAAGAGCCACGACGGCACCGAGATCTTCTATCGCTATTGGCCGGCCCTGTCGGAAAACCGCAAGGGCGCCATCCTGCTGTTCCACCGCGGCCACGAGCATGGCGGCCGCATGGCGCATCTGGTCGACGAGCTCCAGATGCCCGACCACGCCTTCTATGCCTGGGATGCGCGCGGCAATGGCCGCTCCGCCGGCGAACGCGGCTATGCGCCGTGTTTTGCCGCGCTGGTGCGCGACATCGATTGCTTCGTGCGCGAGATCGGCAGCGACGGCTTTGCCCGGCGCGACATTGCGCTGATCGCGCAATCCTTCGGCGCTGTGCTTGCCGCCGCCTGGGTGCACGATTATGCGCCCGACATTCGCGCCCTGGTGCTGGCCTCGCCGGCCTTCTCGGTCAAGCTCTACGTGCCCTTCGCCAAGCAAGGCATTGCGTTGTGGCAGAAGCTGAAGGGCCGCTTCTTCGTCAATTCCTACGTCAAGGCGAAATTCCTGACGCACGACCCCGAGCGCATCGCCTCCTTCGACGCCGACCCGCTGATCACCCGGCCGATCGCCTCCAACATCCTGGTCGAACTCTACGACCATGCCGCGCGCATCGTCGCCGACGCCCGCGCCATCACCGTGCCGACACAGGTTCTGATTTCCGGCAGCGATTGGGTGGTGCGGCATGGACCGCAGCACGAGTTTTTCGTCAACCTGGCGAGCCCGGCCAAGGAGCGGCACGTGCTGCCCGGTTTCTTTCACGACACGCTGGGCGAGCGCGACCGCCACAAGGCACTCGACCTGATCAGGCCTTTCCTCGAAAGGCAGTTCACAGCGCCGGAAGAGCCGGTCGACCTGACCTGCGCCGACCGCGCCGGCTATACACGCGACGAGGCCGACCGGCTGGCCTCGCCGCTGCCGCTGCTGTCGCCCAGAGGCCTCTACTGGGCGATGAGCCGCGCCTCGATCCGCATGGGCGCCTGGCTGTCGTCGGGCATGAAGACGGGGATTGCCACCGGCTTCGATTCCGGCTCGACGCTCGACTATGTCTACGAGAACGAGGCGCGCGGCATCAGCCCCATCGGTCGCATGATCGACCGCACCTTTCTCGACGCCATCGGCTGGCGCGGCATCCGCCAGCGCAAGCTGCATCTGGAAGAGCTGATCGGCAGCGCCGCCTCCTCGCTCAAGGCCGCCGGCCGGCCGGTCCATATCGTCGATATCGCAGCCGGCCATGGCCGCTACGTGCTCGATGCCGTGCAGAAATGCGCCGAGCCACCGGCAAGCGTTCGGCTGCAGGATTTCTCCGAGCTCAACGTCTCGCTCGGCCGCAAGCTGATCGCCGAGCGCAGGCTGCCGGCGACCGTCTCGTTCCATCAAGGTGACGCCTTCGACGCCACGATGCTGGCCGGGCTCGAACCGGCGCCGGATCTCGCCATCGTCTCGGGGCTCTACGAATTGTTTTCCGGCAATGCCATGATCGGCCGCTCGCTCGGTGGACTGGCCAGCGCCATGCAGCCCGGAAGCCTGCTCGTCTACACCAACCAGCCCTGGCATCCGCAGCTCGAGATGATCGCGCGCAGCCTGACCTCGCACCGCGGCGGGCAGGCCTGGGTGATGCGCCGGCGCACGCAGGCCGAGATGGACCAATTGGTGGCGGCCGCCGGCTTCGAGAAGCTCGACCAGCGCATCGACCAGTGGGGCATCTTCACCGTTTCGGTCGCGCGGCGCATCTGAGCATGAACTTGCCTGCCTCTGCCTTTCCTGGCAATGCCCCTGCCCTTCCGGCCTTGCCGCGCGAGCCGTATCCCGGGATAGTCCTGCGCGCCGCCCTGTGGCTGGCATTTCTGGCACCGTTCTTCTACGCCACTTACGGCTTCGCCAATTGGCTGGCGTCGCGGCGCGACGACGTCGGCAGCATCGTCTTCGGCTGGGAGCATGGCGTCCCGTTCCTTGCCTGGACGATCGTGCCCTACTGGTCGATCAACCTGTTCTATGGCCTGTCGCTGCTGCTGAACAATTCGAAGAGCGGCGTCGACCGCCTCGCCGGCCGCTATCTGACGGCGCAGCTCGTCGCCGTCGCCTGCTTCATCCTGTTCCCGCTGACGGCGACCTTCGTGCACCCGCAGACGAGCGGCCTGCCCGGCTTCATGTTCGCCGTACTCGGCGGCTTCGACAAACCCTTCAACCAGGCGCCGTCGCTGCACATCGCGCTGCTGGTCATCATCTGGGACCATTGGCGTCACAGATTGACCGGCATCGCCGGCCTCGCCTGGCATGTCTGGTGTTTCCTGATCGGCGCCTCGGTGCTGACGACGTGGCAGCACCATTTCATCGACATTCCGACCGGCGCGCTGCTCGGCCTTTTCGCGCTGTGGCTGTTTCCGCGCGACGGTGAGCTGCCGTTCGCCGGCTTCCGCCTGAGTGCTGACCCGAAGGCGCGGCGGCTGTCGCTGTTCTATGCGCTTGGCGCAAGCCTTGCGCTGGCCGGCGCCGCTGCCGGGGCATTGGTCTCGGCGGTGTGGCTCATCCTGTTGTGGCCGGCACTGGCGCTGGCCATCGTCGCTTTCGCCTATGCCGGCGCCGGCGCCAAGGTGTTCCAGAAAACAGCCGATGGCCGCGTGTCGCTGGCCAGCCGTCTTCTGCTGTGGCCTTACCGCCTTAGCGCCAAAGCCAATGTGTGGGCGTGGACGCGAAAGTTTCCGGCGCAGATCGTCATCGCCGACGGTGTTTCCCTTGGCCGTTTTCCGACCACCGCCGAGGCCGACGTCTTCGGCACGGTGATCGACCTGGCCGGCGAATTGGAAAGGCCGCGTGGCGCCTCGATCCGCTGGGTGAGCCTGCCCATGGTCGACCTTTTGCCGCCGTCTCGCGAGGCGCGTGCGCAAGCGGTGGCGGCGATCGAGACGGCGCAGAGCCAGGGCACGGTGCTGGTCTGCTGTGCGCTCGGTTTCCAGCGCAGCGCCGCCGTCGTCGCCGAATGGCTGGTCGCCAGCGGCCGGGCCGCCACGCCGGATCAGGCGCGAGGCCAGCTCGCCGCCGCGGGCCGGCCGGTGCATCTTGGCGTGGACGCGGCGACATGACCGCCTATCGTGACAAGGCCGAAGCGTTCGCCGCCGGGCTGATGGTGCAGGTGGCATGGCCGCTGCTGTTGATTGCTGCTGCCTTGCTGGCTGCGCCGGTCATCGGCCTGGCGGCTGCGCCGCAAACATCGTCGCTGTCGGCGGCGGCCTGGCTGATCGCCGCGGCGGGTGCCATTGCCACAATTATTCTCTCGGCCCTGCTTTTGTTCGACGCGCTGCTGTTCCGGCTGATGGCCAGCCATGCCAGCGAGGCAGGCGGCGGCGCGGCGATCGACGACGTGCTGGCGCGCATGCGGCTGAAACCCACGGCGGCCGGCGGCCGCTCACTCAACCAGCGGATGGCCGGCACGCGCCGCCTGCTCGCCAGGCAGCGTATCGCCTTCAGTCTGTTCGCGGCGGCCGCGGTCGTCGCGGCATTCTTTTGAGCCCGTCCATGACAAAGCTTCGCGTCAGCACCTATACCTTGCTGCAGACGGTGACCTCGGTCGGCCTGTCGGCGCTGGCCTGGGTGGTCACCGGCGTACGGCCGATCTGGAACGGCAGCCAGCCATCGGACCGGCAGCGCATCTACTTCGCCAACCATGCCAGCCACGGCGATTTCATCCTGCTGTCGGCCTGCCTCAGCGAGAAGGAACGCGCCCGTACCCATGCGGTGGCGGCCGCCGATTATTGGGGCAAGACGCGGCTGCGCCGTTTCATTGCCGAGGACATGCTGTCTTCCGTGCTGATCCACCGGCAATGGACGGACGAAACGCAGCACCCGATCTCGATCATGCTGTCGGTGCTCGACCAGGGCCATTCGCTGATCCTGTTTCCCGAAGGCACGCGCAACATGACCGACGAACCGCTGCTGCCGTTCCGCTCCGGCCTCTACAACCTGTCGATGGCGCGGCCCGATGTCGAGCTTATCCCGTGCTGGATCGAGAACATGTCGCGGGTGCTGCCCAAGGGGCAATTCGTGCCGGTGCCGCTGCTTTGCCGCGTCGTCTTCGGCGCGCCGATCGCCATTCGACCGGGTGAGGAACGCCGCGCCTTTCTCGACCGCGCCCGCGAAACGCTGCTGACGCTGAACCCCCGGCCGCAGCGAGACGATTGAGGACCAAGGCACTGCCGATGATGCACGAGACCCTCATTCTGATTGTCGGCCTGCTGGCGGTGCTGATCAGCGCCAGCGTCATCGCCGGCGTCTTGTCATGGCGGGCGCCAAAGCCGTTGTCGCCGGCGCTGGTCAACCTGACCCAGCGCATCAATGCCTGGTGGGTGATGGTGGTGGCGATCACCGTTGCCTTCTTTTTCGGCCGTCCCGGCATGACCATCCTGTTCGCGCTGATTTCCTTCGCCGCCCTGCGCGAATTCGTGACGCTGACGCACAGCCGCCGCAGCGACCACTGGGTGCTGCTCGGCATGTTCGGCATCGTCATCCCGTTCCAGTACTGGCTGGTGTGGACCGCCTGGTACGGGCTCTTCACCATCTTCATCCCGGTCTACTGCTTCCTGCTGATGCCGGCGATCACCGCGCTGCACGGCGACACCGAGCGCTTTCTCGAGCGCGTCTCGGCGCAGCAATGGGCTGTCATGATTTCGGTCTACTGCGTCAGCCACGTGCCGGCGCTGCTGACGCTCGAAGTGCCAGGCTTCGAAGGCCGCAACCTGTTGCTGATCGCTTTCCTGATCATCACCGTGCAAGGCAGCGACGTGCTGCAATATATCTTCGGCAAGCTGTTCGGCCGGCATCTCCTGGCGCCGACGGTCTCGCCGTCGAAGACCTGGGAGGGGCTGGTCGGCGGGCTGGCGGCGTCAAGCCTGCTCGGCGCGCTGCTGTCGTTCCTGACGCCGTTTTCGCCGCTGCAGGCAGCCGGCGTCGCGTTCATCGCCTGCCTGATGGGCTTCCTCGGCGGGCTTGTCGCCTCCGCCATCAAGCGCGATCAAGGCGTCAAGGACTGGGGCCACCTGATCGAAGGCCATGGCGGCATGATGGACCGCGCCGACAGCCTGGTCTTCGCCGCCCCGGTCTTCTTCCATACGGTGCGCTATTTCTGGACTGTGTGAGCGGTGCGCCCTTTGCTGCGGCACCGTCCGGACGGTTAAGCTCGACCCTCGCGAAGACACCCGATCCATCTCGTTATTACCGTTTTCGCGAAAACGGTAACAGTTCCATCTGCCGCGGTCGTTGGCCGCGCTCATTTTGCCGCGGCGAGCGGCTCTTTCTTGCGCGCCGGCGACAGGCGGCGCATGCGGCGTTTGGCGGTGGTCTTCAGCGCCACCGGCGGAGCGCCGGACAACGCACCGAGCACCGCGCCGACCATGCCGTGTGCGACGAAATCGGCGTTGATCTCATTGGCCAATCTGGCGGCTGCCTCCTGGTTGTCGCTGTCGGGTTCCGACCACAACACGATGCCCACCCGCAACCCTGGTTTGGCGCGTTTCAGCCGACGGACCAGGAACCGCCCGTGCTTGACGGAATCCCGGTTCAAAAATCCGGCGACGACGGTATCGACGGCGTCGAGCTCAAGGTGGCGAATGCTCCCTGGTTCCATCTCGGCGAAGCTCGCCCTCAACACCGTGGCGCCCTGGACCTCGAGCACCTGCGCCAGCATGGCGGCAGCCGCGTCGTCGAGTTCGCCGCGCCCTCCGGCACACAGCACCGACATGCCCGTGCCATCCGGCAGTTCGGTGTCGTCCTCGCGCTGAACCTCGCCCTGAACCTGCTTGTCCTCGCGTGAGCCGTTGTCCTCGGCCGCGGCCGTGTCGTCCGCTTCCGCCTCCTCCTGCGCGCTGTCGTCGAGGTTCGCCACCATCGTCAGCGCGCTGCCCGCGACCTGCTGTCTTTGCTCATCGCTCAACACACCACGCACCCGGTCCTGCTCGCCGAGCAGAAGTGCGGGAATCGCGACCTCGTCGTAGAACTCGACCAGATATTTTTCCTCCAGCATCTCCTCGGCATGGTCCGTCGCTTCCTCGGGATCGCCGGCCAGCAGCCGCTGGTAAAGCCGTGCGTGCGGTTCGAGCACGGGTTCGTTGCCGAACAGAACGTCGAGGAATTCGAACTGCGGCACATGGCGGCCGAGCACGACGAGGCAGACCGTGAGCGGCGTCGACAGAACCAGGCCCAATGGTCCCCAGAGCCAGGTCCAGAAGATCGCCGCAACGATGATAGCCAATGGCGACAGCCCGGTGCGCGAGCCGTAGAGCCAGGGTTCGATCACGTTGCCGGTGATCAATTCCACGACCACGAAAAGCCCTGCGGTCCACAGCACGAGCGACCAGCCGGGCGCCACGGCCAGCGCCAGGAATAGAGGCAGCAGCGTCGCGATGACCGGGCCGATATAGGGAACGAAGCGCAGCGCCAGCGCCAGCAATCCCCACAGCAATGGATTGGGTATGCCCAGCAGCCAAAGTCCGATTGCAATCGGGACGGCATAGACGATGTTCACGACCAATTGCATGAGCAGGTAGCGGCCGACACGCTTGCCGGCATCCTGCAGCGCCTCGGTGGTTCGATGCAGATCGCCATAGCCGACGAGGCGTATGAAGCGATCGCGCAGATCCTCCCGCTCGAGCAGCATGAATATGACGACCACGACGATCAGTCCGGCCGATGCCAGCGGGCTCAGCAGCGGGCCGATCAGATTCTGGAGGACCTCGAGCGGTCGTTCGCGCGCGACGATTTCGACCGGGATCGGTTCCCGCGGAGGCTGATCGGCGGCGGGTTGTGCGGGCTCGGGTCTGTCGAGCTCCTGGCCGACGCGTTCGATCACCCGGCTCAATCTGGAAACGATGCCGCCGCCGACGCCGGTTTCCTTGAGCGACCGGACCTTGGTCAGGATATTCGCCTGGTAAAGCGGAATGTTCTGCGCCAGTTCACTGACCTGCGTGGCGACGATGAAGGAGAACAGAGCCAGCACCGTGAATGCGCCGAGCACGCTGGCGATCACGGCAGGAAGACGCGGAATGCCGGCTCGCTTGAGTGCCGAAACCATGGGTACGAGCGCAAAGGTAAGCAGCAGCGCGATTGCGATCGGCAGAAAGACCTCGCGCCCGAAATAGAGCGCCGCGACGGCGGTCACGACCGACGCTACGCTGGGCAAGGATGTGCGCGGAAGCGCCCTGGCCGCGGAAACAATGCCCGCCCGCCGGGGCTCCGACAGGTGCGCGCCGTTTCGACGATTTGCCGCCACTTGATACCTCCGCCCCGCCGTCGCCATGATCGGGCATATTGAGCCGGCGTGCAACTTCGCAGCATCTCACCCAGATTGCCCTCGTCGGCAGCGCGGCAATTCAGTCATGGTAGAATTTTTTGCATTAATGGCGTCACGGGCAATCCTGTTCCATGCCTGCGCCAGAACGTGGAACTTTTGGGTCAAAACGCCGTTCCTTCGTAGATCGCTGATGGACAACCTCAAAGCAGCAGCTCAGGAGGAATGATCATGAATATCAAGATGCTTTGCATGGGCGCGATGGCGCTTTCGATGATGACCGGCGCAGCGCTTGCCGCCGGTGCCACTGGCACTTCGGCGCTCGACGATCCGCAGAAAATGACGCCCTTCTTCACCGACGCCGGCATGAAGAGCATGAAGTCGGAAGCCGAATTCAAGGCGGCATGGATGGCCATGTCCACAAGCGACCGGGCCATGATGCTGAAGGAATGCAGCGACGCAGGCATTGCCAAGACGCATGCCGACTTCTGCAAGATGGCCATGCAGCTCAACAAGTGACCGCCGGCTTCTTGCCGAGTGCAATAACGGACCAAGCGAAAGGGCGGGCAGCTCCGCCATTGTGCGACCTTCCTGTCCGCACCGGCGAGCGCTCAGCCATTTGAACTCGTGCCGGAATATCCACGTAATGAAGGCCACGGCTTTTGTTCGATTGCCGTGGCGCCATAGGCATATAGGACGGCTTGGTCGGAGCGCATGTCGCGGAGCGGCAATACCACTACCGTCCGGGGGGTTCTGCTCGCAACCGAGTTTTCCGGTTGGCCGTCCACATAGCATTGCCGGTCGGGCACGTTTGGCCGCCGGCACGCTTGACCCAGTGGGCTCGACCCCAGCACGCTTGACCTCGCCGCCAACCGTGAGATAGGCCGGGTAATGAGCCAACCACCTCCGCACCGGAGCTCCCCGAAAGACCTGCCATGACCGACGCGATCGTAAGAGACAGCAATGGCACGGCGCTGCACGAGGGCGACTCCGTGACCCTGATCAAGGATCTCAAGGTCAAAGGCACGTCGGAGACGATCAAGCGCGGCACGCTGGTGAAGAATATTCGCCTCACCGGCAATCCCGGCGAGATCGAATGCAGCACCAAGCAGGTGAAGGGCCTGGTGCTGAAGACCGAGTTTTTGAAAAAGGCGTGATCGCCTCGGCACCCTGCCCTTCGCTTCCATATCAATCGCCCTCATGACTGAATCGCTCATGTGAGTGAATCGCCCCCGCGCGAGGAGCTGGAGGAGCTGCGCCCTCCCCCTATGTTGCACTGCGTTAGATTTGTTGCATTGCAATATCGGCGCAGCGGGTCGAGCCTCTGCGAGGTGGGCATTCCTTGTATGAGGTGATTGTGTCGGCATCATTTCGGCCTGACATCGAAGGGCTGCGCGCGCTGGCGGTGGCGGGTGTCATCGCCTTCCATTTTGGTCTCTCCGGCCTGCCCGGTGGCTTTGCCGGCGTCGACATCTTCTTCGTCATCTCCGGCTATCTGATCACCCGGCACCTGGTTACAGAAATCACCGAAACCGGGCGGCTGAACCTCTGGCGTTTCTATGCCCGGCGCGCCCGGCGCCTGTTGCCGGCGGCACTGTTCGTCATCCTTGCCACGCTGTTCGCGGGTTACTTCATCCTGTCGCCGGAGGAACAGGCGCTCTATTCGAAAGGCGCCATGTTCGCCTCCGCCTACATGATCAACCTCTGGCTGATCCGCTGGTCGTTCGACTATTTCGCCGCCGACGCCACCAACAACCCGTTCATCCACTTCTGGTCGCTGTCGGTCGAGGAACAGTTCTATCTGGCATGGCCGGCGCTGCTGCTTGCCGCCGCATGGCTACGCCCCGGCAAGCGCACTGCTATCGTCGTCATCGGCGTCGCCGGCGCGGCCTCCTTCGCCGCCTGCGCCTGGCTGACGGAAGTGTCGCAGCCCTGGGCCTTCTATTTCTCGCCGCTCAGGGCCTGGGAATTCGCCGCCGGCGGCCTGGCGACCATGGCACCGGCAAAGATCTGGCGCGACCGGCCATTACTGGCCACTCTCCAGGCATGCCTCGGTCTGGCACTGATCGCCTGGGCCTATCTGATGCTGGACGAAGATTCGCCGTTTCCCGGGGTGAATGCGCTGGCGCCTGTCGCCGGCACAGTGCTGCTGCTGCTCAGCGGCAGCGGCGGCCGCAATCTGCCGAGCGCCGTGCTGGCGCTGGCCCCCATGCAATGGTTGGGCCGGCTGTCCTATTCGCTCTATCTCTGGCACTGGCCGGTCATTGTCTATGCGGCGATGGTGGTTCCCAGCCTGTCCATCCTCGGCCGCTTTGCCTGCGCGGCACTGACGCTGGTTCTATCGATGTTCACCTATCATTTCATCGAGAACCCGATCCGCCGCAACGGCTGGCTGATGGCCGGAGCAGCGCGGGCGCTGGTGCCCGCCGTCGCGCTGACCGGCGCCGGCGTGGTCGCAGCCTATGGCAATGCGCGCTTTGCCGAGCACAATCTCAGCCCCGAACAGCACGTCATCGCCGACAGTGCCGCCCAACTCTCCACCGTGCGCGCGACCAATGGCGGCTGCGTGCTCGATTTCGAAACCGTCAAGCCAAAACCCTGCATGTTCGGCCGCAAGGATGCCCAGCGCTCGGTCGTGCTGTTCGGCGACTCGCATGCCGACCATTGGTCGACGCCGCTGATCAAGGCGGCCGAGAAGAACAACTTTCGCGTCGTCACCTTTCTCAAATCTTCCTGCCGGGCTTCGCGGGTGACGACCTGGAACTGGCGGCTGAAGCGCGACTACACCGAATGCGACCAATGGCGCGAGCAGTCGGTCAAGGACATCATCGCGCTGCACCCGCAACTGGTGGTGATCTCGGAGTTCTCGATCGGCAATGTGATGAAGGAATCGCCCGAGGAGTTGAAGCACGCCGATTGGCAAGAGCAATGGCGGACGGGCCTCACCTGGACGCTTCAAGCCTTCAGCCAGGCGGGCATCAAGGTCGCGGTCATCAGGGACGTTCCCTACAATGCAAGCTACGCCGACAAATGCGTGGCGCGGGCGCTGTGGCGGGGCCAGACGCCCGCGACATGCGACACGCCGAGGATCCTGGCGGCAAACGACGACATCGCCACCGTCGAGCGCGACATCGTGCGCTCGACACCGAACGCTGCTTACATCGACATGACCGACCGCTTTTGCGACCAGACCACCTGCCATGTCTTCATCGACGGCAAACTAGCCTTCCGCGACCGCCACCACCTGGCGACGCCCTTCGCCGAAACGCTGGAACCGGCAGTGGAACGGGCGCTGTTTTCGGATGTGATGGCGGCGGCTGTAAAGTAACGGTTCCGAATCTTGTCGGATCCGACCCACCAGCCCCAGCAAACAACCATGCGGGCGTCAGCTGAGGATGAGACCCGCCAGGAAAACCGTAAGGATAAGCGACAGCGGAACTGCAAGAAGGCAGCACAGCTCGAAAGTATTGGCTCGCCAAGAAGTCATTGGTCGCTTTTCCATGTTGGCCTCCTCCCTCAACGGCCAGACCGGGACGGCAGTTCCGCTTGGATGGTGCTCACCCCCACCACTCATCATGCAATTGGCGCAGTTCGTTCCGCTTCCTGGTCATCCATCGTGCACGCGCCAGATGTGTCGCCCACGCCCGGAAAGCCCTCTCCGGCTCCCGTTCCGGGTCCATATGCAGGACGATGCGGGCGACCTCGCGCCAATCGGTTCCTTCCGCCGAAGCGTCGAGCAGCCGGATATAAGTAAGCATGCGATCTTCGTCATAACCGGTCAGCACCGAAGACGTCGGCGCTGCGTTCGCGATATGAAGGTTTGGCAGCTTTAGCATTGCGATCTACCCACTGGCGCATCGTAGCAGCCAATGAAGAAGCCCGCGCCCTTTGATCGGAGGATGCGGATCGAGATTCGCCTCGACAGCCGACAAATGCGGCCCTCGGGCGGGGGTTCCACGCCCAGCTGGGCTCACGCCTCACCCATGGCGATCGGGTCCGAGGCAATCTATGTATTTTAGTGGAACCTAATTTAGTCGACGCAATTATGCGTGCGTGAGAAAGCGTGAAATCCAGACCGTCACTGAAAGCCGGCTACCGCGGGACCAGTTGGCCGACGATCCGGTGATTGCCGTCGATTTGACCGAACGGATATTACAGGCGGCCGACAACGACAGGATCGTCTGCCTCGTCGTGGCAACGGAGCAGCTGGAAACCGACCGCATCGAGAAAGCGGAGCCCAAGGAGACCAGGATTGCCGCAAGCTTCGTCCGGGACTTTGAGGTGATGCTGCTTGTTCTTTATGCGGCCTATGCCCTCGCTGTGCTGGGTGCGACCGCCTTCGTTTTGCTGGAACTGGGCCACGTTCTGTAGGCAGACGTTGGCAAAAGACGGGACTGACGCGCGATTGCCGCTGTTTGATGAGAGGAGCGGTCACGCTGCGTCGGCGATCCGACCCCGCCGCAGCAGCGGCATTTTCGCGCCGGCAGGCGCTAAACTTCGGGCTCGTCCGTTCGTTACATCTTGCCAATCTATGGAACGAGGCTGCGCCTCGCGGGTTTTTCTATTAGAGGGACGTTAAAGAAGGAGGTAGCTATGAAGAAGCTCCTGCTTGCCTCGGTGATCGCCATCGCCTCGGCGGCTTCCGTGATCGGCCCGGCGAATGCCGGCGGCAGCGTCACGATCGGCATCGGCAGCGGCTATGACGACGACTATTACTATCGCCACCATCGGTATTCCGATTACGACGATGAGTACGTCCCCCGTTACCGCTATGATGTCTATAACGAGGACTACGCGCCGCGCTACCGGTACCGATACCACCGGCGCTGCCACACAGAAGTCATCAGGCACTGGCGTCATCACCACCGGATTATCGAAAGAATCCGTGTCTGCCGTCGTTGACGGATCGATCCGGCCGGTAGTGCCGGCCGGATCGGCGGGCTCCTCATCTCGGCTTGCGCATCAGCATCATGCCGTAATGCACGGCCAATATGTCGAGCCCGATCTTGAGTAGTTTCACCACCACGTCGCGCGGCTCGCCGGCCTGTTCGGCCAGGCTCTTCACCGTTGTGTCGGCACAGCAGACCTTTTGCACGATGCCGGCGATCTCCCAATGGACAAGCGCCCTGGTGGCCTCGGCATGGTCGCGGCCGGCGGACAGGATGTGTTCGGCGACGCCGCTGCCGGTGCGGCCGCCGTCGACGCGCTCGGCCCAGGCCATCGGCTTGGCGGTTGCCTCCGACGAGTCGCGAAAATCCTGGCGGTAGCGCATCCCCGCCTCGCGCTGCTGGCGCGACAGCGAGGTGAGGCCGCTCAGCGGGTCGACATTGCGCACCCGCACGATGCCGCCGGTCGCGGTGTGGCCGTCATTGGAGACCTCATAGAGGCGCGCGCCCTCCTGCGTCCCCTTGGCCAGCCGCTTGCGGCCGAACCGGTCGTCCTTCAGCGCGAAATCATGGCCGATCTCCTTGCGGATGCGCACCTGCTCGGCCTCGCCCTTCGGCAATCGCGGCAGCCTGGTTTTGATCTTCTGGACGGTTTTGGTGCTCATCGGTTCGGTCCTCCTGGTTTTCCGTCGTCGGGCTCTGGCGAACTTCCGTCATCCAGCAGGCTCAAATCACTTCGGCCGGCAGCGTGCGCAGGAAGCGCGCCGCGTGATAGGCGCAGTAGCTTTTCGATGGCTTCGTGCGCAGTCCGCAGCACAGCATGTCCAAACCGGGGCGGCTGCCGGGGGCGTCGTTTTCCGCATCCTCCTGTAACGTCGTGTCGAGCGGCGCGCGGCAGCGCTCGAACAGGCAATCGATGAAGCGCATGGCGGCGAAATGCGGCTGGCGGCCGCCGGCGGCGATCGGGCGCGGCGCCGGCATTTCGAGCGGCGCGCCATCGGTCCCGGTGATCCGAGCCGGACCCGGCTGCCAGGCCGGCGGCGCCAGCCTGGCCGACAGCCTTGTCGGGCGGCAGCGTGGCTCGGCCTTCGGAGCCGCTTCCGCCTGACCTGCGGCATTTGATGGCTCAGGCGCCGAATTTCCGAGCCGGCCGCCAGAGCGTCCGCCAGACCAGCCCTTGGATCTGGCAAGGCCGATGGTGCGCAAACGGGCGGTGCAGTGGACCATGCTGATGATGGCCGCGCGTGAGACCGGGCTACCACGCTGCGCACCGAGCCTGGTCGCGATTTTCGCGGCCGACAGTCCGCTCGTCAGCCAGTTCTCGATTTGTTCCAGTTCCGAGGCGGAATAGCAGGCGGCCATGATGTTTTATTCCCTGCAAAGGTGGTTGTGTGCGGCGCCGGCTTCGCCGGCCCCAGGCGCGAAAGCCAGTCAGCCCTTCGCGTGGTCTGCTGCGATCGAGCTTCATCTCGGCCGCCTGCCTTGTTGCGCCGGACACTGCCTTGCCCGTCCGCTTGTCGAACGCGATGACCGTGCCGTCTTCGGTGCGGATGCAGGAAACCGCGGCATCCGCATTGCCGGCCGGCAGGTAATTCGTGGCCGGAGCCGTGAGGGGAACGGCTCCGGCCGTTCCGGCCGCTTGCGCTGCCGGATCCGAGGCGCGAGCCTCGGGCATCGTCCCGGCCGGGGAGGAGGACAGCCGCGACGAAGGGGAAAGGGTTGGCACATGCACGGCCTTGGCGATCGTTTGCGGTACCGCCCCCAGGCGAGCGCTGCCGGCGCGCTGAACGGCGGATTTAAGGACCGAAAACTGGTGAAGCGACTTGTGCATGCCCATATAAGAGCATAACTCAAATCATAATGCAAGCGATTCTTGCATAGACGAAACCGAATCTTATGCTTCAGATGGAGCCATGGCGAAAACTGCACTGTCGATCAAGGTCGGAGCGGCGATCCGCCGGGCGCGCAAGCAGCGCGGCCTGGTGATGCGCCACATTGCCGAGCACAACGACACCGACGTCGCTGCCGTCGGCAACTGGGAGACCGGGCGCAACCTGCCCAAGACCGAGAACCTTTTGAAGACCGCCGCTTTCCTGCGCGTCGACCCGGTGGCGCTCGGCAAGGGCGAGGTCGTTTTCCTCGACGACGCCGGGCCGGTCGCCGATGCCGAGATCGTCACCGATCCCGGCCCCCTGCCCGCCGGGCCGATGGACATCCAGCTTCTCGGTACCGCCGTCGGCGGCGACGATGGCGACTTCACCTTCAACGGCCAGCCGGCCGGCTATGTCCAGCGGCCGCCGGGGATCCGGCATCTGCGCAATGTGTTTGCGCTGCACGTGCTGAGCGATTCGATGGTGCCGCGCTACGAGCCCGGCGAGATGATCTATTGCGGCGGCCGCGAAGCGCTGCCCGGCGACCATGTGGTGATCGAGACGCTGCCCGAGGAGAACGAGCAAAACGGCAAGGCCTTTATCAAGAAGCTGGTCAAGCGCACCGCCGCCGAGCTGATCGTCGAACAGTACAACCCGCCGAAGACGCTGACCTTCAACCGCTACGCCATCAAGAACGTCTTCCGCGTCATCCCGCTCAAGGAATTGCTGGGGTATTGATGAGGGGTTTTCCCTTCTCCCCTTCTTGTGGGAGAAGGTGGATCGGCGCACAGCGCCGAGCCGGATGAGGGGTGCTCGAAGAAACTCGGCGTCAAAAATACGGAACGATTTTTAAAGCCTTACGTCTTCATAGTAGCGATCCGTCCAACACCCCTCATCCGACCGAGCTTCGCTCGGCCACCTTCTCCCACAAGGGGAGAAGGGAAGAGCACCACGCGCCCCTCAAGCCCGCCTCGACTGCTCCAGCTCTCGACCGTTGAGCAGGCGCGCCTCGGCGCGGGTCCGTTGCCGGTCGTCGATGAAGGCGGCCTGGATCGAAACGGCGGCGCCCGGCAGGCCGTCGGCCCGGCAGGCCTTGCAGATCAGGCGCCCCGAAAGTGCGGCCAGCGGTGTCTCCGGCATCACCCCATGCCGCTTGAGCTCGGCCGGCTTCCACCACCTGTTGCGGCCGCAGTCGATGCACTCGACGGCAATCGAGACAACATCGGCGATCGTCGCTTCCTTGCCTGCCAATGCCATGGCCATCCCCATCGTTGTTCCTGCTTTGTTCACATCATTATCGGTTTTTGGAGCGGAGTCGAGTCGGTTCCGCTTACATCAACGTGAAAGTTTCACTTGTTCCATTATTTGAGTTATGCTTATATCTGGCTGCGGACTGGAATCGGCGCGAGCCACAGAACCGCGGCCGGCCGGCAGCAAGGGAACGACGATGGACCCAGCCCAGTTCGCCCATGCCTGCGGCTATAGCGGCGACAGCCCGGCCATGCTTGCGGCTTTCGCGGCCATCCGCCAGGACGGCATCCGCAAGGCGCGCCAGGGTCATCGCCAGCGCAAGGCGGCGATTGACCAGATGAAGCCGAGCCGCGCTCTGTTCCTGGCGGCGATCCGCCCGGCGCAGTCAGCCGAGGAGGCACTCGAGGACGCCGCCTGCTTCCTTTCGATGTTCCACAACATGCCGCGCTGGCGGCAGGAAAGGCGCGCCGCCGACCTCGCCCGCGCCAGGCAACAACGCCTCTTCGCCCGCTTCTTCCGCCGCTACGGCCAGCGCCTCTGGGCGTTTGAGGCGGCGTAGCGTGGCGGGAGCGGCCCGCAGGCCGATCAAAGCTGCTGGCTGCGGGCGAAAATGCGGCCGTAGTCGGGATCGTCGATCTCGGCGAAGTGATGGGAGCGCAGGAAGCGCTGCAGCCGGGGATTAGGTTTGGCGCACGTCGCGGCATGGACATTCCAACGGATGAGCCTGAATTGCCGATCGGTGGCATAGGCCCGGACAAGCCTCCACAAGACGAGCAGGACCGCCTTCGCCACCGCCGTCGATATGGGCAAGATTGACCAGAAGCGTGCCGTCATTGCGATTGAATTCGGCCAGGACGGTGGCGCTGCCATGGTAAAGGAAATCGGGCGGCCGAAGGCCAGCAATTGATCCTGGTCCGCGCGCGACAGTGCCCGCAAAACCTCCAGCGAGACGCCTTCAATTTCGAACCGCATTGGCTGGTTGACCATCGCCGGGTTGCTCGCTTTCGACCGATTATCCTAGTATGCTTGCCAGAAAGACAGCTGGTAGTCCTCCAGGTCTTTGGGCTCCGAAGCGAAAAACTCCACGACAAACCTTCGGTCCGGAAACCGCCATTGCAGTTTTGCTTCATAAATCTCCTTGAGGACTGAGCCAAGGAACACACGAGCTTGTCGCGAGAAATGTCGGCGGTGCCCAAGGCGTGAATATCGGCAATATGCAAGTGGTTCATGACCGCTTCCACAGACTGTCGCGTGGCGCCGGGGTTTCGTTCGAAGCTTCGCGGGCCCTCCTCGCTGAACCCTTCCATCAAAACGTAGCGTTCGAACGTTACGAACTCCGGCCAGAAAACAGTGCTGTACCCCACAGCAAGTGCAAATCGGCCCTCGCAGCCAACCCAGCTTTGTAAATCGATGCCGGTCCCATTGTTCCAGGCTGCCAATTCGGCTTTCATGCTGGCTGGAACATCCATATCCTTTCCTCCCGATCTTCACCTGTCATAAGTCTTTCAACGGCTGCTTTCCACTAGACCGACGCTTGTCGTCGCCAAATCTACGCCGTATGTCCAGGCGATGAGCGAGATCGAATTCCGTCGTGCGCAGGCGCCCGACCTGCCGGCGATCGTTGCAATGCTTGCCGACGATGTGCTCGGCGCAGACCGGGAAGACCCGTCCACACCGCTTGCGCCATCCTATCTCGATGCCTTCAGAGCAATCGATGCCGACCCCAACCAGTTGCTCGCCGTGGCCGTCGATGCCGGGCAAGTGGTCGGAACGCTGCAGCTCAGCTTCCTTCCAGGCATTTCGAGGAAAGGCGCCTGGCGCGGCCAGATCGAAGGCGTTCGCGTCGCCCGGCAATGGCGCTCTCGCGGCGTCGGCAAGCTGATGATCGAATGGGCGATTGAAACATGCCGTTCTCGTGGCTGCAGCCTCATTCAGCTCACCACGGACAATGGTCGACGGGAAGCGCACGCCTTCTACGAGCGCCTCGGTTTCACCGCGAGCCATCTCGGCTACAAGATGGGGTTGTAGGTCGGTTTTCCGCCTTTTGCGGGCTGTCCGTTTTCGATACGTTGCCGCCGTTTCCCGAAACTTGTACGAGAATCCGGCGGACTGGGAGGCTGGCAGTCCTTAGCGCACCACTGGCGGGTGTAAATGCTTGACGTGCTGCACGAGATTTGGGGAGAACTTTACTGGAATCCGCTCGATTGGCTTCCGTGGATTGGTGTGCAGATCCTGTTTGCCGCGATCGTCGGTGCGGTCCTGCAATGGTGGTTCAAGATAGGCATTGTAGCCTTTTTGTTCATTATCGTCCTCTCGCTGTCCGTTAATTTCGGCCGGCTTCCGGCGCCGGCCCTTACGGGAGCTGATCTGGCTCGGATGAATGCAGGGCTGCCGCAGACAACGGACAGCGTAACGATGGAGAACGTATCGTTCTCTCACCGCTTTCTCACTTACCACCTGTCCTCGACGCAACCGCTGGACGAAATCTTCTTCAAAGGCCTTCGGGAATCGGGCGCTTATACGGAGCAGTGCAAGACGCTGGGCAAATGGCTCGCCAGCCGCCGGATCAAGCGTATCGAGTACGTTTTCACATGGCTTGGTGGGGCGGAGACAATATCCATCGTCGATGCAGATTGCCGAACTGCAGTGTAACATTTCAGGCGTTAGGCCCGGCACCGAAACACACAGGCTGCCTGATGCGCAGGCTCAGCGAGCAAGAGTTCAAAGCCGGGCATTGACAAGCCGCCCCTTCGCCCTGCTCCATCCGCCCCATGATTTACGACCGGGCCTGGCTTGAAAAGGTCTTTCGCGCAAAACCCAATCAGAAGTTTCTGTTCTTTTGGGGCCACCAGCCGTCCAAGGACGGCCGCATAACCACGTCGTGCTTCAGTCAGTGGTGGCATGCGCCCTTTATCGTCGATGGCCTGAGCTATCCGACTGCCGAACACTGGATGATGGCCGAGAAGGCTCGCCTGTTCGGTGACGCTCAGACGGCAACGCAAATCCTCAGGGCGGCCAGCCCCAAGCAGGCAAAGCAACTTGGCCGCCAGGTGAGCGGCTTCGATGGCACCAAATGGGATGCCGACAAATATCGCATCGTCACCGAAGGGAGCTTTCAGAAGTTCCGCCAGAACGCGGCGCTGCGCGAATATCTGCTGTCGACGCATGACCGGGTGCTGGTCGAGGCGAGCCCTGTCGACCGGGTGTGGGGCATCGGTCTTGCGGCGGATGACGAGAGGGCGGTGAACCCGCTGCTGTGGCGCGGCGAGAACCTGTTGGGATTCGCGCTGATGCAGGCCCGCGATCGGCTGCGCGGCTGAACATTGCCGTCCGCCCGTCATCGGCGGCAGCCTCCGCGCTGCTTGACAATCCACCCACAATGTTCTCTTTATGTTCCTATCGCAACTCTAGACAATGCGGCGTTCGAGCCGCCGCGGGCGACGGGGCCGGATGGAAGCCAACATCCTCCACGCGGATCTGGATGCCTTCTATGCCTCGGTCGAACAATTGCTCGACCCGGCCTTGCGCGGCAAGCCGATTGCCGTCGGCGGCGGGGTAGTGCTCGCCGCATCCTATGAAGCCAAGGCGTTCGGCGTGCGCGGCGGCATGCCGGGACGGCGGGCGCGGGAACTCTGCCCGCAACTCATTTTCGTCGGCGGCCATTTCAAGGACTATCAGCGGCTGGGCGATGCGGCGATCAAGGTGCTCGGCGATTTCACGCCGGTGGTCGAGCGGATTTCGATCGACGAGGCCTTTGCCGACGTCGCCGGCTGCACCCATTTGTTCTCGCCGGCCGAGATCGCCGGCAAGATCCGCCGCCGCGTGCGGGCCGAGCTCGGCCTGCCGATCTCGGTCGGCGTAGCCCGCACCAAGCACCTGGCCAAGATCGCCTCACAGGTCGCAAAGCCCGACGGGCTGGTGGTGGTCGATCCGCGCCACGAGCTGGAGTTCCTGCATCACCTGCCGGTCGAGTTGATGTGGGGTGTCGGCCCGGTCACCAGGGAGCGGCTGGCCGGCATCGGCGTCAACACCATCGGCGAGCTGGCGAGAACCAATGGTGGGGCGCTGGAGCGCCTGCTCGGGCCGGCGGCGGGAGAGAAACTCAACGCGCTGGCGTGGAACCGCGATCCGCGCAAGCTCGAGACGCAGCGCCGCGCGCGATCGGCCGGCGCGCAATCGGCGCTTGGCCGAAAACCGGCCGAAGAGGACGTCTTCGTGCCCGCTTTGCTGCATCTGGCCGACAGGGTCGCCACCAGGTTGCGGGCGAAATCCCGGCCCGGCCGCACGGTGACGGTTCGCGTCCGCTTTGCCGATTTGCGTTCGGTGACGCGCTCGATCACGCTCGACCAACCGATTTCGGCAACCGCCATGCTGGCCGAGATCGCCGAGGCGCTGGTGCGCAAGGTGCTCATCGACCATCCGCACGAAAAGACAATCTCGCTGCTGGCGATCGCCGTATCGCATCTGGAGCAGCATGCCGGCCTGCAACTGGAACTGCCGCTCGGGCTCGACGATGACCGCCGCCGCCCCGGTACCCGGAAGGGCGCGGCGCGCTGGACCGCGGATCGCGCCATCGACAAGATCCGCGACCGCTTCGGCTGGGAGGCGGTCGGCTATGCCTCGGTCGCGCTCGGACTACAGCGGTCGGTTCCCGACGCCTTTCGCGAACTAGCCGAAAAGGAGTTGTAAATGGGCCGGGTTTTTCACCCTTCGACCGTTTCAATCTCCGCATCGACCAGGCACCACGGTGCATAGCGGAAGTCGCGGATCTGGATGACCTCATCGCCCGCCCATTCGACCAGCATGAAGCCGCGCACGGCGCCGTCGGCCGCTTGCGGGTTGCGGATGAGGATTGCCGGCCTGCCGTCGACGAAGCCGAGCGACAATGTCCAGTCGCTGATACGGTCGTAATTGCCGAAATAGGTCGACGCCTCGGCCTTGCCGCGCAGACGGACGCGGTTGACGACATCGAGCCGGACGTCCTCGGCTATCAGTGCCCTGACCGCGTCGAAGTCGCGCGCGTTGAACAGGTCGACATAGCGCCGCAGCCGGCGCTCGTCGTCGGCGTCGAGCCTCGGCGCGAGCGCCTGCTCGGGCTGCAGCGCCAGCAGCTTGAGCTGCGCCCGCCCGCGATGCAGCGCGGCCTTGGTGGCGGCGAGCGTCGCGCCGGTCACTTCGCAGGTCTCATGCAGGCTGAGGCCGAGCACGTCGACCAGGATCACGGCGCTGCGCTGCGACACCGAAAGCCGCATGAAGGAGCGCAGGCCGGTCTGGGCGGCGAGCCGGCTGTCGGCGCTGCCGGAGGGATCTTCGATCACGCTCATGTCGGCCTCGGTCATGCGCGACCTTTCCCGATTGCGCCGCCGCAGGTGATCCTGCGCGGCATTGTGGGCAATGCGAAACAGCCATTGCTCCGGCCGTTCGACCATGGCGCCGCCGTCGATCGCCTGTAGCGCCTTGATCAGCACCTCCTGGACGATGTCCTCGCCGTCGATCACCGAGCCGGCCATGCGCGCGCAGTAGCGATGCAGCCTTGGCCGCAACCCGACGAGCATCGCCTCCAAAGTCGCCCTGTTCATTTTCGGCGTAGCATCCCATTTCTGCGCGGGCGGCATGGCAGGCGCTATCCCGCCTTCTGATCCGCCAGCATACGGTAGTTGCCGATAACTTTGACAGGCGATCTCATTGCCGGGGTCGAACGGCGCTGCGCGTGGTTTTCCGTAAATGCCTTGAAGGTGGCAAGCCCGGTCAGCGCCGAGGAATCGCGGTCCTGGCCAACGATGTGGACGAACGAGCCGTCGTCCAGCTCGAGCACCAGATAGCGCACCGTCGGCGGTGCCGCCTCGCCCAGCGCTTCGAACACTTTTTCGACCAGCGCGCGGTTATCTGCCAGGTCGGCTTGGTTCACACCGTATCGAATGAGCGCGTAGTCCATCGTCGTCTCCTGATTGGTTGGTATGAACGAAGGACGACCGGCTGCGCTGAAAAGATTCTCCTTGCCGAAGAATCTTTTCGGTCGCCCGCATCGTCTTTCCCGCGTGGGCGGCTGCGCGGCAGCCATCAAGCAGGAGAGACGATCA
The DNA here is from genome assembly GCF_040318035.1 of Mesorhizobium sp. M1329. Classification (NCBI taxonomy): domain Bacteria; kingdom Pseudomonadati; phylum Pseudomonadota; class Alphaproteobacteria; order Hyphomicrobiales; family Phyllobacteriaceae; genus Mesorhizobium; species Mesorhizobium sp. M1329. The sequence continues at coordinate 45,903 of NZ_JAMYLN010000024.1, read as the reverse complement.
TGCATATCCAGTTTGCCGAGCTTCCGGTATTCGACCAGGACCGCGCCAAGGCGTTCTACACCAGGCATCTCGCCTGTCAGGTGCTGGCCGACCAGAAGATGGGCGATGGCGGCTGGCGCTGGATCGAGCTGGCATTTCCGCATGCCGTGACGAACCTGCATTTCATCAGGCGCGCCGATGACGCCCCCGGCGCGGAGCCCGTATTGGTGCTGGTCGACGAAAATGTCGGAGCAATGATCGCGGCGTTGAAGGCGGGCGGCGTCGAGATCGTCACCGAACCGCATGAGGCGACGTGGCAGCCGGGGCGCACGGTGGCGGAGTTTCGCGACAGCGAAGGCAACCGCATGGTCCTCGCCAGCCGATAAGCCACCGGAGCCCTCTGTCTGGCGGGGCGTCGTACCTAAGTCCTATCTCCGGCCGGACCATCGGCCGTGCTTCCTTCTTGTTATTATTTCGTGACCTCTGCGCGCCGGAACCTTCCCTTGCATCGGGCGTTCGGGCGCTGTATTCGCGATGCCTCATATTTAGGCAGGCGGAGGAAATGCGAATAAGGGCGGGTGGCAAAACAAACATGGGCCGGGGAGGAGCATCTTACCATGTCGAACCGTAAAATCGGAATGTCCCACAGTTTGGGGCTGCGCGTTGCTGACCTCAAATCCAGAATGCAAAGTGCCCAGATTACCGAGCACGAGATCAAGACGTTTCAAAAGGTTGCCGCCATTATGGGCGGCGCCAAAGGTTCACTGCGCCTCGACGCGGACGATCTGATTGCCGCGTCCTTCCTTGTCGATCCCTTGGACGATCTCCCGCTCTCCAGTTGACGGCGCTGAACGCAGGTCGAAATCCTACCGAGTTTGAACCTGCGATTGCCGCCAGCGGAGCATCCGCCACCCCAGGCCGCATGCGAGGATGACGTTGGCCAGCGCCAGACCGGAAAGCGCGGCCAACGTGCCATGCGGACCGAAGCGCTCCAGCAGCAAGGCGCCGGCCGAGGGTGCCGCTGCCTGGGCGATCAGGCTCGGCATGGCGAGGCGGCCCATCAGCTTCGCGTAGCCGTTCGAGCCGAACAGCGCGAGCGGCAGCGTTCCCCGCGCGATGGATTCGAGACCGATGCCCGCGCCGTAGAAGCCGAGCGCCAACGGGATGACTGGCATGCCGGCCCAGAGCGCCGAAACGCCGATCGCGACGAAGGTAACCGAGGCAAACTTGGTCAGGATCGGATGGTGGTAGCGCGCGATGGTCATCTCGATCGCGCGCGCCGCCACCTGGGACGGGCCGACCAGCGCGCCGAGCCCGACGGCCGCGGCCAGCGCCATGCCGCTGCCTTGCAGGATGGTGAGCAGGTGCACCGACAGCGTCGAGGAGATCACCGCCGCGAGCGTAAGTGTGGCGGCCAAAACGATCATGATCGACAGATCGGGATTGCCATCGCGGGCCGGCGGCGCCTGGTTCAATCCTGGCCCGACTGGCAATCCTGGCCTGACTGGCGGTTTCGGCGCCTCGCGGGGCAGGATCAACAGATAGAGCGGAAGCGCAATCACCAACTGAACAGCCGCGTACACCAGGCAGGTGCCGCGCCAGCCGACCTCCTGTAGCAGCAAGGCCGAGATCGGCCAGCAGATCGTGCTGGCAAAACCGCCGAACAACGTCAGCGCCGTGATGGCGGAGCGCGCGCCATGGCCGTAGTGGCGGCCAAGCGTTGCGAAAGCGGCATCGTAGAGCCCCGCCCCCATGCCTAGGCCGATGATCAGCCAGGCAGCGATGTAGGCCGCAAGGTTGGGGGCAACGGCCAGCCCAACCTGGCCGACCCCGATGCATCCAGCGCTGAACGCCAGGACGTTGCGGCCACCATGCCGCTCGATCGATGACCCGACGCGCGGAGAGATCAATCCCGCCACGAGCAAGCCAAGAGACAGGCCGCCGACAACCCATGCCAGCGGCCAGCCGGTATCGGAGGAGACCGCCGGCGCGATGACCGCGGGAAGATAGTAGGATGACCCCCACGCCATGATCTGCGTCAGGCCAAGCGCCGTGATGATTGCGCCGCGGCTGCGCAAGATGGCCGGCGAAGGCGGCGAAAGGCTCATGCCGCGACGCTGCAGCCACAGCCGCCTTTGCCGACCGCCTTCGCCTCGGCGTCGGCGACACAGCAGGCATCCACCGCTGCCGGCGCCGGACCGCCGCAGCAACCCTTGTCGGCAATGCCGATCCTCGGCACGGTGCAGACCCCGGTCTCGGGCAGCACAAGCTGGACATTGTCGGCCGCAATCATGTCGCCGGCGATCGCCGCCGCGACCGAGCGGACCTGCTCATATCCGGTCAGCAGCAGGAAGGTCGGTGCGCGGCCATAGCTCTTGATGCCGACTGTATAGAACCCTTGCTCTGGATGGCTGAGCTCGCGATGGCCGTGCGGTGGCACGTCGCCGCAGGAGTGCTCGTTGGGATCGATCAACGGTCCCAATGCCTTGACGCTTTCCAGCCACGGATCGAGCTCGAGCCGAAGCTCGCGGGTCAGCGAGAGATCCGGGCGTTGTCCGGTCGCCGCAATGATGCGGTCGACCGGGCCAAGGGCCTGCAAGCCGTCCCTGGTCTGGCCTTCGACGACCAGCCGACCGTCGGCATCGCGGATCGAGACGGCTGCAAAGCCCGTCACCAGCCTGACGCCGCCGCTCTCGGCGAGTTCGCGCACTTCGGCGCCGAGTTCGCCGCGTGCCGGCAATTGGTCGGCATCGCCGCCGCCATAGATGCGCACCAGGTCGGTGCCACGCGTTGTCCAGATGAAAGCCGTGCCGGCGTCCACATTTGCCAGGCTGGCGAGATCCAGCAACGCATTGGCGGCCGAATGGCCGGAGCCGGCAACCAGCGTCGTCTTGCCGGCATAAAGGCTGCGATCGCGGCCAAGGATATCGGGAATGCCGTAGGCGATGCGGTCGGCAAACTCGGCTTCGCCTTCTGCAGGAATTCCGCCGGCGCCGAGCGGGTTCGGCATTTGCCAGGTTCCCGAAGCATCGATGACGGCACGGGCACTGTCGCGTCTTGCACCATCGGCAGTCTCGACCGCCAGCATAAACGGCCGGTCCTCGCGTCCCTTGCTCAGCACCTTGTCGGCGCCCCAGCGCGAGATGCCGACGACGCGGGCGCCGGTTTCGATCGACGGCGACAATCGCGGAAGCTTTGCAAGCGGCTCGAGATAGTCCGCGACGAGGTCGTCCGCGGTCGGGAATGCCTCGGGCTCAGGCATCCGCCAGCCATGCGCCTCGAGCAGGTTTCTGGCCGCCTGATCGACGCAATAGCGCCAGGGCGTGAACACACGGACATGGCCCCAATCCCTGAGATTGGATGCAACCGCATTGCCGGCTTCGTAGACTTTGACGGGAATGCCTTGCGCGATGAGGTGGACCGCTGCCGCCAGACCGACCGGCCCGGCGCCGATCACCGCAACGGGGAGTTTTTCGATCATCTCCATGTATTCCATCCTTCCGGTAATTTCGAATTATAATGCCAAAAAAAATCACGCCGCTGTTTTGGCGGCCGCTTCCGCCGACGCCGGCGCACAGGTGGCGTCGGCGCAGCATTCGTCTGCGAGGTATCCGATGAGCCCGTTCATGGCCGGATAGTTGGCCCGGCAGATCAGCGTCGTCGCCTGGCGCTCCTGTGTCACCAGGCCGGTGTCAACCAGCCGCTTGAGGTGATGCGACAGCGTCGAGGCAGCGATGCCCAATCTGTCCTGGATGCGCCCGACCGGCAGCCCCTCATCGCCCGCCCGCACCAGCGTGCGATAGAGCTGCAACCGCGTCGGGCTGCCGAGGGCTTCGAGTTGCGAGGCTGCTTTTTCGAGTTTCATGGAAATAAGCTATTTCCAGAATCGCTGCACGTCAAGAGAGTTTCGACAAAGATCGAAATAGGACGATATCTAGACGACGCGCTTGCCGCTGGCGTCGATGACGACCTCGCCGTCCTCTTTGGTGAACGGGCCGATATCCGGATTGGGCAGGATATCGAGCACGGCTTCGGAGGGTCGGGCGAGCATGGTGCCGAGCGGCGTCACCACGATCGGCCGGTTGATCAGGATCGGATGCGCCAGCATGAAATCGAGGATCTCGTCATCACTCCACTTCGGGTCACCCAGGCCAAGTTCGGCATAGGGCGTGCCCTTTTCGCGCAGCAATTGGCGCGGCGTCATGCCCATCGCTGCGATCAGTTCGACGAGTTTTTCGCGCGACGGCGGGTTTTTCAGATATTCGATCACTTCAGGCTCCTCGCCGGACTGCCTGATCATGGCCAGCGTGTTGCGCGAGGTGCCGCAATCGGGGTTGTGGTAGATGGTGATGGTCATTGCGCAGCTTTCATCTGTCCGACTGGTTTCGGTTGGGCGAGCAGCCACCCTGCCAATGCCATGGCGAGCAACGCGCCCAAAAGTTCGGCGCCGATGAAGCCCGGCAGATCGGCGGGGCGGATGCCGGCAAAAGCGTTGGAGAACGCTCGGGCGATGGCGACGGCCGGATTGGCGAAGGATGTCGATGCGGTGAACCAGTAGGCGGCGGTGATATAGAGCCCGACCAGCCAGGAGATCGAATCCGGACGGAAACGCAAGCCGGCGAGGATGGTGAAGACCAGCCCGAAGGCGGCAACCAGCTCCGCAATCCATTGCCCGCTTCCGGTCCGAACCGTCGCCGACACTTGCAGGATCGGCAGTTCGAACATCGCATGCGCGAGCAACGTTCCAGCAATGCCGCCGGCAATCTGGGCGGCGACATAAGCCAGCGCTGCGTTCGTTTCGATCTCGCGTCGAAGCGCGAATACCAGCGTCACCGCCGGGTTGAAGTGCGCTCCGGAGATCGGCCCGAATATGGTGATGAGCACGACCAGGATCGCCCCGGTCGGCAAGGTGTTGCCGAGCAGGGAGACGGCGACATCGCTGCTCAGGCTGTCAGCCATGATGCCGGAACCGACCACGGTGGCGACCAGCAGAGCCGTGCCGAGGGCCTCGGCAACAAGGCGGCGGGAGAGGTTGGCCATGCTGGATCTTCTCGCTAGCAATCGCAGGTCACGGCCTGGATGACAGGCTGGCAAAGTTCCGGCGCGCCATTGCAGCAATCCTCCATGAGGTAGGCCAGCAGATCGCGAAAGCCGGTCATATCGGCAAAGTAGCGCACGCTGCGGCCCTCGCGTTCGGTCCGCACCAAGCCGGCATGCGACAGGATCTTGAGATGAGCCGACATCGTGTTCGGGAACGCGGCGAGCCGCGAGGCGATCTCACCTGCCGGCACACCGTCGGCTCCAGCCCGCACCAGCAGGCGAAAAACGTCCAGCCGGGTTTCCTGGCCGAGCGCGGCAAGCGCCGAAAGGGCGAGTGTCTTATCCATGTTTCCAATATTCCAGAAATGACGAAGAGAGTCAACGCGCATGGGCCAGCGACTCCCCGTTCACCGCAGGGCAATCGCACGTCGGCAAGTGCCCCCTCACCCGGATTGCCAACCGAATTGCGAAGGGCAATTCGGGGCAATCTGACCTCTCCCCGAGGGGAGAGGAGGTCGCCTGCGTTGATGCCAGGCTCTTCTCCCCAGCGGGGAGAAGGTGGCCGCGAAGCGGCCGGATGAGGGGGCCGCCATATGCGATAGCGCTGCCGTTCACGGGGAGAAGTGCCCGGCAGGGCGATCAGGGGGGCGCCGACTTCGGCGAAGCTATCGCCTGTCCAAAGCGAGCGCCCGCTGCCCCTCGCCGGCTCGCCTGGTCCAAATCAGCCAGGCACTGTGGCGGCGACCGCATCAGCGCGGCCAAGACCGGCAACCGCTTTCCTGACCCGCCGCAGATGCGCCTGGCGCCCGGCTTCCGAAACACTGTCCATCCGGTAGAGCGCCAGGAATTTGGTCTGGCACAGCGGATGGCAGACGGAGCGGAAGCCGCGCAGCAGGGTCCGCCGGCCGGGCTGTCCCATGATCCACGACATCAGCGGCGTGGCGCCGCATGTGGTCATTGCCATCACCCGGCGTATATGCCGCAATTTGGGCTGCGGGCCGCGTCGAGCGGTCGGCATCTCGAAAGCGAAGCCCGGCACCAGCACGCGCTCCAGCCAGCCTTTCAGCATAGCCGGCAGGCCATACCACCAGGTCGGATAGATGAAGACGACCGCCTCCGCCCAGAGCAGCTCCTGCGCATGTTCGTGCACCGATTGCAGATTTGCCGCCTTGTCGTGGTAACCGCGCCATTCCTGCGTGCGCATGACTGGATCGAAGCCGGTCGCATAGAGGTCGAGCAGGTGGACCTGATGGCCGCTTTCGGCAAGCGTCTCCAGCACCGTATCGCGCACGGCACCATTGAAGCTGTCAGTGCAGGGATGGCAATAGACGACGAGGACCTTCATCTTGCGCTCAGACCGGTCGGTCGCGAGAGGATCGCGATGGTGCGTGCAGGCGCGTCGCATGCAAACAAGCCACCCGCAGACATAGTCGATCAGCTGTTTTCATGCGAAGCCCCGCAGCCCCCATATCAAGACGCAACAGCTCCAGTCACGTCAAGGCCCGGCTCGTCCGCTCAAAGGAAATTGCGCACACATGGGCTTGCCGGAGGGCACTGTCCTGCATGCGTTGCGGCATTCTGCGGGGAGCGGGCGCCGTCGCGTATTGCGCCCAGGGACCCCAAGAGTGGATTCGGTTTTCGATCAGCATTGTTGCCCGAAAGCCTGCGCCCTAGCTTCACGGCGTGCTCAAAGCGTCAGGAGAGAAAAAGATGCGGACAGGAAAACTGAGCGGCAAGATCGCCTTGGTGACGGGCGCCTCCTCAGGCATCGGCGAGGCCACTGCCTTGGCGCTGGCGGCCGAGGGCGCCACGCTGGCGATTGCCGCGCGGCGCGCTGAGCGCCTGGACGATCTGGCGAGGCGGATCCGTGAGACCGGCAGCGCAGCACTGCCGATTGCCGTCGACGTCACCGACGAAACGCAAGCCACGGCGATGGTCGAACGGGTCCAGCAGGAGTACGGCCGGCTCGACATGCTGCTTGCGGTTGCCGGCGTCGGCGTCGCCGCGCCGTTCCGCAATACGACGCCGGAAGAATACCGCCGGATGGTCGACGTCAACATTCTCGGCCTGCTTTATCCGATCCATGCTGCACTGCCGTCGATGCAGCGGCAAGGCGCCGGCCACATCGTCGTCGTCTCGTCCGGTACCGGCCGTTACATCCACCCTTCGGTCGTCTATTCCGGCACCAAGCATGCGGTGAGCGCAATGGCGGAGTCACTGCGCCGCGAGATCGGCAAGGACGGCGTCCGCGTGACCTGCATCGAGCCTGGCGCCGTCAAGACCGAGTTCACCCGCAACATGCGCGACGATGTGCGCCAGGCGGTCGAGCAAAGGCTGGGCGATATGGAACAGCTGGAAAGCGAGGACATCGCCGCCGCCATCCTGTATGCGGTGACCCAGCCGCCACGGGTCAACGTCAACATCCTGACGCTTTATCCGACCGAGCAGGCGTGAGGTCAGCCTGCAGACGTCGATGCGCTGCGCCTCTGTCCTGCCGGACATCTCCCCCTCAGAGGGGGAGATCGGCAGCTTCGTCGGCAGCACTCTTTTTGCAACGTTCGCGATTGGCGAAATCAGGGGTGATATCCAATCTCCCCACCTGAGGGGGAGATGTCCGGCAGGACAGAGGGCGGTGCTGTCCCGCCAACCTTGCCCTGCCTCGACTATCCCCCGGTCATCAGCGTGAACACAAGCTGCCGCAGCTTGCCGCCCGGGCCGAATTCGACCCGGTCGAAATCGCGGCTCGCCTGCCGCTGTGCCTGCGAGATTCCGGCGAGCCGTTTCGTCACTTCGGTCCTGATCTTGCTGCAGCCACGGTCATCGGCGACGGTCAGGCCAATGGTGGCCGTCTCGATCTTGTGCACCATGTCGACGATGCTGGCGCCGTGCACCTTCTCGTGGGCGGCGAGGCCAGCTGCGAAAACCTCCCAGTTCTTCTGGATTGCGCCCGGCAGCCGCGCGGCCGGCTTCGGCAAGGTGTAGGTGATGATCAGCTTCGGCCGCGCCGACACCAGCACGCAGGCATCGCCTTGCGGCTGGTAGTCCCTCACCCAGGTCAGCTTGAAATTGGTATGCGCGACGACGCGGCGCTCGCCGAGCAGCGGCCCGCGCCCGCCGATCGAGGCGTAGAGCTCCGGGCCGGTCTGCCCTGAGATGGCATAGGTCTCGACCTTCTCGACCGCCTGCCAGCCGGCATGCGCCGGCGATGTCGGCAGGAGGGCGAGCAGCAGGCAAAGGCGAACGGCTGTTTTTATGCAAGTCCTCGCGGCTGCTGCGCACGATGCAAAAGACATGCAGTTCCCTTCCGTGGACATAGCCGGCGGCCGGCTATACTGGGATGCTCGTATACAAGAATCCACAGGCAACGCCATGTCGCCGCGACCGAACATTGCCCGGCAGCGCCCTGCCCCAGGGACCCAGCCTCCCGGCGTCAGCCTGTGCCGCGCGCTGTCGAAACTTGGCCTGTGCTCGCGCAAGCAGGCCGAGCTTCTGGTTGCCGAGGGCCGCGTGCGGGTTGCCGGCAAGATCGTGCGCAACGGCTCGATGCGCGTCGATCCCGGCCGCGACCGTATCGAGGTCGACGGCCGCCGCGTCGCCGCCGAGCGCAAGATCTATCTGATGCTCAACAAGCCGCGCGGGCTGGTCACCACTCGCGACGACCCGCAGGACCGCGGCACCGTCTATGATTGTCTGGCAGGCCTCGACCTGCCTTTCGTCTCGCCGGTCGGCCGCCTCGACAAGGCCAGCGAAGGCCTGCTGTTGATGACCAACGACACCCGTTTCGCGCAGCGCCTGCTCGACCCCGCCTCGCATGTCGCCAAGACCTATCACGTGCAGATCGGCGCCCTGCCCGATGTGGACATGCTGGCAGGGTTTCGCGCCGGCGCAACCGTCGACGGCGAATTGCTGACGGCCCGCTCGATCGAGATCCTGCGCAGCGGCACCAGCACAGCCTGGCTGGAGATCGTGCTCGACGAGGGCCGCAACCGCCATATCCGCCGGCTGCTCGCCGCCCACGATGTCGAGGTGCTGCGGCTGGTGCGGGTCGCGATCGGCCAATTGCAGCTCGGCGATCTTGCCAAAGGCAAGGCACGCCATCTCACGGCGGAAGAGCTGGCGCTGCTTCGGGCCTGAGCGGCTGGCGGCGACTCGACAGTCAGCCAGCTGCCAGTCGAAGCCCAAGTAACGCAACAAGCAGCGCGGCGGATATCAATCTCTGTCGGTATTACATCCGTCAGCACACCACAGATCGCAGCCGGCGGCTTTGATTTTCTGCATAAAGATCTTGAGCGATTCTTGGGCGGGCATGGGAGCTAGCCAACCGACGGGACAAACAAATCGATCAAAGCCTGGCGATGGTCTCGCGTGATTCAAACCGAAATGTGAGGGGTTCATCAATCTTCATTGTCGGAAGGAGCCTTGGCTTTGCCGCACTGGGCCAGCACCTTGGCGATGGCGGCGGATGAGCCGGCAAGCGGAAAGCTGTTCTCTCCATATTTGCCTGAGACGACCGTGACCTCGCCCTTGGAACGCAGCAGGGCCAGCATCGGGTCGGCGCTGCCCAATTCCACTGTGAAGTTGTTGTACATCTCTTCGAGTTGAAGCGTCTTGGTCACCGTCTTGCCCCCGGCCTTGAACGTGAACGAAGCGCTGCCGGCCTCCAGTTGCGGACCGGTGTCGCCCAGATCATAGCTCAGCGTCGGCTTGCCGAAACAGGCCAGCGTCAGCTGGGCGCCGCCATTCGATCCGCCACAGACCGACGCCATCAGAACTTTGCCGCCCTCGTCTTCCTCCAGTTTCGCGGTCCAGCCGCACGGCGCGGCAGATGCCGGCTGCGCCGCTTGCAGCGCGGTCTGAGCGGCGACGCAACCCGCCGCGATGAATTTCGCCAATCCGCTTCGCATGATCTTCCCCTCCCCAGCCATCGAACCATCGTCAGCCACGTGGCATCAAGGACTATACAGAGCAAATTGTCCCGTGGCATCACCAGTGATGTCGAGGTGCGGCGGCTGGTGCGGATCGCGATCGGTTCGCTGCAGCTCGGCGGCCTCGCCAAAGGCAAGGCGCGCCATCTGAGCACTGAAGAGCTGGCGCTGCTTGAGGCCTGGGCTGCTGGCTTCAGCGCCTTCGCATCGAAGGGACGATTGACATTAACATTTCTGTTTCATATTTTCCTTCTGTGAAACCGAAATGTAACGCGCAACCGAGGTGCTGGTTCGACGCGAACCGGCTCGGCAGCCGGAGAGAAAATCATGAGTACGCCATTGCGGGCGGTCCCCAGATTCCTGGACGAATTGAGCATGTTTGGCGGTCTCAAGGGGACCGACATTGCGAATATCACCGAGGTCTCCAAGGCCACGGTTTCCAGATGGAAGGCCGGTGATATCAAGCCCCAGCCGCGCAGCGAACTCATCCTGTCGGACCTGCATTATATCGTCGGTCGTCTGCAGGAGTTCTATGAACCCGGCGATATCCGCACGTGGCTCTATGCCCGACACCCGCAATTGAACGGTGAAAGAGCAATCGATCTCATTCACGACGACCGGGCCCTCGACGTGCTCAAAGTCATCGATCGGCTCGAAAACGAGGTCTTTGTATAATTGGCAATCGCCGGGCGGAAGCGACGTGACAACCGGCTCATCGACGCTATCGAGGCAATAATTCCTGTCGAATACTCCGGAACGGTTTGGCGTGTGGTGCGCCAGGGCCGCAGCCCGATCCAGTGCTCGAGTTCCGGTGGCCGTTGGGACGATGGAACATTCGACGTGCTCTACACCTCGCAAGAGCGCGAAGGTGCCTTGAGCGAGATGAGATTCCACCTGGCGCGGGGGCAGCCAGTGGTCCCTTCGCGTGTCAGATACAATCTCTTCGAGATCGATCTTGCTTTGGACCGGACGCTCAGACTGCTCGACCTGGCCGCCTTGCAGACCCTTGGCCTCGATACCTCGCGCTACGGGCAGCTTTCATACCAGGAAAAGCACGCCGAATATCCGAGGTCGCAAGACATCGGTGAGGCCGCATATTTCCTCGATTATGACGGTCTGATCGCGCCCAGCGCGCGGTATGACTGCCTGAACGTCGTCGCGTTTTGTGATCGGTTGCCGGCTGGGCCGATAACGACAAGAACCGATCACGGGGAAATCGACTGGACTTAGCGGCGGATCCGCCGCCGTCAGGTATGGCCGCCGACCTCGTCTATGTGGCGCAACACGTCGTCGGGTCTGCACAGCCGCGGAACGTGCCCGATTGGCGGAACTTCTCGGTGCCGTAGCCGCCGCTGAACAGGCCTACGCCCAGCAGCACCGTGCGCTGCGTCACCCACCGCGAAGCGTCATGGATTTCGGCAAAATCCAGCCCATATTCCTAGATGTGGAGCTTTGAGCGTGAAACTCGCGCGTGCGGTCCTGCTTGCCGCGGCTTTCGTGGCTGTTGCGGCCGTTTGTCCCTCTTCCGCAACCGGAGAGGCGGACGGCCGGGAGAAAATTGTGTTGCGCGTCGAGATAGACGGCGCCATCGGTCCGGCGAGTGCCAGGCAGCTTGAGGAAGCACTGGCGGTGGCCGCGGACCGAAACGCCCAGGCTCTCATCCTGCAGATGGACACGCCCGGCGGGCTGGTCACCAGCATGCGCGAGATGATCGCCGGCATCCTCGCCTCGCCGGTTCCGGTCATCGGCTATGTCGCGCCCGCCGGCGGGCATGCGGCGAGCGCCGGAACCTATATCCTCTACGCCACCCATCTGGCGGCGATGGCGCCCGGCACCAATCTGGGCGCGGCAACGCCGATCGAGATGGGTGGGCCGCTGCCATCGTTTCCCGACGGCGGCAAGAATGATGGCCCCGAGGCGGACAAGGACAAGAACGCACCCGGGGGCGATGCGATGATCGCCAAGGCGACGAACGACGCCGTTGCCCTGATCCGCAGCCTGGCTGAATTGCGGGGGCGCAATGCCGAATGGGGTGAAAAGGCCGTGCGCGAGGCGGCCAGCCTATCGGCCGGCGCGGCGCTGCAGCAGCATGTCATCGATTTCGTCGCCCGCGACACCACCGAACTGCTTCAACTGGCCGACGGCCGGACCGTCGAGATCGCCGGCAAAAAAGAGGCATTGGCGACGAAAGGGCTGCCGGTCGAAACGCTCGAGCCAGGCTGGCTCATCCGGCTTCTCGCCGTCATCACGGACCCGAACATCGCCGTCATCCTGATGCTGGTCGGCGTCTATGGCCTCGTCTTCGAATTCACGAGCCCGGGCGCGGTCGCGCCTGGCGTGATCGGCACGATTTGCCTTCTGCTCGGCCTCTATGCGCTCAATCTCTTGCCGATCAGCTATGCCGGCCTTGCCTTGATGCTGCTTGGCATCATCTTCCTGGTCGTCGAAGCCTTGAATCCGACTGTGGTCCTTGGGCTGGGAGGCGTGGCTGCGTTTCTGCTGGGCGCTGCCATGCTGCTCAGGATCGAGGGGCCCGGCTTCGAGATGTCGTGGGCCGTTATCGGCACCGCCGCCGTCCTGACGCTCGGCCTGGCGCTGTTGACCGGCAGCTATCTGTGGGCGGCCCGCAAGAACGTTCCGCGTGTTGGCGCACAGGCCATGCAAGGACTGCCAGCGGAGGTCCTCGACTGGCAGGGCAGCGAGGGCCACGTGCTCGCCCGGGGCGAGCGCTGGCGGGCAAAAGCCGACGAACCCCTTGCGGTGGGCGACAGCGTCGAGGTGGCTGATGTCAGGGGTCTCGTTCTGACGATACGGCGCCGCAATGTGAAAAGCGATGGAGCAAGGCAATGATCATCGGTTATGTGGCCTATCTGGCAGCAGCGCTCGTCGTGGTCATGTTCCTATCCGCGGCCATTCGCATCCTGCGGGAATATCAGCGCGGCGTGGTCTTCACGCTCGGCCGCTTCACCGGGGTCAAGGGCCCCGGCCTTATCATCCTCATCCCCTTCGTGCAGCAGATGGTGAAGGTCGACCTGCGAGTGGTGGTCCAGGATGTGCCGCCGCAGGACGTGATCTCGCGCGACAACGTCTCGGTGAAGGTCAACGCCGTTCTGTATTTTCGTATCGTCGACGCCGAGCGGGCGGTCATCCAGGTCGAGGACTTCATGGCCGCGACCAACCAGCTGGCGCAGACCACGCTGCGCTCGGTGCTCGGCAAGCACGAGCTCGATGAAATGCTGGCCGAGCGAGACAAGCTCAACAGCGACGTCCAGGAGATCCTCGATCAGCGCACGGATGCCTGGGGCATCAAGGTCTCCAATGTCGAGATCAAGCATGTCGACCTCAACGAGAACATGATCCGTGCCATCGCCAAGCAGGCAGAGGCCGAACGGCTGCGGCGCGCCAAGGTGATCAACGCCGACGGCGAACAGCAGGCGGCGGCAAAACTCGTCGAGGCCGGCAAGATGCTGGCCGAGGAGCCGCAAGCCATGCAGCTGCGCTATTTCGAGGCCCTGCACGACATCGCCGGCGAACGCTCGTCGACGGTCGTGTTCCCGCTGCCGGTGGATTTGCTCAGCCAGTTCCTGAAACTGCAGGGCGGTGGAGGCGGAGGCGGCTGAGCGCGTAATCTCCCCCTCGAGGGCCCTCGAGGGGGAGATGGCCGCGAAGCGGCCAGAGGGGGTCGTCTCACATAGATCGCCGACGCCTTCCTCTACGAGAGACGGCGCTGGCGCTCCACGCGCGGCGCCCCCTCTGTCGCCTTCGGCGACATCTCCCCCTCAAGGCGGGAGATCAGCACCTCACCTCCGCCACGGCGGGACCGGTGCAAAGCGTTTGCCGATCCAGTCGGCGAAGGCACGTGTCTTTGCGGCTTGTCCCTTGGCCGAAGGCATGACGATATAGACGGCGCCTTCGTCGGCAAGCGTCCAGTCCTCCAGCACTGGCACCAGCCGGCCGTCGGCGAGCTCGCGTCCGACCAGCCAATCCGTGCTCATCATCAGCCCGACGCCCTGCACGGCGGCTTCGACCAGTACCTCGGCATCGTCGGTGACCAGCGGCCCGGAGACCTCGATACTGACGCGGCGCCCCGTGCTGTCGGTCATCTCCCAGGCCGGAAAGGTCTGGAAGCCTGAGAAGCCGAGACAGCTGTGTTCAAGCAGCGCTTCAGGTTCAGTCGGCGTGCCCCGGCGGGTGAGGTAGGACGGTGCGGCGCATAGCAGCCGCCGCCGTGTCGCGACCTTGCGCGCCACCAGCCGCGAATCCTCCAGTGCGCCGAGACGCACGGCGACATCGAAATTCTCGGCGACGAGATCGACGAAACGGTTGGAGAACTCGGCCTCGATACGAACGTCGGGAAATTCGGCGAGAAACTGGGGCAGCAGCGGGCCGATCCACATGCGCCCGAACGAGCCGGGCAGCGCCAGCCGCAGCACGCCGCGCGGTCCGCCGCCGGCATGCGCCGACGCCGCAGCCTCGGCCTCGTCGACGGCGGCCAGAATGGCGCGGACGCGGGCGAGGAACTCCGAACCCGCCTCGGTCAGCGACACGCTTCGCGTCGTCCGATGCAGCAGGCGCACGCCCAACCGCTCTTCCAGCGAGGCAAGGCGTCGCGACAGGATCGTCGCGTCGCGGCCGATGCGAGCCGCTGCCTTGGTGAAGGAGCGTGCTTCGGCGATTGCCGCGAAGGCGGCCATTTCGGCCAATGCTGCCGGTTCGTACGATTGCTGCATCAAACGCAGAGCTCAAATGTAAAAGCCAAGGATTATATACCAATAACGCAGCAGCTAGTTTCACTCAATCCCGGCCCGTCAATCGGCCCATCAACCGGAGTGAGACATGAAAGCCATCGAACTGACTGCCCCGAGACTGGACGCGTTTCGCGAGGCCACCGTTCCCACGCCTGAACCGCAGCGCGGCGAAGTGCTGATCCGCCTGCGCGCCGCAAGCCTCAATTTTGTCGATGTCGCGATCGCGAGCGGCAACTATCCAGGCCCGAGCTTTCCGCTCATTCCCGTCGTCGACGGCGCCGGCGAGATCGTCGGCATCGGCGAGGGCGTGTCAAGGCTCGCCATCAACGACCGCGTCATCGCCCATGCAAAACCGCGGTGGATCGGCGGCCGTCCGCGGCCTTATGAGACCAGAGAGATGCGCGGCCTGACGCTGCCGGGCTCACTCGCCGAATATGTGGCGCTGCCGGCCAATGCCGTCGTGCCGATGCCGGCGCATCTGTCGTTCGAAGCGGCAGCGACGCTGCCGATCGCCGGCACCACCGCGTGGAATGCGCTCCGCGCCGCCGATGCCGGGCCGGGATCGGTCGTCGTCCTGCTCGGTACCGGCGGTGTCTCGATCTTGACCCTGCAGCTGGCCAAGGCAGCCGGCGCCACGGTCATCATCACCTCGTCGTCTGACGACAAGCTGGCGCGCGCCAAGGCCTTGGGTGCGGATCATCTCATCAATTATCGTGAGACACCGGACTGGGACGCCAAGGTGCTCGAACTGACCGACGGCCTCGGCGCCGACCTGATCGTCGAAACCGGCGGCGCGGCCACCTTCGCCCGCTCCATCAACGCCACGGCGCCCGGTGGCACGGTGTTCGCCATCGGCTTCGTCACCGGCGCCGAGGCCACCACGAACCTGCTGCCGATCATCATAAAGGCGCTCAAGGTAGTGGGCAACAACACCGGTTCAGTATCCGACCTGCGCGATGCCGCACGCGCCATCGGCGCCGCCCGTATCGATCCGGTCATCGACACGGTCTACGGCCAGCACCAGGCGACCGAGGCCTACGCCCACATGGCAGCCGGCGGCCGGCATTTCGGCAAGCTCGCGTTCAGCCTGTCGTGGTGAGCCTGGAAAAGGCAGAGCGATGAAGCTGCTGATCTCCCCCCTCGTGGGGGAGATGTCCGGCAGGACAGAGGGGGGCGCTGTCCCTCCAGCCTATCGGACAATAGCAGTTCGCGCACCCACGTAAGGTTCTCGGCTCATCAAAGTTGAACTGAACGCTGGCGATCCTTCACGCCCCCGTCTGCCCTGCCGGGCATCTCCCCCACGAGGGGGGAGATTGGCAATTCCACCGTCTCGCCTTAAATCAGCTTCTCCAGCGTGATCGGCAGATCCCGCACCCTTTTCCCGGTGGCGTGGAATACCGCGTTGGCGATCGCCGGCGCCACGCCGACGATGCCCAGCTCGCCGACCCCCTTGCCGCCGAGCACCGAGGAATGCGGATCGGGAATACCGACCGAGATCACCTCGATGTCTGGAATGTCGGCATTGGTGGCGATGAGATAGTCGGCAAGGTTGTTGTTGACGATGCGCCCATGCCGGCGGTCGACGATGCCTTCCTCGAGCAGCGCCTGGCCGATGCCCATGATGATGCCGCCCTTCCACTGGCTTTCGGCGAGCTTGGGGTTGTAGAGCCGGCCCGAATCCAGCGCCGACACCACGCGCGACACACGAACCGTGCCAAAGTCCTCGTCGACGCGCACTTCGATGAAATGCGCGCACCAGCTGTGGCGGGAATAGTCGCCCTCGGTGTGCGGCAGCGCCATGGCTATGGTGGTGTAGTTCTTGTAGCGGTCCTCGACCGTCGAATTGGCCGGCATGGTGTCGCCCTTCGCCTCGATATGCTCGCGCCCGACGCTCCTGAGCAGTTCGGCGATGGAAACTTCAGGGCCGTTGCCGCGCGGCGAAGCGATGCGGCCATTGGCGACGACGAGCGTGTTGGCCTGCAGCGTATGGAACGGCGAAGCCGGATCGCTGATGGCGAGCCCGATCAGTTGGTCGAGCGCGGCACTCGCCGCCTTGTGGACGGCGCCGGTCATCACCCCGGCCAGCCGCGAACCGCCGGTGACGCCGGCACGGGCATAGCGGGAATCGCCAAGCTTGACGATGACGTTTTCCGCCGGCACGCCCACCACCTCGGCGGCGGTCTGCGCCAGGATCGTGTAAGTGCCCTGCCCCATGTCGATCGACGAGCTTTCGACCTCGACCGAGCCGTCGGCGAGAATGCGCACGACCGCCTCGCCATAGGCGCGCCGCACCGGGTAGGTGCCGGCGGCGACGCCCCAGCCGATCAGCTGGTTGCCGTCGCGCATCGAACGCGGCCGGGGGTCCCGCTTCGACCAGCCAAAGGCTTCCGCGCCTGCGGCGAACGCCTCGCGCAGCTGCCGTGTCGACCACGGCTTCTTCGCATGCGGATCCTGCTCGGCATAGTTCCTGAGACGGATTTCCAGCGGGTCGATACCGACCTCGTAGGCGAGCTCGTCGATCGCGCTTTCGATGCCGAAGGCGCTCGGGTTTTCGCCCGGCGCGCGCAATGCCCCCGGTACGACCGTGTTGACCCGCACGACGTTCTGCCGCGACGAGAAATTCGGCGTCGCGTACATGACCGAGGTGACCGAGCCGAGCGGCTCGACCCACATGCCATCGACCGAGGT
Organism: Mesorhizobium sp. M1329; assembly: GCF_040318035.1. Classification (NCBI taxonomy): domain Bacteria; kingdom Pseudomonadati; phylum Pseudomonadota; class Alphaproteobacteria; order Hyphomicrobiales; family Phyllobacteriaceae; genus Mesorhizobium; species Mesorhizobium sp. M1329. The sequence continues at coordinate 28,523 of NZ_JAMYLN010000024.1, read as the reverse complement.
CTCGTTGACGCCACGATGCACGATCGACTGGATCTGGCCTTCTGCGTTGGCGCCGAGCGCCACCGTCTGGCGCGTCGCTGCCCGTCCACCATAGGCGGTGAAGGTCTGCGGCCTGGTGACCGCCAGCTTCACCGGCCGTCCCAGCATTTTCGCGGCGACTGCCGCCACAGCGCCGTAGCCGTAGGCGAACGCCTTGGAGCCGAAGCCGCCGCCAATATAGGGCGAGACAAGGCGCACATTCTCGAACGGCACGCCGAACCATTCGGCATAGGTCCGCGCCATGCCGTCGAGCCATTGGCTCGGCTCCCAGACCGTCAGCTGGTCGCCCTGCCACTTTGCGATCAGGCCATGCGGCTCCATCGGCGCCTGGTATTCGCGCGGCGTGTTGTAGGCATTGCAGATCCTGACCGGAGCCGAGGCGAACGCTGTCTCCGCCTCGCCCCATTCCTTGGTCATCGCATCGACCGGGATACCGTCGCCGGCCTTTGGATCGCTGAGGTCGACGATCGCCGGCGCCTCGTCATAGGCGATCTTGACCAGTGCTGCGGCTGCGACCGCCTGCTCGAAACTCTCGGCCACCACCGCCGCGACATGCTGGCCGCTGAAGGTGATGTCGCGCGCCAGCGGGCAATAGGCAACGGACGGCGGCGGCGTGCCCAGCCAGTCCGTTGCGGTTCTCAGCGGCAGGATATTGTCGGGCGTCAGCACCAGCAGCACGCCCGGCGCGGCCTCGGCCGCCGCCGTGTCGATCGAACGCACCCGACCGGCGGCAATGGTGCTCTCGACCAGCACCGCATGGCTGAGCCCCTCGAGCTGCTGCTCGACGGCGTATTTGGCGGCACCGGTGATCTTGGCCGGGCCGTCGACGCGCGACAGCCGGCCGCCGACCTGATCGGCGAGGACGGCGCCGTCCGAAGCGTCGCCGCGTTTGGCATCGCCGGGTCTTGTTCTCAACTCGTGAACGGTCATGCCGTTTCTCCCATTTTGAGGATGGCGCGGGCGACGACGCGCGGCGCCAGTTCGATCTTGTAGTGGTTGGCGCCATGGTCGACAGCGCCCTCGACGGCAAGCAGGCTGGCTTGCCTGACGACCTCCGGCTCGACCACTTTGCCTTTCAGCGCCTCTTCGACGGCGCGGGCGCGCCATGGCTTGGTGGCGACGCCGCCAAGCGCGACGCGCAGATCGCTGATTGTCCGTCCGTCAGCCTCGAATTCGATGCCGACCGCGGCACTTGCCGCAGCGAATTCATAGGACTGGCGGTCGCGGACCTTGAGATAGGTCGAGCGGCGGGCGGCGGCCGAAGCGGGAATGCTGATCGCGGTGATCATCTCGCCGGGTTCGATCGCATGTTCCTTGTCGGGCGTGCTGCCCGGCAGCAGGAAAAAGTCATCGACGGCAATCTGGCGGTCGCCGAGATGGACGATCGCGTCGAAGGCGACGAGTGCAACCGCCAGGTCGCCGGGATATGTGGCGATGCAGGCCTGGCTGGTGCCGAACACGGCATGGCCGCGGGTGACGCCGCCGATCGCCGAGCAGCCGCTGCCTGGCGAGCGCTTGTTGCAGGCGGGGAAATTCGCCGGATCGCGGAAATAGGGGCAGCGCGTACGCTGCATCAGATTGCCGCCGATGGTCGCCATGTTGCGCAACTGCGCCGATGCCGCCTGCCACAGCGCCTCCGAGACGGCAGGGAACCTGCTCTTGATATCGGCATGGTCGGCGACGCGGCTCATCCTGGCCAGCGCGCCGATCGTCGCGCCCCGGTCATCGACGGCAATCGTGTCCAGTCCCTTGAGATGGGTGATGTCGACCACCGTCTCGGGTTCGGCAACGCCGCATTTGGCGAGGTCGACAAGCGTCGTGCCGCCGGCCAAAAGCATGGCGCCGGGCAGTGCTGCTGCCTCACGGGCTGCATCGACGGAGCCGGCGCGGAGATACGAAAAGTCCCTCATGATGCGGCCTCCATGGCCGCCTGGCGCACGGCGGCGACGATATGCGGATAGGCGCCGCAGCGACAGAGATTGCCGGCCATGTATTCCCGGATCTCCTCATCCGAGCCGGCATGGCCTTCGCGGATGCAGGCGACCGCCGACATGATCTGGCCCGGCGTGCAATAGCCGCACTGGAAGGCATCCTGTTCGAGGAAGGCGGCCTGCACTGCGTGCAGCGCGCCATCCTCCCCGGCAAGCCCTTCGATGGTGGTGATGGCACGTTCTTCGGCCTGAGTGGCAAGCGTCAGGCAGGCCAGCACGCGCTGGCCGTCGATATGCACCGTGCAGGCGCCGCACTGGCCCTGGTCGCAGCCCTTCTTGGTGCCGGTCAGGCCGAGATGATCGCGCAAGGCGTCGAGCAGCGTAACGCGCGGTTCGACCTCCAGCTCATGTCGATGTCCGTTGATTTGAAGTTGGATTGGAGTTCGGGTTTTGCTTGTCATGGGGCGTCTGGCTCCAGTTGCTTGACGCGGGAGGGGATGATCTGGTGCCCGGCCGGCGAGCGGCAAGGTCAGCTTATGGCTAGGTGAAGGCTATCTTCCCCTTGGGGGAAATGCCCGGCAGGGCAGAGGGGGTCTGCCTGACTTGGTGCGACCTCGAGGAGGGCTGCGGCTTGCGAGGTCGAAAGACGTGACATACCCGATCCCGTGATTACATGAGAAAGGCGCTCCACAATCGGAGGCGCCTCCGCTTATTACCTAAGGGCCCGCTCGGCGCTGTTCAAGCCCAGGATCGAAAATGATCGAAATTGGAGAAAATTGGCTGGGCAGCCAGCCGTCATGCCTGGAGACAAAAAAGCACCACCGGCCCAAGCCGGTGGTGCTCTCTGAACTGTCTGTAGGGGCAGGACAGTCCAATGATCCTGAGGGGATCGTGCTCAATGTGGGCTCATTTTTGCCCCACGGCATCGGCCGAACAGATGAGGAGTGCCGGCCGCGAGGAAATATCCTTCGTCGTCATCCACCGGTCGTTCACCGGAGACGGGCAAGATGCCTCGCCTGCCGGAATGCCGGCCCAGACTCGATCCTGTGATTACTTGCGATTATATTTGTTGGAGACGTAACGAAGGTGGAAGCGTCCGCGTTGTTGAAACGGGGCCTGCCTATCCGGTTATGCTTCGGATCGACACTGGAGAAAAAATTGGCCGCGGAGCCGCCCGTGATACCTCGAGACAAGGCCGAAGCCGCTGTTGCAAAACCGCTGCGCGCCGATGCGCAGCGCAACCGCGACGCGCTGGTCGAGGTCGCGGCAAAGGCCTTTGCCGCGCACGGCGTCGATGCCTCGCTGGAGGAGATTGCGCGCCAGGCCGGCGTCGGCATCGGCACGCTCTACCGGCATTTTCCAACCCGCGAGCACCTGGTCGAGGTGGTCTACCGGCGCGAAGTGGAAGGGCTGAGCCAGGCGGCCGACGAACTCGCCCACGATCATGCGCCTGACATGGCGCTCGAACAATGGATGCAGCGCTTCGTCGACTACATCGCCACCAAGCGCGGGTTGTCGACAAGCCTGCGCATCCTGCTCACGACCAACTCAACCCTGTTCTCCGACGTTTCGGGCAGGGTGACGCTCGCCTTGCGGCGGCTGATCGATGCCGCGGTCGCCGACGGCTCGATCCGCGGCGACGTCGATGCCTCCGACGTGCTGCATGCGTTGGGCGGCATCTATTCGGCCCCGGACACCAAGGACTGGCGCGACCGCTCGCGCCGATTGGTGTCGCTCTTGATGGATGGGCTGCGGTTTGGAGCGGCCAAATCCGGCCCATCCAAGGAATGACGAATGCAGTGACTGTCCTTATTTCAGCGAGATGCTCATACCGCTGAGATCGGCATTGACCTGCAGGCCTACCTGCCTGCCCGTGAGTTCGAGTTGGGCACCCTTGTCATTGGTCATGACGATCACCTGGGCCCCTTTGCCGAGCGCGCCGCCACCGCCCGCTGCACCGTAAACCCCCGTCACATCCCGCGCGCGGCGTATGTGGCGCACGGTACCTTTGAAATAGGTCTTGGAGGCACCGAAGGCGAGGCCGCCCGAGATGCCGCCGACCGAGATGGGATATCGGCGACCATGGAAGGTCAGTGTGCCCTCGCCTCCGGAGCCGCCGATGAAGAAGGCCGCCTTGTAGACGGCGAAGCGGATCGTACCGCTGTCGGCATGTGCGACGCTGGCAAAGCTAACTGCCGCCGCAGTGATGACGGCAACCACGACTGAACGAAATCTGGACGAAATCTTCATGATGAGAACTCCTCAAGATCGCCGCATGCCCAACCGGGCCGGGCACGCCAGCGTCGGATCAAAGTCATAGCTGAACAGTCTCGCCCGTCATTGGTTCCAAGCGCGCGGCCTGAATCCGGCTGCGAGAAGACCGCTACGAAACGAGGCGATGGCGAGCATAGTCCCGGCTGTAAGAACAGCGGCCGAATGGCGGGGATCTGTCGCCGGTGCCCACGAACACGTAGGTGTTGAAGCGGAATGGTATTAGTCTGTGCCCGTCTGGGGTTTCGGGGAGCGCGGCAAAGGAATGGACTTCAACTCACGCCATGGCTACCTCCTGATCGGCGGCCTGATCCTGGTCGGTGCCGGGCTCCTGATCGTTTCGCTGATCGTCAATCTTCGCGTGGCGCACAGTGTGCGTGACGACGTACGCCATCGTGAAAAGCTGCTGGAATATTATCGCAATATCTTTTCGCAGCTGGGCGTGATCCTGATCGGGATTGGCGTGTCCCTGTTCATCTTCTTTTTCCAGCAGGATTATCAGGACCAGCGTAAACGCGAAACGGAGCTCCAGCAGGTTCTCGCCAAACTGGCGGCGCGTGTTGCCCGCGCCAGCGCTGTCGTGGAGGCCCTCGGCGAATTCGATGCGCTGCTGGATGATGGCGGCGCCTATGTCAGCCCGGAACTCGGCGGCAACAATGCCGCCATCAGCGCTCACGGAACGGCGCTCGCCAAGCAGGTCTCGCAGATCCTTCTGGTCGAGCGCGATGTCGATGTTCAGGGGTTCGATATTCTCAATCTGTCGCGCGATTTCGAAGCATCGTTCGTCGTCAACGAGCTCAACCCAACGCTATGGTTCAACATCGTCCGGGACGAGAGCGATATCAAATATGCCACCACCCAGATCGCCCTAGATTACAAGGACCTGCAGGATGCGATCGGCGGCGAGCCGATCGAGGTTGCGATCGCCAATCCCGAAAAGGAGCGGAAGATCAGGCAGGAGGTGCTCGACGTCTTTTATGATGCCGACCTCCTGCGCCAGCGCAGCAGGCGTTTTCTCGGCCGCGCGTGCTGGCTTTTCAGCAAGGGGCGCGGCTTCGTCAAGCTTGCACCGGCCAACGAGATCGAAGCCGATGCCAGATCGCACCAGGAATGGATCGAGCGGTCGAAACCCTTCCTGGCGCAAATGACGTCGGGCAGCGGCGACTGCTTCAAATTGCTCCAGTTCGGCCCGGCATCCTGAACCGGCAAAGGCTCGCCCGCCCCGCGGCGGCTAATCCCCTACGCGTTGCAGCGTGCCGAGATGATTGTCGTTGAGAAAATCAATGGTCACGGCCGACGCCTTGCCGTCGGAGCCGACGGCAAAGCTGACGGCCGAGGGCCTGTCCGGCATCTCGGCATCGGGAAAGGTCAGGAAGAGGTCGCGGTCGAAATGCTTCAGTGGATAGGACCGCGCACCGGCGGGCCCGACCTTGAGGACAAGGGCGTCTCCTTCGCCTGACACAATAGCATCGCCGATGAAGTCGTTGAAATAACGGCCTGCGTAGGCACTGGCCGGCTCGGCCGGACTTGCCGGAGAAGGAGGCGCGGCATAGGTGGCCTTGGCCGCCGCAATCACCGGGCCGAACATGCCTGCATAGATATCATTCCATGCCTTTACCTTATCCTTCCCCAGCGTTCCGTCGAAGACGAGATCGGCGAAGCTGTCGGACAGTCCCTCCGGCACGCCTGTCGGAAAGGCGTTGGCGATGACGACGATGCCAAGCTTCTCCTCGGGAAAGAGCATCACCAGACTGCGTGCGCCGGCGCTGAAGGCGCCCGCATGACCCCAGATCGGCCCGTGCCGGCCGAATTCGACATTCCAGCCGAGGCCGTAGAAGGCCTCGCCTCCGGAGACGGGGTTCTTGCCGCGAACCATCAAGGGAACATGTGTCTGATCCAGCGCATCGGCCTTGATGAGCGTCTTGCCGGCATAGACCCCGTTGCCGAGCACAAGCCGCATCCATTGCGAGAGATCGCGTGCGGTGGAACTGACGCCGCCTGCTGGCGCCTGCGCATCCGGGTAGCGCTGGACCTTCGCGGTCCAGGCGCCATCGATCTTGGCGTGGAGCTCGGCACGGTTGGCGTGCTTGATGAAGTCCGAGTGGCGGGAGCTGGTCGAGGCCATTCCAAGCGGACGATAGAGCTTCTCTTCGGCGACCTCTTCCCACGGCTTGCCTGTCGGCTTCGCGGCCGCGACGGCACCCTCGGTCAGTCCGAAATTACTGTAGGAATAGCCCGCACGAAAGCTCGATGACGGCGACACGAACCGCAGGCGGCGCAGGATCTCCGCGCGGTCAAAGCCAATGTCCTCGAGGTCGTCGCCTGCCGTGCCGGGAAGCCCGCTGCGGTGCGCAAACAGGTCGCGGACCGTGAGTTCGCTGGTCGGATAGGGCTCGGCGAGCCTGAAGGCCGGATCGAGGTCGGCGATCTTGGAATCCCACGAAGCGATCCCGTCGCTGACCAGCGCCGCCACGACGGTTGCGGAGACCGGCTTGGAGAGCGAGGCGATCTGGAACACCGTGTCGGCGTCGACTGCCTCCGGCTTGCCGGCCTCGCGATGCCCGAACCCCTTGAGGAAGATCACCTCGTCGCCATGCACGACGCCGATGGCCAGACCCGGTACGGCACCGTTCGCGACGGCGCCTTCGGCAAGCAATTCGAGCTTCGACAGAGCTGCGGCGATCCTGTCGGGTGGGATGGTATCGGCCGACGCCGCTTTCGGCAAAAGCACCATGATGGCGATGAAGGCCAACATCCTCCACCGGAGGTGATTCCGGTTTGTGAATAGCCGCATGCTCAGCCCCTCCGCCTCACCGGCGTGCACTATCGCAGGCCGACGCAGGGAAGGCCAGTCTCACGCTCGACCCGCCATCCATTGACGGATGTCCGCTTCACACCAGTCGAAATTCAGACAGCCGCGCCTGAACTAGGATGCAGCACGCAGGCGGAGGCGCCGCCTGCTGGTGCGGGCCTTCTCCGCCACCGCGGCGGTGATCTCGACCACGCCGTCTTCACGCGGTCTGGCGTTGGTAACCTTGTGGAGCCGCTCGTAGGGCAACAGTTCCTTGACCCGGGCTTGAAGCGACGCGACTTCGACGCGCAGATCCTCGCATTCCTGCCTCTGGACGTCGAACTGTATCTGTTCGGACGCCTGCTGCAGGGAAAGCTGCGAAAAATTCGCGCTGATCGCGGAAAGGTTCATCTTGTCGTTTTCGCTCTCCTTCGTGAGAGCAGACAGTTTTTGCTCGACAATTTGCTTTTCCGCCACCGCGTCGCTCGCTTGGGCCTTGAGCCTGGCTATCTCGCTGGCGGCGTCGCTGTTCTGGTTGGAGGCGGCCTCCAGTCGCGATCGAAGATCCTCGATTTCGGAACGCAAGCCGGTCATCTCCGCAACACTGCGTGCAAGCTCGGCTTCCCTGTCACCGTCCCTGAGGCGGGCCGCTTCCGTTATTTCCGATAGCTTTGCCTGCGCCATATCCAGCGATTTCTGCAGCCGCATCTCCTCTTTCTCGCTCTTGCCAAGCGCAGCCAGCAGTTCCGAAACCTGCGCGGCATCATTGGCATGGACAGTCGAGAGTTCATCCAGCCTGTGCCGGGCCTCGGCCTCCCGTTTCAGCGCCTTGTCGAGGTCGATCGACAGGCTGACATGCTTCTCCCGCAGCATCTCGTTCTCGCGCGAGCGTCTGTTGGCCTCGACGGCTCTGGCCGAGAGCGTTTTGACAAGCTCGCCGAACTCGGCTTCGCGTTTTGCGCTCGCATTGCCTGCCACGACGAGTTCCAGCCTTGCCGCCGCCAGCGCGCCGCGAAGTGCTTCCTTGTCCTCGACCAGGCTCGCCTCGTGCTGCTGCAGCGCCTCGATAGCGCTGTCGCGCTCGCGCTGCTTTCTGGTTGCATCGTGGAGCTGTTCGGACAGCACTCTTTGTTGCGCGGTCAGGCCGGTATTTGCCAGCTCCAATTCGTTGGCGCGAAGAATGTCGCCGTGGAGGAGTTTTAGGAATTCGCCTGTCAGATGATGCGAGGTCGCGATCTCCGACAGTTTTGCGTTGATCTCCCCCAGATACTCCTGCGCGTCGTGAAAGAGCCCATCGACCGCACTCAAGGCAGCCAGCCGGGTTTGCGTATGGGGGGTCAGCCGCCGCGCGGTCTCGAAGGCGTCCGCATTGGCCTCGAGCTGCGAGCTGTCATCCATTGCCGCGAGATTCTCATCCGACGCAGTCTCCTCCGGCACTGTGACGTCATACAGCGGCGACTGATCGTCCACATTGAGACATTCGCTGAATGCATCCGCCAAATCGGTTTCGAGCTCCTTGAACGCTTTCTCCACAGTCTCGGCACGCTTGATCAAACCTTTGAAATTCATGACCGAATATCCCTCTCGTGCAGCGCCGTTGAGGAGCGGACTTTCAACACTTGATCCTCGCCTCCCCCGGATGCGGGTTCATCTCCTGACATGCGCTCTGGCCGACGCACGCTAGGGACAGGCTTCGCCACTGTCCTCGTGTGTTTGAATGACGTGTTCTGGCGCACTCCATACCCGAGCCGTTGGCGCCGCTCGCAAAATGCCCACTCATTTCACCCGAAACGGATATGAAGCGGCGCAAGCCTGAGGGATCGCCTGGTGATTGTCTTAAGGACCGGCCGAGCGCCTCGGTGTTTCTGCAGCAGCTACAAGGTCGCGGCCTAAGACGACGCGTGTCACTGCCGGGAGGCCTGACCTGATAAATGCCTGACCTGATAAATGCCTGACCTAATAAATGATTGTGTTGAATACGTTTCGCTGATTAGCTGCTGTGCATAGACCAGGGACAAGACCGATAAATGTTGTCCCGGGAGGACCGCGATGCCGGTGCTTGAGGTTCGCCACGTCTCCAAGAATTTCGGGGCTATCCAGGCCCTGACCGACGTCAGCTTCCAGGTGGAGCGAGGCGAAGTCGTTGGTCTGATGGGGGACAACGGCGCCGGCAAGTCGACGATCGTCAAGACCGTGGCCGGGAATTTCCCGCCGAGCGACGGCGAAATTATGGTCGAGGGCGAGGTGTGCCACTTCCACCAGCCCGTGCAGGCCCGCGCCAAGGGGATCGAAGTTGTTTATCAGGACCTGGCGCTCGCCGATAATCTGACGGCCGCGCAGAACGTCTTTCTGGGGCGCGAGATCAAGAAGGGCTTCTGGCCGATCAGGATTCTTGACAAGCAGGCGATGATCGATCGCTCGGCAGCGCTGTTCAAGGAACTCAAATCGGAAACCCGGCCGCGCGACCTCGTCAGGAAGATGTCGGGTGGGCAGCGCCAGGCGGTCGCCATCGCGCGGACCCGGCTTTCAAATGCCAAGCTGGTGCTGATGGACGAACCAACCGCCGCCATCTCAGTGCGCCAGGTGGCGGAAGTACTCGAACTGATCCGACGCCTCAAAGCACAAGGAGTCGGCGTCATGCTGATCAGTCACCGAATGCCTGACGTGTTCGCCGTGGCAGATCGTATTATCGTCCTCAGGCGGGGCTCGAAAGTTGCCGACAAGCCAGCCGACAGAACATCGCCCGAGGAAATCACTGGACTGATAACGGGGGCCATCCGTGGCGAATAGTGTTCAGGGGTCAGTTGGCGTTCAGGGCTCAGTCGAAGAACATGGCCGGCCGGCCATGTCGGATTTCGTCCCGACCAAGGAAAAAACAGTTCTCCAACGCGTGATTTCAAGTCAGCCCTTCTGGGTGACGATCGCGCTCATCGCGCTCGTCATGTTGATGACTGCGATGGAGCCGAGCTTCGGCACCTCTGAAAACGTCGCCAATGTGACGCGCAATTTCGCACCTTTCGGCATCATGGCACTTGGCATGACGATCGTCATCATCACCGGCGGTATCGATCTGTCGGTCGGCTCCGTCATGGGTCTCGTGGTCATCGTCGCCGGCCTGTTCCTCACCTGGCATTATCCCTGGTACGTCGCCTTCGCCATGGGTCTTTTCTCCGGTCTGGCCTGTGGCGCGGTCAACGGATTCTTTGTCGCCTATGTCGGGATGCCGTCCTTTGTGGTCACCCTCGGCATGCTGTCCGTGGCGCGCTCGCTGGCGGTCGTATTCTCGGCCAACCAGATGCTCTACCAGTTCGGGCCCGATGCTCCGATCGTGAAGGCAATCGGTCAGTGGAAATGGCCGCGGCACGGTCCGAACGACTGGGCACCGCATTGGATACCAGAACTGTCGTCGCAATTCTGGACCATGGTGATCCTGGCCCTGATTGTCGGCTTCGTATTCAACTTCACAGCCTGGGCCCGGCATCTCTTCGCCATCGGCGGCAATGAAGAGGCGGCACGGCTCACCGGCGTTCCGGTCAACTGGATCAAATTCCAGGCCTATGTCTTCTCGGCTTTCACCGCCGCTCTCGCCTCGCTCCTGCTCCTCGGCTATAACGGCTCGGCCATTAATGCCATGGGCCAGGGCTATGAGCTGCGCGTGATCGCCGCGACGGTCATTGGCGGCGCCAGCCTCATGGGCGGCGCCGGCACGGCGTTCGGTGCAATCATCGGTTCGGCCTTCCTCGAGGTGATCAGGAATGCGCTGCTGATGGCCGGCATCGATTCAAACTGGCAGGGTGCCTTCGTCGGCGCCTTCATCGTTCTTGCGGTTCTCTTGGGCATGCAAACCGGCGGCAAATCGATTCTCGCCGCGTCGCTAGCAGTCTTGATGCCCAAAAAACGCCGCTAGAAACCCGCCGGCGGGAGGCTTGCGGGATCACACCAAGGAGGAGAACGTCACATGAAAAAACATCTGCTGACGGCCGCCGTCGCGCTTGGCGCAATGGTGCTCGCCGTTTCCGGCGCCCAGGCGAAATACACTTTTGCCCTGGTGCCGAAGAACATGAACAATCCTTTCTTCGACCAGGCACGCGACGGCTGCAAGAAGGCCGAAGCCGAATCCAAAGGCGCGGTGGAGTGCATGTATATCGGCCCCGGCGAACATGGCGGCGGCGACGAGCAGGTGCAGATCGTGCAGGATCTCGTGGCCAAGAAGGTGGACGGCATCGCCGTCTCGCCTTCGAACGCCGCGGCGATGGCGGTTGCGCTGCAGGCCGCCAAGGATGCCGGCATCCCGGTCCTCACCTGGGACTCCGATCTCCTGCCCGAAAACAAGGATCTGCGCGTTGCCTATATCGGGACCCACAATTACGAGATCGGCGTGAACCTTGCCAAGCTTGTCATGCAGATCAAGCCAAAAGGCGGCACGATCTGCATCCAGTCGGGCGGCGCCGCGGCGGCCAACCACAACGAGCGCATGCAAGGCATTCGCGATACGCTTTCGGGCACCAAATCGGCAGCCTCGCCCGGGGATCGGCTGACCGGCCAGAACGGCTGGACCGAAATCGAAGGCTGCCCGCTCTACACCAACGATGATTTCCCGCTTTCGGTGCAACAGTTCGAGGATATCATGGCGAAAAACCCGAACCTCGACGCATTCGTCCCAACCGGCGGCTTCCCGCAGTTCATCCCCGATGCCAACCGCGCCGCCGTCGCACCGTACAAGGACAAGATCGCCTCGAAGGCCCTGGCCCTTGTCGTTGCCGATACGCTTCCGGTACAGATCGACCAGATGAAGGAAGGTTTCTCCCTTGGCCAGGTCGGCCAGCGGCCGTTCGAGATGGGCTACAAGACGATGATGGCGCTGAAGGACATGAAGGAGGGCAAGGCTCCGCCGGCCGACCCGACCTACACGGGCCTCGATGTCTGCACTCCGGAGACAGCCGACACCTGCGTCGCCAAATAGTGCTTTTGGGCGGGAGGAAACTCCCGCCCTTTTCATAGGGGATCTCAATGCCGGAATTGTTCTCGCTCAAGGGCCGTGTCGCATTGGTCACGGGTGCCTCGCGTGGTCTTGGTTTTGCCATGGCCAAGGCACTTGCGGAAAACGGCGCGACGGTGATCGTCAATGCCCGCGACATGGCCGCCCTTTCCGCGGCCGCCGAAAGGATCGGTGCAGAAGCCCTGCCGTTCGATGTCACCGACGCGGCGATCTCAAGGGCGTCGCTCGAAGGAATCGTCGAACGCCACGGCCGCCTCGACATTCTGGTCAACAACGCCGGCATCCAGCATCGTAAACCGCTGGTCGAATGGGAGGACGAGGATTTCAACCATGTGGTTGCCGTCAATCTGTCGGCTTGCTTCCGCATGATGCGCGACGCGGTGCGCCTGATGCTGCCAAACAAGTTCGGGCGCATAATAAACACCGGATCGGTCGCAGCGATCCTTGGCCGTCCCACCATTCACGCCTATGTGGCGGCAAAAGCGGGCCTGCACGGGCTGACACGATCCACTGCGGCTGAGCTGGGCCGTCACGGTATCACCGTCAACGCCATCGCCCCTGGCTATTTCGCCACCGAGCTCAACACCGCACTTATGCGCGACGAAGCCTTCACCAAATGGGTCGAGGCACGAACCCCCGCGGGCCGCTGGGCCCAGCCTGAGGAGCTCGGCGGAGCCGTGGTATTTCTCGCCTCCGACGCTGCCGCGTACGTCAACGGGCACGTGCTGGCGGTCGACGGCGGGCTATCGGTTTCCCTGTGATTTCAATCGGCGACACCGTGCCGGCAGGGCGTGTCTGCTAGCCGCTTGAAATGACGACTTGCTGCATGCGGTGCTGGCCCGGTCCCCTGCGCGGACGCCGACGCCAGACGATTGGATGACGCGCCGTATTGCAGCCGCCGACTTTCGATTCGCAACGGGTTATTTCGACGTCTGGCGGCATCGATGCTTGATGCCGCCAATATTTCATTCCACACACCGGTCACGATGAGGGACGAGATACGGGATCAGCGCCAGGTATTCAGGTGGGCCTTGCCTGCCTCCGCGGTCCTGCATTTGCTCGCCGCCGCGCTTCTTTTGTCCGCACTGCCGGTGTCGCCCCCGCAACCGCAGAAGGAGCAGGCCATCGGGGTGGATCTGGTGCCGCCGCCCAAACCATCGGAGAAAGCCAAACCTCCGCCTCCCGCGAAACCGGCCAAGCCCGAAAAGCCGCCGAAAGCAAAGGTCGAGACCCCAACGAGCCGTGAGGTCGCCGCGCAGAGACCTGTCTTCCAATTCGGTGAGAAGGACGCCGGTCCTCGCAAGTCTCTGGACGGCAACAGTGCGGAGGATGGTTCGGAACAACCGCCGGCGCCGCAAGATCCCAATAAACAAGATCTTGCGCAGCCACCTGCCGTGACTGCGGTCGAGGGGAAAGACCAGGCTCCGCCGCCTGGCGCATCACAGCCGCCGAAGCCCAAGTCTGCGGATGTCGCCAAAGTGCAAAAGCCGTTGAAGCTTGAAAAAGCGAAAAGATTGTTCTCGCAAACAGCAACCGGTGATCCGGTAGCGACAACCGCCATGAAAAATGTGCCGCGCGCCGTGCGGATCGGTCAGCTCTGCAACACGGAACTCGCGCAGCAATTGGTGCACGCGTCGCCTCCCTATTTCCCAGACAGCTTGCTTGAGTATCGGCTGAAGGCCGGCACGGTCATGAACGTCGCCAGTGCGCCGTTCCCTGCAAACGGGCAGTGGTACGACCTGAGCTTTCGTTGCGAGGTCGATCCGGACGCGACGAAAGTCATTTCCTTCGCCTTCCGTGTCGGAAATCCGGTGCCGCGCAGCGAATTGAAACGCCGCGGGTTGCCCGCCGAATAGGTGGTCGAGGCACGGAGGCTGGCTGGCCGGCGCCGTCAAATCCGGCCGGTGATGTCTTCGCGCGCCCCGGGTGACCGAACCAACACGCGCCAAAAGTGGCTTTCGTCAGCGGCCGCCGAAGTCTAGCATACGGCCTTGGGAGGAGCCTTCGATGACTTCAAGTTTCAACGTTCACCATGCTGCCGGCTATGAGCAGCTCATGGGCCGCTGGAGCCAAAGGCTCGCGCCGCTGTTCATCGGCTTCGCGGGTCTCAAGGACGGCGAAAAGATCCTCGACGTCGGCTGCGGTACCGGCAGCCTGACCTTCGCGCTCGTCAAGGCCGCTGACCTCCGTGAGGTCGCTGCGATCGACTTTTCGGCCGTTTTTGTCGAGGAGGCAATCCGGCGCAACTCCGATCCGCGGATAAAAATCCGTCAGGCGGATGCCTGCGCCCTGCCCTTTGAGGACGGCGCGTTCGACCGTGCCCTGGCGCTGCTCGTGCTCCATTTCGTGCCCGAAGCCGGCAAGGCAGTCGCTGAGATGCGCCGCGTCGTGCGGCCGGGCGGCGTGGTCGCGGCGACGGTATGGGACCATCTCGGCGGCATGCCGGGGATGCGCATGATGATCGACACGGTGGCGGTGCTCAGTGAAGGCGGACGCCAGCTGCGTGCCCGCTATTGCGCCCAGCCGATGATGCAGCCGGGTGAAATGAAACGGACCTTTGTCGGGCAAGGTCTCCGCGACGTCACGGAGACCGAGCTGATGATCCGCATGGACTATCAAAACTTCGACGATTACTGGGCGCCGATTGCCGCGGGCGAAGGGCCGCTCGGCAAGTATGTGGCCACGCTCGACCCGGAAGAGCGGGCGCGCACCGACGCCGCCATGCGCGACGCCTACGAGGCCGGCCGGCCCGACGGCCCTAGGTCCTTTGCCAATGTCGCCTGGGCCTGCTGCGGTATCGTTGCCTGACGTCGGCGCTAATGGATGTCGCGCAAAAGCATGCCCTCGGGCTTGACCCGAGGGTGTGCGGCGGTTTTGCGATAACGACGTGCATAAAGAAGAACCTAAGGCGCGTCGCTTTAGCCGATCCCGTAGACCAGCCCGACGCGGCCGTGCGACAGCTGTTCGACCTTGCGCAGTTCGAGCCCACGACGATTTTTCGCCGTCCCAAACAGCGCCTTTCCTTCACCGGCGAGCAGGGGATAGACGATCAGCCTGAGTTCATCGACCAGCCCGGCATCGATAAGGCTCGCGGTAATTCGGGCACCGCCCATAAGGTAGATGTCTTTGCCGGGCTGCTGCTTGAGCGCAGCGATATCCTCGAAATTCCGCACGAAGCGCGTCTTTGGCCAGGCCGCCGAAGTCATTGTGTTCGACAGCACATAATGCGGGGTCTGTGCGGCGAAGCGGGCCCATTCGAGCTCGGCCGGCTTCGGCAATTTGCCGGTCATCGGCAGCGGCTTGTCGGGCTCGTGCTGGATGGCGCTCCAGTAGCGCTCGTAGCCGGCGTACATGACGCTGCCAAGCAGGCAGGCGTCGATTTGCGGTGTCAGGCCGTATTCGTCCGACCACGCGTCGACCCAATCGGCGTAACCCTCGGGTCCCTCCATCTTGCCGTCGACGGAAATTTTCATTCCAGCGATCAATTTACGCATGACTTCCTCCATCAGGCTTGCGGGATGCAAGCACGTTTCATCGGCTCATCGTTGCTTCGTGTTGCTGGCGGCGACCTCAGGGATGGCCGCCGCGAGTCACATCAGGCCGGCAGGCGGCGGTCGTATTCTTCCCGCAGGCGGGTCCAGCCGTCCCAGAACGAGGTCGGCGTCTTGCCCGCCAGGCGGGCGGCCAGCAGGTCGAGGTGCATGTGCCAGCCGGCCGTGATGTTGAGCTGGATTGCACGTTCCGGCAGGCGCCGATGGACGACGGTGAGCAGCACATCGCTCCCCTTCGGCTCCAGCAGGAAGGAGACGCCGCCGGTGTTTCCCCAGGTGATGGAAAGCTTGCGCGGCGGATCGAGTTCGGTGATCCGGCCCTCCATCCGATGCTCTTCGGGAAAGCCCGCGGGGCGCTGGCCACGCGGGTCCGTCAGCTCGTCATTGCGCCAGACCAATTCGAACGAGCTGCCCGCCTTCATTTCCATCTGGCCCGCGGCCATCCATTGCCGGCGCAGGTCACTCTCGGTGAGATAGGCCCAGACGCGCTCGATGGGTCCGGGCAAAAGGCGCTGGATGGTGAACGTGGCGGGCTCGCTCAGCTCGCCATAGGCGTCGATGCTTCTCATCTGGTTCATTGCTCGTCTCCTTCTTCTGAGTTGGGCGATTTCCTGGGCTCTTCCTGGGCTTTGCGTGAGTCCTCCTCGCGAAGGAGGCGTTCGAGAACATCGAGACGCCCCGTCCAGAAGCGCTCGTAGAAGCTGAGCCACTGATGGGCGCTGGCCAGCGGTCCGGGAGCTAGTCGGCACAGATGCGTGCGGCCCCGCACCTCTCGACGAATAAGCCCTGCATTCTCCAGCGTCTTGATGTGCTTGGAGGCGGCCGCGAGCGACATCGCGAAGGGTTCCGCCAGCTGGCTTACCGTTTTCTCGCCATCGGCGAGATCGCGAAGCATGTGCCGCCGGGTGGCGTCGCCAAGGGCGTGAAAAACCGCATCCATCTGAGGCGTCTCTAATTCAACCATGTAGTTGAATATAGACGCGCAGCTTCGGATCGTCAACCGTTTGGTTGAATAATTCGTGGGAAGCGCCGCGGGGCCGTTTGCGCGATCGAGCGTGTCGACGTGACGGAGGTACGGACGCGCCCCGCGACAGTAAGGGCGAGGCCCTTACTTGCCGTCGAAGAAACTGTGGATCGCGGTTTCCAGCTTTTCGATAAGCTGAGGGTTGTGGCAGCTGCCAGCCCAGATCAGGGCGTTTAGCCTCATCTCCTTGTTGACAAAGCTCACTTTCCTAGAATCCAGCAGGTATTCCGCGATCTCGTAGTGCCGCCCCTTGATAGCCTCGATGAGCGCGTTGTTTCTCCCCGTCTTGTCGGTCAGGTTTACTTCCGCGCCATTCTCCACGAGCAACCTGACGGCTTCGAGATGCCCGTTCTTCGCCGCCTCGATAAGAGCCGTTCTGCCGTAGTAGTCAGCTCGCGCGTTGACCTCTATTCGGGGGTGTCTCATGAGGACTGAGATACACGCGTAATGTCCCTTGGCCGACGCAAGGCTCAAGGGCGTGCTCTTCCACTTGTTTCTGGAATTCACGTCGATTTCCGGGTCTTCGATCAGCACCTCGACCACCGCTGTGCGGTCATTGAGGGCTGAAAGGTGAAGTGCAGACCAGCCGCCGTCGTCCGACTGATTGATGTCGGCGCCAGCCGCCAATTCCGATCGAACCGCCTCCGCATCGCCTTTTTCTGCCGCGATCAGCAGGGGCGACCAGTCTCTTGCCCCTTCGGCTTCCAAGCTGTTGGTCAACGCAGTCGCCTCCTCGGATAGTCCACAGAATACCACAGAATCCGCGACAGCGGGGTCGTCCTGTATAGAGTTCCCTGGAGTCCGTGGGTCACAGAGAGCTGTCGGCCCGAAGCGGAGGATCAGCGCTTCACGTCCGTCTCCTCACATTCTCCTGATATCGACTGGCTTTCGCGGCCATCCAGACTAGATAGAGCGTGCGCCGGGCGGAACGATGCAGAAGGACCTGAACATGCCTGAACAGATTACCCTGAATAGACCTGAACAAATCAGATTGAACGACGGCTCCGCCATTCCGCAAATCGGCCTCGGCGTGTGGCAGGTCGATCCAGCCATCACCGCCAAGGTGGTGCGCTGGGGAATCGAGGCCGGCTACCGACTGATCGACACCGCCGAAGGCTATCAGAATGAGGAAGGTGTCGGGCAGGCAATCCGCTCGGCCGGCGTGCCGAGAAGCGAGTTGTTCATCACCTCGAAACTGCGCAACGGCGCACATCAGCGCGACGCCGCCTTGCGCGCGTTCGACGAGACGATGAGCAAGCTCGGCATCGAGCAGATCGACCTGTTCCTGATCCATTGGCCGGTGCCCAGCCGGGACAGATATGTCGAGGCCTGGAAGACGCTGATCGAACTCAGGCAATCAGGCCGGATCAAGTCGATCGGCGTTTCGAACTTCAACCAGGACCACCTCGAACGGATCATCGGCGAGACCGGCGTCACGCCGACCGTCAACCAGATCGAACTCCACCCCCGCTTCCAGCAGCGTGACAAACGCGAATTCCATGACAGGCACAACATCCGAATCGAGAGCTGGAGCCCGTTGGGCAGCGGCCGACTGTTGAGCGATCCGACGCTTGAAAGCGTCGCCAGGAAACACAGCAAGTCGGTGGCGCACACGATCGTCAGGTGGCACCTTCAGGAAGGGCTGATCGTCATTCCAAAGTCGATCCACCAGGATCGCATCGCCGCCAATTTCGATGTCTTCGATTTCGAGCTGGAAGCGAAGGACCTCGAGCTTATCAGGGGCATGGATTCGCCCGACGGCCGCACCGGCCCGAACCCCGCCACGGCTGCGTTTTTGTTCTAACGAGGCGGCCAACCGGGACGTTGGCATTCCTTCACACCCCCTCTGTCCTGCCGGACAGAGGGGGGTGCTGTCCCGCCAGCGATCAAAACTACCCTTTCCTCCAGCCTATATCCCCGAGCCATCCACCAGCGGCACATCTTCCCCTTCCCAGGGGCTCGGCATCGATCCCTTGCTGAGATTGGCCGACGGCAGCGGCATCCAGCACTTCAGTTCGGGTTCGGCATATTCGACGATGCGTCCTGGAGACGAATCGGAAGCGCGCCAGCCTTCGCTGCCGAACTGATCGGCGCGGGCCCAGTAAGCCATGTCGACCTCGGCCGGACCCTGTTCGGACGGCCGAACCGTGACAAGGATTCTGCTGCCGTCCCTTGGCGCGCTCGACATGTGGCGCCACTGACCGGGCTCGTCCATTGCACTTCCTCCTGCAATCTTCGCCTCGCACCGATAGTCGCTTCGCGTTCGGAAGCGGTCAACCTGAACTTTCTTGCCTGAGGCAAAACCCCTGCCCCCGTCGTCGCGGAACAAGTCATGGCGCGCCGGGTTTGGGCAAGTTGTTGAAGGAAAGCAAAATGAGACCAGCGCCGCGACCGATCCTTACCATTGTTGCATGGCGGGCCGCGTCGTTCGTTCGCAACCCGGTCCGGTCGCAATGAGGCAGGCCGGTTCCGATCGTTCCATCCCACCGGAGGAGAGGCAAGGCGGCATAGGACGAGCGCTCGGCCTCGGACTGATAACCGGGGCGGCCGACGACGATTGTTCCGCGATAGGCACCTATGCCAGCGCCGGCGCCCGCTTCGGACCCGACCTGCTTTGGACTGCTCCGGTGACGTTGCCGATGATGTACGCGGTCGTCTACCTGTCGTCGAAGCTCGGCCAGGTGTCGGGGCGCGGATTGTTCCACGTCATCAAGGACTTCTACCCGTGGTGGCTGCTTTGGTCGGTGCTGTTGGGTGTGCTTATCGGCAACACCATCGAGGCAGCGGCGGATCTTGGTGGAATGGCGGCGGCGATCAACATATTCGTGCCGCTTCCCATCCCGCTGATCGTGCTGTTCGTCGCTGCCATCATCTTCGCTCTCCAGGTCTTCGGCTCCTATACTTTGATCCGCAACATCTTTCGCTGGCTGGCGCTGGCGCTGCTCGCCTATGTCGGTGCCGCCATTCTGGCCAAGCCGGACGCCGCGGCAGTGCTGCGCGGAACGCTGCTTCCGAAGATCGAATTCAACCGCGAGTTCCTGTCGATCCTGGTCGCCATCATCGGCACCACGCTGTCCGCCTATCTCTACACATGGCAGTCCAATGAGGAGGTCGAGGAGGAGATTGCCCAGGGCCGGACAACGCTCAGCCAAAGGAAGGGCGCCACCGACAGCGAACTCCGTCGCTCTCGCCGGGACATCCTCATCGGCATGATGTTTTCAAATCTCATCATGTATTTCATCATCCTGTCGACGGGTGCTACGCTCTACAAGGCGGGCCATCACGATATCGACACGGCTGCGCAAGCCGCGGAGGCGCTGCGCCCGCTCGCCGGCCAGGCCGCAAGCGTCCTGTTCGCAGCAGGCGTGATCGGCGTCGGTTTCCTAGCGGTTCCTGTCATGACCACCGGCGCTGCCTATGACGTGGCACAAGCCATCGGCTGGAAAAACAGCCTGCACGCCCGGGCTCGGGAGGCCCCCAAATTTTATCTCGCCATCGGCTTTTTTACGGCGATCGCCGCTGGCCTGAACTTTCTCGGCTTCAATCCGATGAAGGCGCTGGTCTGGTCCGGCATCGTTCAAGGCTTCTCGACGCCGCCCTTGCTGCTGCTCATCATGCTGATGACGAACAGCCACAGGATCATGGGGGACCAGGTGAACAGCCGCAGCACCAATATACTCGGTTGGGCAACGACCGCCGCCATCTTCTCGGCGACGATCGGCCTGGTGGCAACCTGGTTCATGTGATCGGGCGGAAGCAAAGGGACGCCGCCGGTTGGATTACCCGTTCCCGCTTGCGGATTGTCCCAGCTTTGCCGGTCTTGGAAATTCCACAACGTCGCCCGTGGGCCGCTTGTATTGCGCCGCGACAATTGCATCGATCAGGAGATCCAGAGCCGCACGAGCCGTGCGGCTCGTCTCGTCGTCGCCGCTCAAATAATGGCAGGCTCGTTCGAGGTGGAGGTGTGCGGCGGCAAAGTCGCTTGTCATAGGCTTCTCCCTGTTGCCCGCCGGCCGGCAAGATGACCGCCTCATTTTACCCAAAAGCAAATATCCACAGCCGGATTTGAATCAAATTGGCCTGACTCACTGAGCCCGCGGGACAAGGTGCTGCCAGGCCTTTGCATCGCTGGTCGATGCGCTGCGCCGGCGCGCTACGCCGCATGGAATGAACCAATTGCGGGCGATGTGCCGCAAACTCAGTTCGCTCATCCCCCTGCTTTTGAAATTTTCTCGCTCTTTTAATTCTACAAACTCTCTAGACTTAAAATAGATCGCTAGACCCAAGATCTTAAAAATTGAGCGTTTGAGAGGGAGCCTGGAATGTCGAAGAAGCTCGTTGTAGGGCTGTCGGGCAATTTGACCCGGCCCTCGAAGACCAAGGCGTTCGTCAGCCACATCGTCGGGCAAGCCGCCGAAAGCATCGGCGCGGCCTCGGCCGTCTTCGACATCGAGGATCTTGGCGCGTCACTGCCGCAGGCAAGGCGCCTCGGCGACCTCGACCCGGCGGCGCGCAACATCGTCGAACGGCTGCTCGGCGCCGACATCCTGGTGGCCGGCTCGCCGACTTTCAAAGGCAGCTATACCGGGCTTTTCAAGCACTTCTTCGACCTGCTCGATCCGTCATCGCTGCGGGGCAAGCCCGTCATCCTCGCCGCGACCGGCGGCGGCGAGCGCCATTCGCTGATCGTCGAGCACCAGTTGCGGCCGCTGTTCGGCTTCTTCGAGGCGCTGACTGTGCCGACCGCGATCTACGCCTCCGACAAGGATTTTGCCAATGGCGTGCTGGTGTCGGAAGCCATCCACGCCCGCGCCCGGCAGGCGGTCGCCGAGGCATGCCGGGTAACCGGAGTGCCCCATCGCGTCGGCCTCGCCGCCTGAACGCACCACTGACCCGAGATCCCCTTTCCGATCCATCCAGGAGCACGCCGCGATGACCAGATCCACCAAATCCAGGCAAATCAAACTTGGCGCCTTCCTGCCCGGCGGCGGACAGCATATCGCCGCCTGGCGTCACCCCGATGCGCCGGCCGACGGCGCCACCAATTTCGAGTTCCACAAGCAGCTTGCCCTGACCGCCGAGCGCGGCCTGTTCGACGCCTATTTCCTGGCCGACAATCTGACGGTCGGGCTCGGCGCCCGCGAAGGCGGCAACGCCAAGATCGCCGGCTTCGAGCCGGTAACGCTGTTTGCAGCGCTGGCGCCGCTCACCACGCATCTCGGCTTCATCGCCACCGCCTCGACCACCTATGAGGAGCCCTATACGCTCGCCCGCAAGTTCGCCTCGCTCGACCTTCTGTCGAATGGCCGGGCCGGCTGGAACGTCGTTACCTCGGCCGGCGACGAAACCGCGCGCAACTTCAATCGTGAGACGCAGCCTGCCCACGCCGAGCGCTATGCCCGCGCGCATGAGCATGTCGAGACGGTCAAGGCGCTGTGGGACAGCTGGGAGGACGATGCTTTCATCCGCGACAAGGAATCGGGGCGCTTCTACGACAAGGACAAGCTTCACGACATCGACCACAAGGGCCCGCATTTCAGCGTTAAGGGTCCGCTCAACGTGCCACGCCCCGTGCAGGGGCACCCGGTGGTGGTGCAGGCGGGGCAATCGGAAGACGGCCGCAAGCTCGCCGCCCACTCGGCGGAAGTCATCTTCACCGCCCATCAGAACCTGGCGTCGGCACAGGAATTCTATCGCGATATCAAGGCGCGCGTGACGGCCGTCGGCCGCGATCCCGAGCAGGTGCTGATCATGCCGGGCGTGGCACCCTTCGTCGGCCGCACCGAAGAAGAAGCGCGCGCCAAATACCAGCAGCTGAACGATCTCATCCTGCCCGATGACGGCGTCGCCCTGCTTAATGGGCTGGCCGGCCAGACGCTCGACATCAGGGGCTATCCGCTTGATGGCCCGCTGCCGCCGAGCAAGGAAACCGAAGGCATGAAGAGCCGCCAGGCGCTGATCCGCCAGATTGCCGACGAGCACAACTTCACCATCCGCCAGCTCTACCAGTGGGTAGCAACGGCCCGCGGCCATTACACCGTCATCGGCAGTGCTGTGCAGGTCGCCGATCAGCTGGAGGAATGGTTCGGCAACGAAGCCGCCGACGGCTTCAACATCCTGCCGCCCTGGCTGCCCGGCGGGCTCGACGACTTCGTCGAGCTGGTGATCCCCGAACTGCAGCGCCGCGGCCTGTTCCGTACCGCCTATGAAGGCAGGACCCTGCGCGAGAATCTCGGCCTCAGGCGGCCGGAAAACCCGTGGACCGCCGCCCGCTCGGCCGTGCTGGCCGCCGAATAATTCCACGAAGCCCACTACCCTCGAAGCGAGAGGCAAGACGATGACCTTGCAGCACATCGAACAGGCCGCCAGCCTCGGCACGCGTGACAGCACGACAAGCCTCGGCACGGACTTCCTGCGCCACGGCGGCCGGGCAGGCATCCGCTTCCTGTCGCGCTACGGCGTCCTCATTGCTTTCCTCGCAATCTGGCAAGTGTCGAGCAGCGCCGGGTGGGTCAATACGGCCGTGCTGCCGCCGATCGATACGATTGTCGCGGCACTTTGGAAGGGGCTGGCCGGCGGCACTCTGCTCGGTGACATCGCCATCAGCCTGCAGCGCGCCGGTCTCGCCTTCGCGGCCGCCGTGCTGGTCGCCATCCCGCTTGGCCTGTTCATGGGCCAGGTGCGCGCGGTCGAGACCGCGCTCGATCCCATCCTGCAGGTCTTCCGCCAGACCTCGGCGCTGGCGCTCTATCCGGTGTTCATCCTGCTGCTTGGGCTTGGCGAGGCGTCCAAGGTGTTCGTCATCTTCTGGGCGACGCTGTTTCCGCTGCTGCTCAACACCATCGGCGGCGTCAAGCAGGTCGATCCGAAACTGCTGGAGATGGCCCGGGTCTATGGCGCCAGGCAGCTCACCGTCTTCCACCGTGTCGTGCTGCCCGGCGCCGTGCCGTCGATCTTTGTCGGATTGAGGCTCAGCGCCACCACGGCGCTGCTGCTGTTGATCGCCTCCGAAATGATCGGCGCGAACAAGGGCATCGGCTTTCAGGTGATGAACGCGCAGTACAACTTCCAGATCCCGCTGATGTTTGCGGCAATCGTCATCCTCGCCGGCCTCGGCCTGATCGCCAACCAGGCGCTGGTCAGCCTGCAGCGGCGGCTCTGCCGCTGGAGCAATGCCGTCGACTGACCACCCGCTTTTACCAATCTCAACCAGGCAGAACTCAAATCAGGAAAGACACGCATCATGAAAATCACCCGCCGTTCCCTGCTTGCCGGCGCGCCCTTCGCCGCCGGCCTTCTCGCCGCCGGCCTGCCGCGCTTGGCCCTTGCCGAAGCGGAACCCGTCAAGTTCCGCTCCCTCGCCAGCCGTGGCAGCATCTCTCCGCATGAGCTGGCCGGCGAGCTCGGCTATTTCAAAGGCCTCGGTATCGAGGTCGAGAATGTCGGCTATTCCGGCGGCGGCCCGGAATCACTGTTCGCGCTCGCCTCCGGCAGCGTCGATATCGGCTCGGCCGCGACCGCCGCCGTGATCAATTCGATTTCCGGCGGCAACGACTTCGTCGCCGTCTATCCGAGCAACGGCATCAACAGCAAGGTGCGCAGCGTCTTCTACGTGCTCGACGACAGCCCGATCAAATCGATCGCCGACATTGCCGGCAAGACCATCGCCGTCAACACGCTCGGCGCCCATCTCGACTACACCGTGCGCGAGGCGCTGCACAGCGTCGGCCTATCGCCGGATGCCGCCAATCTCGTCGTCGTCCCCGGACCGCAGCTCGAGCAGACCTTGCGCTCCCGCCAGGTCGACATCGCGGCTCTCGGCTACTGGCAGGCGACGTTTGCCGGCGCCCTGGTCGACAATGGCGGCGTGCGTGGCGTGTTCAACGACACCGACGTGCTGGGCGAACTGGCCGGCGGCTTCGTCGTGCTCAGGCGCGACTTCATCGCGGCGCATCCCGACGCCGCCCGCAATTTCGTCGAGCAATCGGCGCGCGCCTCCGACTGGTCGCTGCAGAACCCCGACGAAGCGCGCAAAGTGCTCGCGACAATCCTCGACAAGCGCGGCGAAAACGGCGAGCTGGCGCGCTACTGGACCGGCTTCGGGCTGCGCCAGGGGGCCAAGGCGACGGACCGCGACATCGACTTCTGGGTCAGCGTGCTCGAGCGCGACGGCCGCCTGGCAAAGGGTAAGCTGAAGGCAGCGGATATCCTCTACCGGCCCGGCGAAACCAAGACCAACTGACAAGGCCAACCGGCAAGGCAATCAGCTGGGAGACGAGCACGATGAGCAGCACAAGCGGCGGTGAGGTCAGGATACGCGACCTGTCCAAATCGTTCAGCATCGGTGGGCGTTCGCTTGCCGTGCTGAGGACCCTCAACCTCGACATCCGCTCGGGTGAATGCCTGGTCATCGTCGGCGCCAGCGGATCGGGCAAGACCACGCTGCTGCGCATTCTTGCCGGGCTGGAGGCCGCGGACAGCGGCGGTGTCGCCATCGACGGCAAGCCGGTGCACGGCGTCGGTGCCGAGCGCGCGGTGATCTTCCAGGAACCGCGCCTGCTGCCCTGGCTGACGGTGCTCGGCAATGTCGCCTTCGGCCTCGAAGTGCGCGGCGTGCCGAAGGTCGAGGCCGAGGAACGGGCGCGCTTCTATATCGCGCTCGTCGGCCTCGCCGAATTCAGCGATGCTTTCCCAAGGCAACTGTCGGGCGGCATGGCGCAGCGCGTCGGCATTGCCCGCGCCCTGACCGTGCAGCCCGAAATCCTGCTGCTCGACGAGCCGCTGGGCGCGCTGGACGCCATGACCAAGATCGGAATGCAGGAGGAACTGGCGCGCATCTGGAGCGAGGAGAACGTCACCATGGTGATGGTGACGCACGACCTCGAGGAAGCGATCTACCTCGCCGACCGCGTGCTGATCCTGCCCAAGGAGAAAGGCGGCGCGGCGCGGCTGATCGACATCGACCTGCCCCGCCCGCGCGAGCGCAGCGAAAGCCGCTTCGTGCGCTACCGCGAAGAACTGCTGCGCGAATTCGGCCTGCACTGAAAGCATAAAAGGCCTTGGATTCCTCGCCCCGCGAAGCGGGGAGAGGTGTCTCGGCGAAGCCGAGACGGAGAGGGGCCTTCCTTTGAGTGCCCCTGCCCCGCGCTCTTTCCTGGAACCGGATTCCCCGCCCCCGCATTTCCTTAACCGGGGGGCGAAGGAGCGCGGTATGAAAGCTTTGTTCGCAATCTTTGGCGGCTTCGTGCTGACGCTCGCCGTGTTCGCCAGCGGCCTGGCGTTCGCCACCTGGCTTCTGATAGCCAAGCCGGTGCGGCCGGCCGCCCCGGTCTCCAGCGTCGTCGAACTGTGGGCCAAGGATCCGCGCCCGGTAAACCCGGCCTCGCAGCGCCTCGAACGCCTCCCGGCCCGCCCGGCTCCCGTTCGCACCTCGGAAGTTGACCGCACCTCCAAACCCGCCGACACCCCCGCGGCTTCGACAGCCGACACCACCGCCACCGGCTCTATCCAGCCACCAGCGGAAGAGCAGCAAGCGCTGCCCGCCGCTCATGTCGAATGGTGCGCAAGCCGCTATCGCTCCTACCGGCCGGACAACAACCGCTACACTTCCTACAGCGGACAACAGCGCCCCTGCATCTCGCCCTATCTCGACATCACCGATGACGGCAGCTACGTCGAGGCGAGCGATACGTCGTCGGTGGAGGGCTACCCGCCATCGGACGAACCCGGCGCCGCCGAGTTCTCATCCGACCATATGCAATACTGCTTCAGCCGCTACCGGTCATATCGGCCGGAAGACAATAGCTATCAGCCTTACTCCGGCGGGCCGCGCCGGCAGTGCGAGTAGCGCGGGCCGGGGTGGCTGGCGACCGCAGTGCATGGCGCCTTGTGCGACCCCACCCAACGATCACGCAGATTTCTTGGATCGTTCGGGTTGGCACGGCGTTCATCCGATACCCAAAGGAGAAATCAACATGGGCGACGACCGGGAAGACAAGATTCGTGAGCGCGCATACCAGATCTGGGAACGCGAAGGCGGAATCCATGGCGATCCCGAGCGGCACTGGCACCGGGCCGAGGCCGAGATCGACAGGGAGGCAGCCCTGCCACTGACGGCAGGCGATGCCCTGCCGGAAACCCGCGAGGTCGCGAGCTCCGACGTGTTGACGGTGGAGGCTTTGGCGGTGCGCACCGGCATATCGGGCAAACAGGCGCAGGAGCTGATCGACAGGCTGGGAAACGACAGGGCGGCGATCGAACAAGCCGCGCGCAACCTCAAGGGGAAGCAGCGGCTCGGGGAGTGACAGATGATCAGAAAACTCAAAGACGGAAAATATCGCCTCTATTCGCGCAAGAAGGACGAAAAGACCGGCAAGCGCCGCAATCTCGGCACCTTCGATACCCGCGAGGCCGCCGAGAAGCACGAACGCGAGGTGCAGTATTTCAAGAGGCATTGAGGGGCGTTGGTGGCCGGTGCCCGCCAAGCAGTTGCGCCGGATGGCTGGCGGAACGTGAATCCAGCCGCAACAAGCCGTCGCGAAGCCACTACCGCTGCTACAGGCCAAGCGACGACCACTACACGCCCTACAGCAGAGAGCAGCGCCCCTGCATCTCGCCGTATCTCGATGCCGGCGCTGCGCCGCACAGCCTCCCGACGATGGCGCCAGCTATGTCGAAGCGAGCGACACGTTGCCAATGGACGGCTAGGTTCCGTCGCAGGAAGCCGGCGCCGCCTGGCTTCCGCCCCACCACGTGCAATATTGCTTCAGCCGCTAGCGCTCCTATCGGCCGGGAGACAACAGCTATCAGCCCTATTCCGGCGGCCCCACAGGCAGTGCGAGTAGGCGGGCGCTGATAGATAGGCGCGCGGCTGTCGGGCATCTAGACATGACCCGCTCGCGCTCGCGTGGGCGTGTTTGCTCTCCCAAAATCACCGTCTTATAGTCCGCTTCTTATTTCGGGGGGTAGCTCAATGATTTCCGAGGCGAGCGTTCGGCGCGCGATCAATCACTTGGGATCATTTGGAGATACCGACCTCTTTCCGCGCCTACCTGAGATGCGATGCTTTCTCGAGCGGCCCGGGACCATCGCCAAAGACTGCGAAAATCTAAACATCGGACAATACATGCCGGTCGGTGTTGTAGAAACCCTGACCCCCAAATCGTGGCTCGGGTTCAGGATTGCCCACCAGCTTACTGCATCCGATAACGTAATCTACCTTGCTGGGCTTCTGGATTGTGCTCCTTACCTAGAATCGGCTCGACTTCCGAAGGATGAAAACGAGGCGTTTGCTTATCGTTTCTCTGAAGGCGAGTCTCTAAGGATATTTGAGCCCGCGCGCGGCTATCACCAATGGTTGGCTCATCTCTCCGGACTGAGTGGACCAGAGAATCCGTTTGCAGAGGATCGTCCAGCGATTGTTACTGATATTTCCGACTTCTATCAGCGGATATACTTTCACCGGATTGAGAATGTCCTGCAGGATGCTGGATGCCCCAAGGGGCCGTCTGATCTGGTGAAGAAGATAATTAAGACAACCCGTGCCAGGCAGTCCTACGGCCTGCCTGTCGGGAGCACCGCTTCGCGCCTGCTAGCTGAATGTCTGCTGAACGATACAGACATGCTCTTGAAGAACATGGGCGTCAAATTCACCAGATACGTGGATGATTTTCGCATTGCTGTACCTGCCGGGATGGAAGCTCATTCCATCCTGTGTCGGCTTGCTGAACATCTAATGGTCACCGAGGGGCTGTCCTTGAATGTGACGAAAACGAAGTTGACGACAGTCAAAGAGATGGAGCGTTCTTCGAAGGCGCGCCTGCAAGACGTGTTTGAACCGCCCCGGGTTGATCGGAGGCTCCAACTCCTGAGAAGGTGGAGCCATGACAAGCAAGACGACCAACAAGTTCTCTCCCGA
>NZ_JAMYLN010000023.1:0-107258 GCF_040318035.1 Mesorhizobium sp. M1329 | reverse complement strand
GGAACGCTACTACGCCATGTTGGATGAACCAGCCATAGCCGCGTGACTCAAACGAAACGGCCTCCGGAAAACCCGGGGCGGTTCACTCTGTAGTCTAGGCAACGCTTTGACAAGTTGTTCGTACTAAAGGCACTCCATCTAGGTCAATTGTGCCCATCCGGGACTAAAACACGATGATTTCCGCTCAAATTCTGTCGCCCAAGGTTTGCGTCGTGCCTGTTGCTGTCTCAGCTTGGATGCTTCGATGCCAACAGATTCGGGCTGAATGGCACCTTGTCGAGGACGAGCTGGAAGCGAGAGAAAAGGCCAGTTTCGTTACACAAATCCTTACATTGATTACAAAACCGGCTATTATCGCTGCGTAAACAACGAGATGCACAAGGCTATTCGGTCTCCAAAACCGCAGGTCCTTTTACCGATGGGAACCACCGACGCCCTATTCCAAAGCATCCGCCGTCCTCAACGTCCTTCTTGCTCGGCAGGGTTGCCGCCATGGCGCCAGGCCGCAAGCAGAGCCAAATTGGCCGTCTATCGGCGCGCCTTCATCATTGATGCTGACCGCTACCATTGTTCCGGTCGGAACGCCGTCGGCGTGGGAATTGCCCGTGTCGCACGAGTTTCAGGCTGGGGTCCTTCTTCGTCACCTCTGTGAGCCATTTCCAACCGTCGTACTTGTCTCCTGTCTGGCGCAAGTGCGTGTAGCGCTTGAGGGATGTCCAGGATCGGTGTCCGGAATTTGATGCGACCCTTGGGATGTTAAAGCCAAGCTCGAACAATCTCGAAACGCCGTCGTGCCGCAGGTCATGAAAGCGAAGGTCCTCGATCTCCAGGAGCTTGCAGGCCAGCGTGAAAGATGCGCCGATCGCGTCGGTCGTGTACGGGAAGATTTGTTCCGCAACCTTGGGCATGGCTTCAACTATCGCCAATGCTTCCTCCTGCAGGTCGCACCAAACATCGTTCCCAATTTTCTGACCGGGATTTTTCATGTCGCGTACGAGGACGCGATGACCCTCCTTGTCCAGGTCTTTCCAGGCTATCCGAATGATCTCCTCTTGCCGGCGGGTTGAGAAGATGGCGAAGGCAATGATCCGGTGCATTGGAATGGACGACGGTCTCGCGGTTGACCGGTCCTCGAAATGCTTCATGAGCTTTTCGAGTTCGACGAGTGTTGGACGACGGTCGCGTTCTCGGCTTTTTGTTGTTAGCCCGAGCCTGTCCGCAACGATCCAGGCGTCTTGCATGGCTTGCCGGTCAAGCGGGTAGTTCCAAGCAGGACGCGCTATGGCGAATACCGCGCCCAGATGGGAAAGATAGTTGGAGACAGTCTGCGGCTGAACGCCCGTCTCGAGCTTCTCGCGCGCGAATGCGACTATGTCGGTGCTCGTGATCGAGGCGCACGCCTTGTTGGCGATATCGAAGTCCTTGATGCTCTTGAGTACCTGGCTTTTCGTGCGGCCGATCTTCTTGTTGCTTTCGCGAATGTAGAGATCTATCGCGTCCGCGAGTGTTGGTACGCGGTTGTCGTTCGACTTGGTTTGCAGTTCCGATTCCAAGGCATCGGGCTGCCCAAGATGCTCTTCACGTTGGCTGAGCCAAGCGGAAGCGGTTAATCGGCGTTCGAAGGTTTTGTTCTCACGCAGAAGGATCTTGCCGCCGCGCTTTATGACAATCTGTGCGAGCCATGCTATAGAGCCATCCTTGCGTGAGCGCTTCACAATGGTGCCCATATCGGTACAACATCCCCTTAGGCGGTACAACATTTGTTGTACCTTTCGGGAAAAACGGTACAAAATCGGACGAAACGAGACAAGCGTAAAAGTGATTAAGAAGGCCTAAGTAGTGGAAACAGAAGAGAAATCGCAAATTATCGTATCTCGGCGTTTTGCCATTGCCCCTATGATGGACTGGACAGACCGGCACTGCCGGTTCTTCCATCGCCAGCTGACGCGCGAGGCGCTGCTCTACACCGAGATGGTGGTGGCCGATGCGGTCATCCACGGCGCACGCGAGCGGCTGCTCGGCTTCGACGACAGCGAACATCCGGTGGCGCTGCAGCTCGGCGGCGCTGATCCGGGAAAGCTGGCCGAGGCGGCGCGCATCGGCGAAGCCTTCGGCTATGATGAAATCAACCTCAATGTCGGCTGTCCGTCCGACCGCGTCCAGTCGGGCACCTTCGGCGCCTGCCTGATGAAGGCGCCTGTGCTCGTCGCGGATTGCGTCGCTGCGATGAAGGCGGCGGTGAAAATACCGGTTACCGTCAAGTGCCGCATCGGCGTCGATGAGCAGGATCCGGAAGCGGCACTCGATGCGTTGGCGGACGGTGTTTTCGCGGCCGGCGCCGACGCGCTTTGGGTGCACGCCCGCAAGGCCTGGCTGGAAGGACTGAGCCCAAAGGAAAATCGCGACATTCCGCCGCTCGACTATAGCCGCGTCTATCGGCTGAAAGCCAGAAAACAAAACAAATTCATCGGCATCAATGGCGGTATTCAATCTCTCGCAGAGGCGCTGACCCATCTCGACCATGTCGACGGCGCCATGCTCGGCCGCGCCGCCTATCACACGCCAGGGATACTGGCCGGCATCGATGCCGCGTTTTACGGCGGCACAGCTGAGCCGTTTGATTTTGCCGCACTGATCGATGCGATGGCGGACTACGCGGCAAGCCATATCGAGCAGGGCGGCCGGCTGGGGCATGTCACCCGGCACATGGTCGGGCTGTTTCACGGCCTGCCCGGTGCACGGCGCTACCGCCAGATCCTTTCCACCGAGGCGACAAAGCCGGGTGCGGGACCGGAGGTGCTCAAGACGGCTTTCGCAGAGGTCGATTTCGGCAGGACCGCAGAGGCGGCCTGAGGAGAAGACTTAATCCCGCAACACCATGCGGTCACCACGGACGTCGAAACCCGATAGCGAGCCGATGAAATTCATGCCGAGCAGGCTCTGGCCGAGCGTGCCGGGTGCGGCGATCATGATGGGCATGTCCTTGCGCACGATGCCGCCGATCGACAATTCATCGGTTCTCACGGCGGCGGCGCGTGTCATGCCGTTGGCGGTAGAGATCGGTATGGTGAAGCGGAGAGCCGCCGAATTGAACCCGACCGCCAGCGCGTCCTCGGCGGTCAGCACGGTGCTGGTCGCGCCGGTATCGACAACCGTCAGGATCGGCGTGCCGTTGATCGTGACGCGCGCTTCGAAATGGCCGTTGCCGGCCTTGTCTAGAGTGACGGTGACATGGCCTTCTTCCACACCCAGCGCCAGCGGACTGCCGGGAACAAGGCCGGCGGTGATGCGGCTGGCGAAATCCTGCAACTCATAGCGGTACTGATAGCCGGCGATCAGCGCCAGCACGATGGCAGCCCAGGCGCCAAGACTGCGTGCCATGGTGCCTAACGGCCTGCCTGATCTGAGCAGGCCGGCGCCGACGAGCGCCGCTAAAGCGCCAAGCCAGATCAGCTGGCTGAAATCGTAATTCTCAATGCCGAATGTACTGCCGGCGGAATCGTTGAGCATGAGCAGGAGTACACCCGCCCCGATCGCGACGATCAGAATCCACAACAGTCGGTTCATCTCTGCGGCCGGTTCACGAGAGGGCGTCGCGTTCGCGTGCCATGCGGCTGCGACGGGTTTCCCGGCGGGGGCGTCGTTCGACCGTTTCCAGCCTTGCCGGCAGCTCGGCCATGACGCTGCGACGGGTTTGCGGGGTCATGTCGATCCAGGCGGCGATTTCCTCGCGCGTGCGCCCGCAACCGAAACAGAAGCCGGTTTTCATATCGATCGAGCAGACCAGGATGCACGGGGATTCAATGGCCGTCATAAGGATTTCCTTGGCTAGCCTCCACATGGTGCAACGACAAAGTCAATGCAAGCCCTCCGGGATGCGCCGCCAACGAATGCTTTCGCGTCAAAACCGCCAAGTTGTACCGGGCCTGGAGGTTGTGCCGGCTTGAGGTTGTGCCGGCTGGCCAAGGCGGCTATGCCGCTCACCAATTCACACGGACGATCGCCATCGACATGACCAGCGCGCTGCCTTTCGACGATTTTCGCGACCTTCTGGTGAGCCTGCCGCCGCCAGATCTGACGGCCAAGGCCCGCGTGCGCCAGTTGTTTGCCAAGGCAGACAAGCCCAAAGGCTCGCTCGGCCGCATCGAGGACGTCGCCGCCTGGCTCGCCGGCTGGAGCGGTCGCGCGCCGCCGGCGGTGACGCGACCATTGGTGGCAATCTTTGCCGGCAATCATGGCGTCACCCGCCACGGCATTTCGCCGCGCCCCGCCGCCGCCACGGCAAATGCAGTCGAGCTCTGCGCCGCCGGCGGTGCAGCGATCAACCAGATCTGCATCGCTTACGATCTCGGCTTGAAGGTGTTCGATCTGGCTCTGCACATTCCGACAGCCGACATCACCGAGGATGCGGCACTGGACGAGCGCGGTTGCGCCGCCACCATGGCGTTTGGCATGGAAGCGATTGCCGGTGGCACCGACCTGCTTTGCCTTGGCGACCTCGGCGTCGGTAATTCGACTGTCGCCGCGGCTCTTTGCACGGCACTTTTCGGCGGCAGCAGCGCCGACTGGATCGGCCCTGGATCGGGGGCCGACGCGGCAATGCAGAGGCGCAAGGCGGAGGTGGTCGATGCCGCGATCACGTTTCACGGCGCGAGCCTCAAGGACCCGCTGGAAGCGCTGCGCCGGGTCGGCGGACGGGAATTCGCAGCGATCTGCGGCGCCATTCTGGCGGCGCGGATGCAGAAGATCCCGGTGCTGCTCGATGGATTCACGGCGACTGCGGCCGCTGGTGTCCTACATACCGCCAACCCAGCCGCGCTCGATCATTGTCTCCTCGCAAGCCTGTCGCCGGAGCCTGGCCATGCCAAGGCCGCCGAGCGCCTCGGCCTTCGCCCGCTGCTCGATCTGGGCGTCAGTCAAGGCGAGGGGGTAGGGGCGGCTCTTGCCGCCGGCCTGGTCAAGGCGGCCGCGCTGACCAGTTCAGGCATGGCGGCGGCGGTCCGCGGTTAAGAACTCAGCGCCGGCGCGAAGCAACCGCCTTGGTCGGCAGCGCCGGCAGTTCCTCCATCACCCGGCTCAGCGGGAAGATGGCGATCGCCTCGGTGCCTTCGCGCAGCCTGGAATGGAGCTGGAATTCGCCGCCATGCATGGCAAGCAGGCCTTGCACGATCGGCAGGCCTAGCCCGGTGCCCTGTTCGGCGCTCTTGATGGCGATCGAGCCCTGGCCGAAGGCCGAGAGCACGATCGGAATCTCGTCCTCCGGTATGCCCGGCCCATTGTCCTTGACGGAGAGATATTGCCCACCGCCCGCCGTCCAGCCGACGCGCACGCGGATTTCGCCGCCGGTGGCGGTGAACTTGATGGCATTGGACAACAGGTTGAGCGCAATCTGCCGCACCGCGCGTTCGTCGGCGAACAGGCGCGGCAACGCGTTTTCGAAATCCTGGACGATGCGGATGTCCTTGTTGCGCGCCTTCAGCTCCATCATGTGGCAGCAATCCTCGACGACGGAGAGCAGCATCATCGGCTCCTCGTTGAGCTGGTAGCGGCCCGCTTCGATGCGCGACAAATCGAGAATTTCGTTGATCAGGTCGAGCAGATGCTGTCCGGAGTCGTGCACGTCACGGGCATAGTCGCGATAGGTCGGGTTGCTCATCGGGCCGAGCACCTCGTTGGCCATCACTTCGGAAAAGCCGAGAATGGCGTTGAGCGGTGTGCGCAGTTCGTGGCTCATCGAGGCCAGGAAACGCGATTTCGCCAGATTGGCGTCTTCCGCCCGCCGCCGTGCCTCGTCCGACATCGATTTCGCCGTCTCCAGTTCGGCGATCAGCGCATCCTTTTCGGAGCGGAACGACAGCAGCATCAGCGAGGAACGGTTGAGCTGGCGCGCTACATAGGCGAAGAAAGGCAACGACGCGATCAGCAAGCCTGCCATGATCACTTCGACCGGCATCCATAATTTCGCACTGGCATAAGCATAGATGGCGACCGGGAGGGCGAAGGTCGCCAACAGCGCACCGCGCAGCGACGAGGCCAGGATCGCGGTTGCCGACATGGCGAGCAGCAGCACCACCGCCTTGGCGACCTGGAACTGATCCATTTGGCAAGTTTCGCAGCTGAGCCATGCGAACCAGGCCCAGCCAAGCCCGCAAAGAAACTGGCCGATCAGGAAATCCCTATGCGTTTCCAGCGGGTTGAGCTCGGACGCTTGAGTGACGCGTCTGGCCATGAATGCAACGATGGTATAGCAGATGAATGTGAACAGCGCCCAGACGCCGATCTCCTTGCCGATGCCCGCGAGCAAGCCTGCCGCGGCCGTTGCCAGAACGAGCAGCGGGATGACGATCACGCCGCCGGTCATCGAAAGCGCGTGGAGCTTCAATAGCTCGCGGTCGAAGTCGGGATTTCCGGCTTGCTGCGAAAGACGGTCGCGCGTCTTGCGCACCGCGCGCGCGACATCGCTGTTGCGATGGCGTTTCCTGCGGTCCACAATAAACTTGTCCGCCGTGGTCGAGCGTTGCAGGGGCATGAAGTCTTCAATTTACGCGGGCAGCAATTTCAAATCGTTAAGCTACGTTCGAATGATTAACCAACGGTTTGCCATATGAGCCGTTCGTGGTCGCGATGGCCGCGCCAGCGATACTATGCGCCGCCTCCGCGAAGCCTGTGGCGCAGGCTGATGGACTATGGGCTGACACTCATTGTGCTCGGCCTGCTGATCCTCCTGGCGGCCGCGCCTCGACCGAGTGGAGACGCGCAAGACGGAGGGCGCGGCCATCGTCAATGATGGCGATAGCATCATCCTCGGCAGCGAGCGTATCCGCATGCGTGGCATCGACGCGCCGGAATATTCGCAGATCTGCCGCAAGGACGATGCCGATTATCCCTGCGGCAAGCTCGCGCGGCAGTCCCTGGTGCGGTTGATAGCCGGCAAAGCCGTCTCCTGCAGCGGCTGGCAGCGCGACCGCTACGGCAGGCTGCTCGGCGACTGCAAGGCCGGCGGCAAGGATCTCAACAGCGCGCAGGTCGAGGCCGGCTGGGCGGTCGCCTTTGGCGATTTCGAGACCGAGGAAGCCGCTGCGCGCGCGGGCAAAGCCGGCATCTGGGCCGGAACTTTCGACGAACCGAAGAACTGGCGCGAGAGCCACGGCCACGAGCTGGTCGAAAGAAAGCACGGCACCTTGGCGTCGATCGGCGATGCCTTGCGCGAAATTTTTCGCTTCTGGTGAGCTGTGCCTATAGTTCGTCGGGGCGGACGAGGAGGATAGAGATGAAGCTGTTCGACGGCGGGCGCGCGCCCAATCCACGTCGGGTTCGGATTTTTCTGGCCGAAAAGGGACTTCAGGTTCCGCTGGTGCCGGTCGACATGGGCGCGCTGGAGCACAAAGAGCAGCCGGTCAGCTCGCGCAATCCGCTGAAGCGTCTGCCGGTGCTCGAGCTCGACGATGGCACCATCATCACCGAATCCGTCGCAATCTGTCGTTATTTCGAGGAACTGCACCCCGAGCCGGCTTTGTTCGGGCGTGGCGCGCTCGGCAAGGCGATCGTTGAGATGTGGCAAAGACGTGTGGAGTTCAATCTGTTCGGCTGCGTCGCCGCGGCGTTCCGGCATATCCACCCCGCAATGAGGGAATGGGAGATCCCGCAAATCCCCGAATGGGGCGAGGCTAACAAGCCGAAGGCGATCGAATTCCTGAGATTTCTGGACGCTGAGCTCGCCGGCAGGGAATTCGTCGCCGGTGATGCCTATTCGATCGCCGACATCACCGGGCTGGTCGCCATCGACTTCATGAAGCCGGCTCGCATCAAGGTACCCGAAGAGTGCACCAACGTGCTGCGCTGGTATCGAGAAATCTCCAGCCGGCCGAGTGCCGCCGCCTGAGAACGAGTCTCAAATGAGCGAAGAGCTGGTGAGCGAAGAGTTGGAAGCCCTCACGGCGAGGGTACGCGCCTGCCGCATCTGCATCGATAACCCGGCCGGCAGGCCGTTGCCGCACCGACCGCGGCCCGTGCTCAGGCCATCTTCGAGCGCGCGTATCCTGATCGCCAGCCAGGCGCCGGGCACCAAGGTCCACGTGTCAGGCATGCCGTTCACCGACGCCTCCGGCGACCGGCTGCGAAGCTGGCTAGGCGTCGGCAGCGAGGAATTCTATGACACGGACAAATTTGCCATCGTGCCGATGGGCTTTTGCTTTCCCGGTCAGGACGCCAAGGGCGCCGACCTGCCGCCGCGCCGCGAATGTGCGCCGGCATGGCGCGCATCGCTGATGGCGCTGATGCCGCAAGTCGATATGGTGCTGACGATCGGCATCTACGCGCAAAGCTGGCATATGGGCGCGGCGCGCCGTCCCTCGCTGACGGAAACGGTCATGGATTGGCGTGCCATCTGGGCGGCGGCGACCGAACCGAAAGTCCTGCCGCTGCCGCACCCGTCCTGGCGCAACACTGGTTGGCTGAAGCGCAATCCATGGTTTGAAATGGATTTGCTGCCCTTTCTGAGATCGGAAATCCGCTATCGCCTCGGCTAGCCATTCAGCAAGAAATCACTCGCTTTTGCGCTATTCAACAGAATTTCTTTCTTGTAATAGGCTTGAGCAAGAGGGAATATGGTAATCCATTCCTCGAAGCGCGTCGCGCATGAGGGGACGCGCGTTAAATTCTTGTTTTTATGCATGTCGTTGTGCCAAGGCCGCTGCGCACTTTGGACGACTTGCATCAGGGGAGCACCCAATGGACCGCCTCGATAGAAAAATCCTCCGCCTCCTGCAGGAGGATGCGACGCTTGCAGTCGCCGACGTCGCCAAAAAGGTCGGCCTGTCGACGACGCCGTGCTGGCGGCGCATCCAGAAGCTCGAGGAAGAGGGCGTCATCAAGCGCCGCGTCGCCATCCTCGATCATGAAAAGGTCAATGTGCGGGTCACGGTGTTCGTCTCGATCCGCACCAATTCGCATAGCCATGAATGGCTGCGGCGCTTTTCGGAAGTTATCCAGGAATTTCCCGAAGTGGTCGAATTCTACCGCATGAGCGGCGACGTCGACTATCTCTTGCGCGTCGTGGTGCCCGACATCGCCGCCTACGATGCCTTCTACAAGCGGCTGATCGCCAAGATCGAGATCCGCGACGTGTCGTCTTCCTTCGCCATGGAGCAGATCAAGTACACGACCGAAATGCCGCTCGACTATATGGTGCTGGACAAGGAATCGGGTGCGAACGCCGCCTGAGCGCTATAGCGTCAACACCATCTGCTGCAGAGGCGGCCGTTGACTGAGCAAACCCTAATAGTCGGTTTTCGCAACGACGGCACCGACAATGTCCGTTTGATCGTCGAACCGTGGGCGGAAGAATTCGATATCCTAGGAAAATCTGCTGCGGAAATATCAATATTCTTCACAACGCCAGGCAGGATAGACAGCCGGCATGCTCAGGGCACGTTTGTGATATGGCTTTGGGAGGGCTGCCGCGCAAAGGTATCCATTAATGGAGCGGATCATACCCGCTCAATGTCAATTCCAATTCCATCTATTCTTTGAGCTAGGCCCGCTTAGTTCTTCTTGTTGAGGAAGCTCCAGGGGGAATTGGCCGGCAGCGTGATCGTGTCCGGGACCGCGTCGACGTCGACCACCTCGGCCTTGCGGATCGTGTAACCCGACTGGATGACGCTGACGCCGTCGAGGATGAAAAGCTGGCTCTTCTCCATGCCCGGCCGTAATGCGCCGGTCACCGAAACCGGCTGGTAGGCCTCGGACATCCTGTAGGGGCGGGCAGGCGTGACGAGGACCATCTGGTTGGGCGGTGGTGTCGGCATATGGCTGCAGGCTCCCGTCCAGGGGACCAGCAGGAACAGGTAGACGAGATCGCCCTCACGATCGACCGGCAGCGCGTAGCCCGCGAGTTGCACGGTCTTGTCCTGCAAATTGAGAGACAGCGTTTCGCCATGATCCGGCATTTTGGCCGCGATCATCGGCAGCCCGACGCTTTCGGCGGCTGGCTGGGTCGGCGGGCGCAGATCTTTCCAGAAAATGCGCATGGTTCCGGCGGAAGCGCCTGCCGCGATGGCGGACGCCAACAAGGCAGTTGCCATGATCGTGCCTGATTTAAAACGGTTGCTCATCGCTGCTCCGCCGCTGAGCCTTGATCTGCGGACATCAAGTAAAGCTGCCGCAGCCCCACAGGTCAACGCTCAAGCCGCATCACGTGCCGGCGCGAGCCGGTCGTGCCGACCTCGCGAAAGCCGCGGGCGACGAACATGTCGCGAAAGCCCATGAAACGGTAGCTCGGTGAGGCCTGGTCGACGGGATAGGCTTCGATCGTCTTGGCACCTTTGGCGAAGGCGTGATCGATGGCCGCGTCGAGCAATACCCTTGCCAGCCCGCCGCCGCGCAACGCCTTCGGCACGTAGAAGCAGACGATCGACCAGATGCCCATCTCGCTTTTGTCCTGCTGCCGTGACAGCTTGCGGTAGGTCTCGCGCGGCGCGACCGAGCACCAGCCGACGGTCCGGCCATCGATTTTGGCGACAATGCCGACCGGCGTGCCGGTATCGATCAGCGCCATAATCGCGCGTTTCCTCTCGTCGTTTCCGACATGCTCGCGGTTGTCGAGATTACGCCAGGCCATGCACCAGCAGTATTTCGGCCCGCCCGGTTGCTCGAACAGGTTTTCGAAATCGGCGCGCGTCGATCGCGTCACCTCCGTGAAGCGGACCTTGCTCAGGTCAAGCTTTTCTGGCGGCGAGCCGTTGGAGCGTCTTGGCATCGGAAAGTTCCTTTACGGCGCCCTTGCCAATCCAGCGTGCAGTCTTGTCCGTCGAGGCCGCCAGTTTTTGCGCCAGGGCAAGGGCAGGGCCGTGCAAATTCATCGATCGCTTGCCGATCGAACGAAGCGCCCAATTCACGGCCTTCTTCACGAAATTACGGCCGTCGGTGGCCTGTGCCTCGATGGTCGACAGGAATTCCAGGAAGGTCGCCTCCGGTTCTTTCTTCCGGTGGACTACCGACCAAGCCATCATGGCAAAGGCGGTGCGTCGAACGAATTCCCGTTCGTCGACCGCAAATTCGGCGATCAATTGCCTCCAGCAATCCGTATCGACAAAGAGATCCGAGACGCCGTCGACGATATCCCAAGAGTCGAACGTCGCCGCCCATCGTCTTGCGTCCGCGGCAGAGAACCGCTCCGGATCGGCCGTGACGGAAGCGATAAACTGCGCCTCCATGATGCCTGTTCGCCAAAGCTCGAAGGCACGCTCATGGTTGCGCTTGATTTTCCTGGCAATCTGCCGCTGCACGCCGTGCGGGATACCGAGCGCACGTTCGATCTTGATGCCGTAGCGCAGCATGCCAAGTCGATTTTCCTCCGAGGCGATCGAGCGCAGATGAGCGACGATTTCGTCGGCGCTGGATTGAGGC
Organism: Mesorhizobium sp. M1329; assembly: GCF_040318035.1. Classification (NCBI taxonomy): domain Bacteria; kingdom Pseudomonadati; phylum Pseudomonadota; class Alphaproteobacteria; order Hyphomicrobiales; family Phyllobacteriaceae; genus Mesorhizobium; species Mesorhizobium sp. M1329. The sequence goes on along the minus strand of NZ_JAMYLN010000023.1, from coordinate 95,852 downwards.
GAAAGCTCGGCCACGGCGAAACCCTATTTCTCCAGCCGCGCCAGCAGCGAGGACGTGTCCCAGCGCTTGCCGCCCATCGCCTGCACGTCCTTGTAGAACTGGTCGACAAGTGCCGTCACCGGCAGTTTGGCGCCGTTGCGGTCGGCCTCGGCGAGGCAGATGCCAAGATCCTTGCGCATCCAGTCGACGGCGAAGCCGAAATCATATTTGCCGGCATTCATCGTCTTGTGGCGGTTCTCCATCTGCCAGGATCCGGCCGCACCCTTGGAAATCACGTCTATGACCTTTTCGATGTCGAGCCCAGCCTGCTTGCCGAAATGGAGGCCCTCGGCGAGGCCCTGAACGAGGCCGGCGATGCAGATCTGGTTGATCATCTTGGTGAGCTGGCCAGCCCCGGCTGGTCCCATCAACCCGACCATGCGGGCATAAGCATCTATGACTGGCTTGGCCCTGTCGAAGGCGTCGGGCTCGCCACCGACCATCACGGTCAGCATGCCATTCTCGGCGCCTGCCTGACCGCCGGAGACCGGGGCGTCGAGGAACGAAAACCCGAGCGCTTGCGCCTGCTGCGCCAGTTCGCGCGCGACCTCCGCGGATGCCGTGGTGTTGTCGATGAAGATGGCGCCCTTCTTCATGGAATTGAAGACGCCTCCGGCGCCGGTCGTCACTGAGCGCAGATCGTCGTCATTGCCGACGCAGGAAAAGACAAAATCCTTTCCCCTGGCCGCTTCCGCCGGCGTTGCGGCCAGGCTGCCGCCATGCTGGCCAACCCATTGCTCGGCTTTCGCCCTGGTGCGGTTGTAGACGGTGACGTCATGGCCACCCTTGTTCTTGAGGTGCCCGGCCATCGGATAGCCCATGACGCCAAGACCGAGAAATGCCACAGAAGCCATGTTTTCGAATCCCTTGAAAGCCTGCTTTGCGGCCTTCTTACCGGATCAGGCACGGTGATGGGAGTCAGCGGTGCAGATGGATGGTGATGCGCCGTTCGATCCACTCGACGCCGTGGCGCAATGTTTCGACGATGATCAGATAGATGATCGCCGCCCAGATATACGACTGAAAGTCGAAGGTGCGCGCATAGGTGAGCCGGGTGATGCCCATCAAATCGTAGACCGTGATGATGGCGACGATTGCCGAGCCCTTGATCATCAGGATGATCTCGTTGCCATACGGGCGCAACGCGACGATCAGCGCCTGCGGCAGGATGATCTTCCACATCGTCTGCAGTTTGTGCAGGCCGAGCGAGGCGGCACCTTCCCACTGGCCTCTCGGCACGCTCTCGATCGCGCCACGCAAGATCTCGGCCTGGTACGCGGCCGTATTCAGCGAAAAGGCGAAGATCGCGCAGTTGAATGCTTCGCGGAAGAAGCCCCACAGTCCGACCATCTCGAGCTCCGGCCGGAAGGAGCCGACCCCGTAGTAGACCAGGAAGGTCTGCGCCAACAGCGGCGTGCCGCGAAAGAAATAGACATAGGCATAGGCGAACCCCGAAAGGATCGGGTTCTTCGACATGCGTGCATAGGCGATCGGCACCGACAGGATCGCGCCAAGCACAATCGAGATGGCAACCAGCAACAGGGTGATGCCGAGGCCGGATATGTAGCCGGGTGCATATTTCTGGAAGAACGCCGGGTTCCACGCAGCGACCAGGTAGACGACCATGCCAATGCCGAGAGCGATCCACAGGCCGACCAGAACATGGCCGAGGATGCGTTGGCGCGACCAGCCGCGTGCGGGCGGCGGCGGCCGGTCGACCTTCAGCGTGTCGGTGGCAAGGCTCATCTCTTGACCTCGCTGCCGCCGACCGCTCGTTCGATCGCGTTGATGCCGAAGGAGGAGACGATCGCCAGCAGGAGATAGATCAGGCCGGCAAAACCATAAAACAGGAAAGCATGCTTGGTGACGCGAGCGGCAACCCCGCTCTGCCGAAGGATCTCGTTGAGGCCGACCGCCGAGACGAGCGCAGTGTCCTTGAGCAGGATAAGCCAGAGATTGGCAAGTCCGGGCAATGCGATGCGGATCAACTGCGGCAGCACGATCAGCCGCATCGTTTGGCCGCTGGACAGGCCAACTGAATAGCCTCCCTCATATTGCCCTTTTGGAATCGCGCGGAACGCGGATAAAAACACCTCGCTGGAATAAGAGGAGAAAATGAAGCACAGCGCGATCATGCCGGCGACGAAGCTGTTGACGTCGGCGGACGTTCCGGGGCTCACCAGCCGGACAATGTACTGCAGGATCAATGGGATGCCGAAGAAGATCAGAAACAGCGTGAGCAGCTCGGGTATTCCGCGAAAAATCGTGGTGTAGATGTTCCCGGCCAGCCTCAGCGACGGCTCTTCCGACTGTTTGGCCAGCGCCACGAAAAAGCCGAGCGTCAGCCCGAAGGGCAGAGTGGCCAGCGCAAGACATACCGTGACAAACATACCCGCGGCAATGTCGTCGAGCCAGCCTTCGGGTCCCCAACTGAGAAGCGTCAGTGCGCTCTGCATCCGCCGGCCTGTTCTCCTTGAGGCTCTTTGAGACCCGTGCCGCGTCATCCCTCGTGCGCGACATCCTTATAAGAACGGCGGGAATCTCCCGCCGTTCACGTCGTTCTATGTCGGTCGATCAGGACTCGCCGCCATAGACGTCGAATTTGAAGTACTTGTCATTGATTTCCTTGTACTTTCCGTTCGCGCGGATGGCGTCGATCGCCGCATTGAACTGGTTGACCAGATCGGTCTCGCCCTTGCGCACGGCAATGCCGGCGCCCGGACCGTGGATTTCGATAACCGGCTGGATTGTGCCGACCAGCTTGCAGCAGGCGCCGTCCGGCGAATCCAGCCATTGCTGCAGCACGACGACGTCGTCATTGGCGGCATCGAGCCGGCCATTGGCCAGATCGAGCTGGTATTCCTGCGCGGTCGGGTACGGCTTGACGGTGCTGTCGGTATAAGTCTTGGTCGAATAGTTGAAATGCGTGGTGGACGCCTGCACGCCGATCGTCTTGCCGGCCAAATCTTCCTTGGTGACACCCTTGATGTCGGTGTCCTTGGGCGCGGCGATCGCCGGCGGCGTGTTGTAATATTTGTGGGTGAAGTCGACCTTCTCGGCGCGTTCCGGCGTGATCGACATAGACGCGACGATGGCGTCGAACTTGCCTGCCTGAAGGGCTGGAATGATGCCGTCCCAGTCCTGCGCGACAAAGGTGCACTTCACCTTCATCTCGTCGCAGAGCGCCTTGGCAATGTCGATATCGAAGCCCACGAGCTGGCCGTCGGCAGTCAGATTGTTGAATGGGGGATAGGCTCCCTCCGTGCCGATCCGCAAGGTTTTTTCCTGGGCCTGGGCAACGCCAAGCGTCAGCAGCGCAGCCGATGTGGCGAGCGCGATACGCAGTGCAATACGCATAATAGTCCTCTCTGTTGGTCCCGGCCGTCGTTCCCGAACGGCTCTGTGGGCGGTGCTTTTGACCGCCCGCTGGCGCGATACTCCCATTCTTTCCCAAGAAAAAGCAACTGCAAAACCGTCGCTTGAGGGAAGGTCATGTTCAGAAAGCGATGACGTTGGGTCAGACGCCTAAATTGGAAAGCAAGCGGGCGGAAACTGTCTTCTGCCGCATTCTCAGCGCGACAGGCCGGTGGCGCGCTCGATGAAGTCAGCTATCGAATTCGTGTCGTCGAGATCGAAGGCCGGCAGGTCTTGGCCAACAATGGGGAAGTCGGACGCGATGGCGACAATGTGTGGATCGCCTGCCGAGAGCGGTGTCCGGTCCTTGGCCTCGAGCCGTCTCGTCTCGATTTTCTTGTGCGCCTCGCGCTTGTAACCCTCGACCAGCACGATATCGGAGGGTGCCAGCCGTGACAGGATCGCGTCCAGCTTCGGCTCGTCCTCGCCCCGCAATTCGTGCATCAGCGCCCAGCGCCTGCCCGACACGACCGCGACCTCCGTCGCTCCCGCCTGCCGATGGCGAAAGCTGTCCGCGCCGGGTTTGTCGATGTCGAAATCATGATGGGCGTGTTTTACAGTCGACACTTTCCAGTTGCGCCGGACGAGTTCTGCTACCAGCTTTTCGGTCAATGTCGTCTTGCCGGAGTTCTTCCAGCCGGTGATGCCGAAAATACGTCTTTTCATGGCTCGATGCTCTGCAACAGATGCGCGGCCTGGGCAAGGTCGTCCGGAGTGTTGATGTTGAAGAACGGATCTATTTCGGCCCCGCCGAATTTCAGGATGGGAAATTCCACTTCGACAAAACCGTGCCGGTCGATGAACGCCGAAACGCGCCGGTTGTCTTCCTCGATGAGAAATTGTCGCAAGGCCTGATCCAACCCTAGCGGCCAGAGTGCAAAAGTCGGATGCAGTTTGCCGCCGGAACAGGCGACCGCAATCGAGCCGCGGCGTTCGTCGGCTGCCGCGAGCAGCTGCTCAACCATATCCCTGGGCAGGAAAGGCGTATCGCCGGCAGCCGTGACCAGCGCCTGGCAGGTCGTGTCGGAAGCCCATTCGAGGCCGGTCAGGATCCCGGCAAGCGGCCCGGCATGACCTTTGACAGTGTCGGCAAGCACTGGAAGCCCCGTCGCGGCAAACCTTGTCGGATCGCCATTGGCGTTTAGCGCAAGCGGTCCGACCTGTGGGCTAAGGCGCGAAACGACACGGTCGAGCAGAGTACCGTCGCCAAGCGCAAGCAGGGTCTTGTCGCCGCCGCCCATCCGGCTCGACCGGCCGCCGGCCAGAATGATCCCTGCGATATGTCGGCCCATCGTTTGCTGCCTAGACCCAATGACCAAAATCCAGTTTTCAAATCAGACGATCGTCGACGGTCACGCCTATATGCCGTCCGGCGCCATGTCCGGTCCAGCGCTTTCGGCAGCCGTCTTTTGCCGGCCGACGATCCGTTCGCGGTAGAGTGCATAGAGGCCTGACGCGATGATGATCGAGGCACCGAGGATCATCGGCAGATCGGGGACATCGCCGAAGACTGTGAAGCCAAGCAGGATCGACCAGAGCAGGGCGGTGTAGCGGAACGGCGCGATAAAGGAGATATCGCCCACCCGCATGGCCGTGATGATGAACTGGTAGCCTATGAGCACAAGCACTGCCGCCAGCGCCAGGAACGCCGTGCTTTTTCCTGTCATTGGCGTCCAGCCGCCCATCGGCGAAAGCAATGCCGCGCCCAGAACCGTCATGGCAAGTGCGGTAGCGGTCGACACCAGCAATGTCGGAATTGCCTGCGGTATCCGCTTGGTGGCGAGATCACGCACCGCACAACATGCAACGCTGGCCAGCGCCAGCAGAGAAAAGACGCTGAACCCTTCGAAGCCCGGCCGCACGATGATCAGCACGCCGGCAAAACCAACGGCAATAGCCAGCCAGCGCCGCCAGCCGACGGCCTCGTTGAACACAAGCGCAGCGCCCATCGTCACCGCCAGCGGCAGCGCCTGCAGCACGGCGGAGACATTGGCGATCGGAAGATGTGCCAGAGCAACCAGGAACGACACAGTGGCGCCGGCCTCGCTGGCGACGCGCAGCGCAACTGTCGGCTGCAGCATCGAACCTGGCCGGGCAAGCGCGCCGCGTTGCCACGCAAGCAGGCCAACGAAAAGCGAAGCGAAGGCGCCGCGGATCAGCATGACCTGCGCCATGTTCATCGATTCCGACGAGAATTTGGTGATCGCGTCGTTGAGGGTGAAACCAGCCATGGCCACCATCATGAACAACGCGCCGCGCAGATTTGGCGAAAGAGGCAAGGCGATTACCGGGTGAGTCCTGCAGCAAGCGTCTAGCAGGCACCCACAAGACAGCAACGTCAAAGGGCTGGGCCACAGCCTTTCTGTGGCCCATGACATCTGCCGCGCAAGAGCGGCATGGCTTATTTGGGTGTCAGTACCTCGGTGCCGTTGCCTTCCTTGCCGGCAATCGTCCACAGGCCATGCAGTGAGCCGTCGTCCTGCACCTTGTAGACGACAAGACCGACCGCCTTGCCCATGATATAGCCGGCGGAGAAGGCATCGTCGTTGCGCATGCAGATGCCGTCCGAGGACGAGCCGCCTGTCTCCCAATGGATCGTGCAGGTCGTCTCGCTGGTCAGCGTGATAGTCGCGTCGCCACCATAGGACGATCCATCGAAATTGGTGCCGGCCACGGCATAGGTGCCGCCGATCGACTGGGCCGCCGCGGGCAGGGCCGCGAGGTTGAGCAATGCAAGAGAAAGAATGAGTTTGCGCATATGGTATTCCCCCACTGGGCGAAGAACCGCTCCAGGGCAGAGGCTAGGCCCGAATGGGCTTGCGGTAAATCCGCTGACCGTTTGCGGACAAGACCTTTTCTGGGTGTGACCCCGAAAAGGTGCCGTTCTAAAGGATGGGTTCGGAGGGCAAATCGATCACACTGCGGCTCCAGGAAAACTTTTCGACGCTATCAAATTTGCTCGGCAAGATTCACCAAATTGGTCATTGTAGGCTTCTGATCTTGTCTGGGAGGTAATCCATGATGAACGCACGAGGCAATGCGGACAGGCTTGGCACAGGCAGCAGGCGGTCGTCGGCTTTCCGGTTCTCTTCTGTCTTGGCGGTTATGCTCATGGCGATAGCGCCTGCGTTCGCCGAGAACGGCGCTTCGGCGTCGGCAGTCGAACGGATGTCCACGCCGGGTCACGAAGCGGATGAGCTCGCTCGCCGCGTCGGGAAATGGACCGTCGTCAACACGATCTGGCCAACGCCCGGTGCCGAGCCGATCGTGATGACCGGGCTGGTGGCCGAGCGCACGATGATCGGCCCCTTCATGCAGGAGGTGATGCGCCCGGCGCCCGGGTCGAAAATCCAGACTTCCAGCGGATAGCCTATTTGAGCTATGACCGGGTGGAGGGCCGCTGGAAGTATGTCTCCATGGATACCCGTTTCCCGGCAGGGATCATGCCCGCCTGGAGTTTTGGTGGCGAGGAGGACGGCAAGATTTCACTGCTGTTCGAGCCGCTTGGTTTCGTCGGGTTCGGGCCCGAGGTCGAAGGGCGGTTCACTGCCTCCGATTTCGTCATTTCCAGGGACGGCGACAATCACGAAGTGGCCGAGCAACATTTCCTCCAGGCCAATGGCAGCGGCAAGAAATGGATTGCCGTACGATACGACTACACCCGTCAACAACCGTGACTCGCCAGCAAAAACAACGGGCTGCCAATAAGTTCTGACGTCGCCGGATGCTCACGGTCCCCTGAGGCTGCCGGCGATCGCATCGACGAGCGGGTCGAATTTCGATTTCAGGGCTGGCGGGTAGTCGATCCAGACCGTGCGGATGACACCGTCTTTTCCGAACAGGCGGCGTTCGTAGAAGATGTTTCCGCCTTTGATGCCCGACAGCACCGCCCAGTTCTTGCCGGTCTTGCTGTAGGTGATCTTGTAATCAGGTTCCTTGCTGGCCCTCTCGGCGGAGACGAAGGCTGTCGGGGTGTCATCATCGATGTTGAGGATACCCGAACAGATCAGGCTGGCGCCATCGGCGGTGAGCCATTGCTGTCCATCGCCATTGTCCGGCTCGGGCTGGCGAAGAGTGAAGATTTCATCCGGAAAGGTGCAGACGGTACCGAAGCGCTCGTTCGTATAGGTAAATGGCGCGGCGACTGCCGTGGTCCCCGCCATCACTCCGAAAAACGTCAGGACTGCAAAAAACCGCTGCACGCCTTGCCTCGCGCCGATACCAAGGCGATTATTCTTGCACGAAATCGGCGAAAAATCAGCCGCCGGTGACGCTCATATGCCGCGACACCGACGGACGGTTGGTGCGGCGATCGATGATGAAGTCATGGCCTTTGGGCTTGCGGCCGATTGCTTCGTCGATGGCATCGGCGACCAGCTCGTTGCCTTCCGACGCACGCAGCGGCGCGCGCAGGTCGGCGGCATCTTCCTGGCCGAGGCACATGTAAAGAGTGCCGGTGCAGGTCAGCCGGACCCGGTTGCAGCTTTCGCAGAAATTATGCGTCATCGGCGTGATGAAACCCAGCCGTCCGCCGGTCTCGGCGACTTGGACATAGCGGGCCGGGCCACCGGTCTTGTAAGGGATGTCGCTTAGCGTGAACTGGCGCTCGAGTGCCGCGCGCAGTAGCGACAGCGGCAAATACTGGTCGGTGCGGTCGGCGTCGATCTCGCCCATCGGCATAGTTTCGATGACCGTCAGATCCATGCCGCGGCCATGCGCCCAGCGCAGCATTTCCGGCAATTCGGCGTCATTGAAGTCCTTCAACGCCACGGCGTTGAGCTTTACCTTCAGCCCGGCCGCCTGCGCGGCGTCGATGCCGTCCATGACCTTGTCCAGATTCCCCCAGCGGGTGATCTGGCGGAATTTGTCGGCATCGAGCGTATCGAGCGAGACGTTGATCCGCTTGACGCCGCAGTCGGCGAGCTCGGCGGCAAAGCGGGAAAGCTGCGATCCGTTGGTGGTCAGCGTCAGCTCTTCCAGCGCACCGCTCTCGAGATGCCGCGAAAGCTGGCGCACCAGGTGCATGATGTTCTTGCGTACCAGCGGCTCACCTCCGGTGAGGCGGAGCTTGCGCACGCCCTTTTCGATAAAGACCGTGCAGAGCCGGTCGAGTTCTTCCAGCGACAGCAGGTCCTTCTTGGGCAGGAACGTCATGTCCTCGGCCATGCAATAGGTGCAGCGGAAATCGCAGCGGTCGGTGACCGACACGCGCAGGTAGGTGATCGTGCGACCGAAAGGATCGATCATATCCATGCTTATGCGCTTCCCGTGGCCGTGAACGGCTTCGTTATATATTGCTATGTGATACGAGCCAACTTGCCATTCAAGATAGAAGCTCGCGATCTTCGGTAACATTCCGACGCCGACAGATCATGTCGGAACTTTCCATGCGGCCTTTTCCCTCGACACGAAGCGGCGTAGGGAAGGGCAGTTCTCCGCAGGATCCACCACCATGACAGCGCCGAAGGAACTCAGGGTCTCGAAAGATCGCAAGCTGCTTTCCGTGACCTTTCCGGGCCATCAGCCGTTCGAGTTGCCGGCCGAGTTGCTGCGCGTCGCCTCGCCATCCGCCGAGGTGCAGGGCCATTCGCCCGAACAGCGCGTCACCGTTCCCGGCAAGCGCAATGTCGCGATCCTTAAGATCGAGCCGGTCGGGAATTATGCCGTACGCATCACCTTCGACGATTTCCATGATACCGGCATCTTCACCTGGAATTACCTGCACACGCTGGGTCATGAGAAGGATGCACGCTGGGCCGCCTACCTCGCCGAACTGGAAGAGAAAGGCCTGAGCCGCGACCGTTGAATGGAGCCCGCAGGACTCTCCGGTCAACGCAGGATCGCCAGTATCTCGCTGGTGTCGTAATAAAACGGCGTGCCTTCGATCAGCCGGTCATTCTTGAAGCGCAAGACTTCGGCAAACGGCTGTTTGATGGTTGCACCATTGGCCCGCGATGTCAGCGAAAGCGAGCAGCTCATGAATACCGTGTCATCGTTTTGGGCGACCTGAAGGTCCTCCACCGCCACGTCGCTCCAGATTTCCCGCATCTTGCGGAAAAGGGCGCCAACGCCGTCGAGGCCGTTCCAGTCACCGGCATAGGGCAGGGAGCGCGGCTCATGCACGACAATCTCGGCATGAAATGCGCCGGCAAGCATATCGAGGCTCTCCGACCCTGATTGCAGGAAACGCATTTCAACATTGAACATGTTTTCGATAAGTTTCATGGCGGTGCGTCGCCGGTCGTGCGGTTTATCCATTTTTCGGTCTCCGTATCCGTCGGCACGATTGTGTAGGTGAAAGCGTTTGCGCTTGTTCGCGTTGCCTCGACACCCGTTTCCTGATGACGGCAAACGGGCATTATGTCGTGAAAACGTCATGCATCTGGAGTAGCGCCGGCAAAGTTTTGGAGACGAAAACATGTCGATGATCACCAGCGTCGAACAACTCGAAGCGCTCTATGGCCTGCCCGGCGAGGCGTCGGTGGTCAAAGAACTCGACCAGCTGATTCCCGAATACGCAGCTATCATCGAGGCTTCGCCGTTTGCCGTGCTCGCGACCTGCGGGCCTGAAGGGCTGGACTGCTCGCCGCGCGGCGATCTCGCCGGCTTCGTCCGCATCCACGATCCGAAAACGCTGATGATGCCGGACCGGCGTGGCAACAACCGTGCCGATTCGCTAAGGAACATCCTTCGCGATCCGCGCGTCGCGCTCCTGTTCCTGGTGCCGGGTTCCGGTACGACGCTGCGCGTCAATGGCCGCGCCCACATCACCACCGATCCTGCGCTCTGCGCCTCGTTCGCCGTCGAGGGCAAGCCGGCGCGCTCGGTGACGATTGTCGAGATCGATGCGGTTTATTTCCAGTGCGCCCGCGCCATCCACCGATCGGAACTGTGGAATCCGGCAAGGCAGGTCGACCCGAAATCGCTGCCGACCCCCGGACAGATCCTCGAGATCACCAGCCGCAAGAACATCGACGGCGAGGTCTACGACAAGGAATGGCCGGAGCGCGCAAAAAAATCGATGTGGTGAAAGCACTTGGTGGTGGAGCACTGGGCGGTCAGGCGGTCTTCAAAACCTCGGCAACCCTCCGCATCTGTTCGCCGATCATGTCGCATTGTTCCGGCGTCGACTGGCTCATCGCCTTTTCGATCAGTGTCATGTGGACCTTCAGCGCCTGCATCAGCAGTGCCTCGCCGGCCTCGGTCAACGTCAGCCGCAGCACGCGCTTGTCCTTCTCGTCGCCCTCGCGGCGCAGCAGGCCGCGGGTCTCCAACTGCGGCAAAAGCATGGTGATGTTGGAGCGGCCGACCAGCAGGCGGCGAGCGAGGTCGTGCTGCGACATGCCGGGATGGCGGTAGAGGTTCATCAGCACGTCGAGCTGCGCCGGCTTCAGGTCGAGTGGCGCCAGCTTCACCGCCAGGGTGCGTTCCACCACGTGGCAGGCACGCGCCACCGCGACCCAGTTGCGAAAACGCGGGTTGTCCCAGGGCAGGTCTTGCTTAATGTTCATGTTTGAACTATTATGTTCATGCTTGAACCAATGAATGGATCGCCACTATGGCATCATTTGGACTGAAGGTCATCCGCGGCACGTTCGGCGTGGCCGAGCATGTGGCGCCGCGACTCACCGGGCGCGCCGCATTCGAGCTGTTCTGCCGCACACCGCACGAAAAGAGCTTGAGCCAAGGTGAGCGCCGCGCAATCGATCGCGCCGCCGATTTCATGACCCAAGCGCGCCATCACCGGCTAAAGACCAGAACCGGCTGCGTCATGGTGCATGAATTCCGGCCCGAGGCGGGCAGGGCAACTGCCGGCACCGTGCTCGTCATCCATGGTTGGCGTTCGCGCACCGAATACATGCGCACATTGATCGAAGCCTATCGCGATGCAGGCTACAAGGTGGTCTCGCTCGACCTGCCGGGCCACGGCCAGTCGCAGGGCCGCCGGCTTACCCTGGTCAGTGCGGTCGATGCGGTACGGGTTGCCGGCGAATGGTTCGGGCCGTTTGCCGCCATCGTCGGCCATTCCTTTGGTGGTGCCGTTGCCGCCAATGCCGTCGCCGGTTCGATCAGGAACATCCCGCGATTGGCGGCCGGGCGGTTGGTGCTTATCGCCGCGCCGAGCTCCCTGCCGGCGATCTTTGCTGATTTCAGCCGCATGCTGAATGTCGGCTCGCGCTCGCAGGCCGCCATGGCCGACCGGGTCGAGCGCATCGCCGGCCGGCCGTTGCATGAGTTCACCGGTGACCGCCAGTTGGCAAGCACGCCGCTGCCGACGCTGGTGATCCACGCACCGGACGACCGCGAAGTGTCCGCCGAGCATGCAAGGCTCTATGCGCGCGCCGGAAACCATGTGCGGCTGTGCTGGGCCGACGGGCTCGGCCACCGCCGCATTCTTGCCGACAAGGGTGTGGTGGAGCGTGCCGTTGGCTTCGTTGCGGGCAGGCTGGAGCCGTCTCTGCAGTGATCTGAATGTCTGTTCTTGTCTGCCGGGTTCGATCGTCACGCCGCCCCGGTGTCGGCCATCGCTATCCAAGCTGCCATTGCCCCAGCCACCGTCGCCAGAAGGGCCGAACGCGACGCGCCGTCGCGCGCCTGGATCGACATGCCGTGCTGCACGGTCGCGTAGAAGGTCGCGGCCGTACCGCAGTCGAAATCGGCCGGCAACTCCCCCTCGGCCACGCCACGCTCGAGCCGTCTCAGCAATGCTTCGCGGTTTTCGGCGCGGCGACGGCGCAGATCATCGCAGATGGCACCGCGGCTTGAGTCCTGGTGCAATGCGCCGAGCGCGATAAGGCAGCCTTGCGGACGACCGGTCTGTGAATAGGCCCTGGCAGTCTGCCGCAGGAACCGCTCGACGGCCTGGCGTGCGGTCGGCGCCTTTTCCAGCGCGGACCAGATCTCGGTTCCCTCGACCCGCGTGTAAAGCTCGGTTGCCTCGAGAAACAGCGCTTCCTTGCTGCCGAAGGCGGCATAGAGGCTGGGTGAGTTGATGCCCATTGCAGCGGTCAGGTCGCTTATCGACGCGCCCTCATAACCCTTGGCCCAAAACACTTCCATTGCGCGCCGCAAGGCGGCGGCTCGATCGAAGGTGCGGGGGCGGCCTCGTTCCGGCATGGCATCCTTTCTGTATTGATCGATACATAATCCAGTTGACCTTGTTCAGCAAGGCTGGCAGATATTTATGTATCAATCACTACAAAATGGAGAAGCAGATGTCATCCAGAAGCTTGAACGGCAAGGCCGCCCTCGTCACCGGCGGCAGTCGCGGCATTGGTGCGGCGATCGCAAGAAGGCTCGCGGCCGACGGCGCAGGGGTGGCAATCACCTATGTGAATGGCGAGGAAGGGGCGCGCGGGGTGGTCAGGGAAATCGAAGCGGCCGGCGGCCGGGCCTTTGCCATCAAGGCCGACAATCGCGATGCTGCGGCGATCGAGGCGGCAGTCGATGAGGCAGCAAAAGCCTTCGGACGGCTCGACATCCTGGTCAATAGCGCCGGCATCTGGCGCGCTGCGCCGATCGATGTCCTGTCGCTTGCCGACTTCGATGAGACAATGGAGGTCAACCTCAGAGCCCCGTTTGTCGCCGCCAAGGCGGCAGCAGCGCATATGGGCGAGGGTGGCCGGATCATCTCGATCGGCAGCAATCTGGCCGAGCGTGCCACGGACGCCGGCCTGAGCGCCTATTCGGCCAGCAAGGCTGCCTTGGTTGGCCTGACCAAGGCCTTTGCACGCGATCTCGGTCCGCGCGGCATCACCGCCAATGTCGTCCATCCCGGGTCGACCGATACCGACATGAATCCGGCAGCCGGCCCGCACGCCGAGCATCAGCGCCAGAAGATGGCGATGCCTCGCTTCGGCACGGCCGACGAGATCGCCGGCATGGTCGCCTGGCTTGCCGGTCCCGAAGGGCGCTTCGTGACAGGCGCGGCATTGACCATCGACGGCGGCGCCAACGCTTGAGGCTTGGCTCACGGGCACTTCCATTGATCGGGGGCGATGGCGGAACCGCTTGGCCCGTCACGATGTTGTGAAACCGTTCTGCAACAGACGTTCCGAAATTTATGGAAGCTTAACGAAATCAGTATGAATCAGTGTAGTCACGCCTTACATCCGCCATGCGGTGGGCGAGACCGTGAAAGCGGTGCGGAACGGGATCCGGTTCAACCGGAGCGGGTGATCCATGAAACTCCTTGGAAACAAAGCAACCGTGCTGCCGTTTGCGGTGGCCGCGGCAATGCTGGCCTTCGGGGCGCCGAAGGCTGAAGCGCAAGGGTTCTTCGATATGCTTTTCGGCGGCGGCGTCAAACACGCACCGCCGAAAGGTAACTTTCCGCCGCCACCGTCAAAATACAAGCCCAAGGCGCCGGCCGCTTCCGGTGGGGGCGGTGGTGGTGCGCAAATCAGCAGCCCGTCCTATTACACCTACAAGAGCGATCCGCTGGTGCGCGTCGATTTTTCGGCACTGTCGGCAACGCCTGAACCGGCAACGCCTCAGGATGCTGCATTCGAGCCGGCGGCCACCGGGGCTGCATTCCGCGAAGCCGTTGCCGGGCTCGACGGCTATGACCTCTACGCCGAGAAGGACATCGCCAAGGCGCTGATCGCCTATTACTCGGCCAATCCGGATTTCATCTGGGTGACGGGAACCAGTCCCAACAGCCGTGCCGAGGATGCGGTGCGGGTGCTGGGCGAGGCCGCGAGCTACGGCCTGACGCCCGCGGATTACACCGTCGAAGTTCCGGCAGCAGGCGCATCGGCGGGCAATGCCGATGAACGCCTGAAAGAGCTGGTCCGCTTCGAGATGGCGCTGTCGGCGCGTGTCCTGCGCTACGCCCGTGACGCACAAAGCGGCCGCGTCGATCCCAACCGCATGACCGGCTACTACGATTTTCCGCCGAAGCCGCTCGACATGGAAGGGGTGCTGAACACGCTGGCCCACACCCAGCAAGTGCGCACCTATCTCGAATCGCGGCATCCACAGAATTCCGAGTATCAGGCACTGCGTGTCGAACTGGAAGCGCTCCAGGCCAGCGCCGACGACGAAGTCACCATCGATCCCAATCTGCTGTTGAAGCCGGGGCAGACCAACCCCGAGCTGCCGAAGCTGTTGACAAAGATCGCGCGCAATCTCGATGACGAGATGGGCGGCGCCTATGGCGAGGTCCTGGCGAGGCTCGCCACCAGCGAGGTCTACGATCCGGAGCTGGTGCCGGTGATCAAGGCGGTGCAGAAACGGGCCGGCATGAAAGGCGACGGCGTCATCGGTCCCCGTACCGTTGCATCGTTGGCCGGAACGTCCAAGGCCGACAAAATTCAGAAGGTTCGGGTTGCGCTCGAAGAGTTGCGCTGGCTGCCTTCCGACCTTGGCAGCCCGCGCGTCTTCATCAACCAGCCGGCTTTCACCGCGAGCTATATCGATGATGGCGAGGAGAAGCTGAAGACCCGCGCCGTCGTTGGCAGGCCCACCAACCAGACTGCTTTCTTCTACGACCAGATAGAGCAGGTCGACTTCCATCCCTATTGGGGCGTGCCGCAGTCGATCCTGGTCAACGAGATGCTGCCGCGGCTGCGCCGGGATCCTGGCTATCTCGACCGCGCCGGCTACGAGGTGGTCAATGCCCGCGGCAAGCGCATTCCCTCATCCTCGGTCAATTGGGGTGCCTACGGCGCAAAGATACCCTACGGCGTGCGCCAGCTGCCGAGCGAGGCCAATGCGCTGGGCGAATTGAAGATACTGTTTCCCAACAAGCACGCCATCTACATGCACGACACACCGCAGAAGTCGTTTTTCCAGCGCGACATGCGCGCGCTCAGCCATGGTTGTGTTCGCTTGCAGGATCCGCGCGGCATGGCGGCTGCCGTTCTCGGCACCTCGGTCGACTACATTGAGGACAAACTGAAACACGGACATTCGACCGAAGACGTGACACGCAAGATCCCGGTCTATGTCGCCTATTTCACCGCGTGGCCGGACCTGTCCGGCACCGTCGAATATTTCAATGACGTCTACGGCCGCGACACAAGGCTGCAGCAGGCGCTCGACAGCACGGAAGCGGTGCGTTCGCCGGCAAGCTGACGAATGCGATTCTAGCGCTGAAACAGCGGACGCCGGAAGCCGGCGTCGCGTCCGGCGATCAGCCAATAGACCAGGCCGGCGACAATGCCTGCCGCGGCAATGATACCGATATCGGCCCAGCGCTCCGGGTTCGTGTCGTCCGGTACACTGGGCCAGATCAAGGCGAAACCGCCAACCGCGGCCGCTGCGCCGAAGATCATGTGCAGCCAAAAACTGCGCAGCGAGAAAAACTCGGCAATCAGTGCGAAGATCAGCGTCTGCAGGCCGGTCAGCACGATCGTCAGAAAATAGATGAACATGCCGAGCGGCGGCAACAGCAGCACCGCAACGGGGGTGACACCCATGACGTCGAAATAATTCGGCGCGTTTGGCAGCGAGCTCAACCCGCCATAAATCGCCGCCACCGCGATCAGCCCAACCAGTACCGCTATCAAATAGCCCGCGAGCATCATCAGAAAGCGTTTCAATACGTGCTTTACCGTCGCCATGCCCACCCCCGCGCGCAATGATAGCCCGCAGTCAGCCATCAAAGTCATATCTGCGCAAGTGTGTGCCGAAAGTCGGGGGACTTCGAGGCGCGCCATTTTTTAGAATTTGGACCGTTGGCGGCCAGCTTCATTTCGGCGCGGCTGTCACCGGATCATAGGTGATTTCGACTTTCGCCTTGTCGTTCGTGTAGTAGGTGACAGTGTAGGCGCCGCTGTCCCAATCGATTTCCTTGATGTAGCGGAAGTCGTCGCGCTGCTCGACCTTGGCAATGATTTCCGACAGCTTCTTGGCATTCTGCGGCGGCACCGGATTGTCGTCCGCGGCAAAGGCCGATCCGCCGACAAGCAGCACGGCGGCCGCCAAAACAAGTCTGGACATGGCTTTCCCTCACATTTCGATCAGCAGAAACTCGTTTCCATGCAGGTTTGTTCCGGGATCGCCGGGCGTTGCGCTACAACGAGGCGCCGGCCGTGCCTGATTTATGGCCACCGAAAGAACACGGCGACTGCTTAAAAATCATGATGCGTCGTCTCAACATCGCGGCCATAATAGTGCCGGTGGTCATTCGGGGGTCTACATGCAAACGCGTCATGCCATCATATTTGTACTTTTCACACTGTCCATCCTGGCCGTTTCGATGCCTGTCCAGAAAGCCGCAGCGCTGGAACCTGAGCGCTATACAGTCTATTGCGCCGACGACCGTATCGAGGTTTCGTTCTGGGATATCGAGCAGATGAAGGTGCGGGCCGGCTCCAACGTTTACCAGTTCCAGAGCTATACGAGCTACAGCAGCGCTTTGAATTTTGCCCAAAAGAATTTTGGCGGCGAGGGGGCTACCTGCAGCTGCTAGCCGCTCTGGCTTGGCTTGAATTGATTCAGGAAAGCAGATGGTGGGCGATGCAGGGATTGAACCTGCGACCCCACCCGTGTGAAGGGTGTGCTCTCCCGCTGAGCTAATCGCCCGCTCGTTGCCCGAAGGCCAAGCGCGCCGCGATATAAGGGAGGCCGGCCTGCGAAGTCAACCACTTGTCGGTCGGCATCTGCGGTTCGCCTGAGGCCCGGCTTCAGCCTTCTGCCGCGGCCATCAGCCCTTGGACCAGATCGAGCGTCAGCGAATCGAAATGCGAGATTACCGCCGACGGTTCGAACTCTCGCACATGACGGTCGGTGTAGCCGAAATCGACTGCCACCACAGGAATCCCGGCGGCCTTTGCCGTGTCGATGTCGGTCTGCGAATCACCGACCATCAGTGCACGGTGCGGGTCGCCGCCGGCGCGCGCGATGGTCTGCGTGAGATGGCGCGGGTCGGGCTTGCGGAACGGAAAACTGTCCTGGCCGCAGATCGCCGCGAAATGCCTGGTCATACCGAGCGCTTCGATCAATGCCACCGAATTGGCCTCGTATTTGTTGGTGCAGATGGCCAGCAGGTAACCGGCTGCCTCGAACCGTGCGATCGCCTCGGGGACGCCGGGGTAGGGGCGCGATTTGCCGGGGATGTTAACGGTGTAATGGTCCAGAAACAGCTTGAGCAGGCGGTCGTGCTCCTCCACTGCCAGTGACCTATGCTGCGCTGCGTGAGCGCGCTCGATCATCACCCGGCCGCCATGGCCGACGAAGCGCTTGAAGCCGGCTTCGTCGACGGCCGCGAGCTGGCTGGCGGCAAGGCTGTGGTTGAGACTGTCGAGCAGGTCCGGCGCCGTGTCGATCAGCGTCCCGTCGAGGTCGAACACGATGATCGGTCGGGTCATGGCCTGTCCTGTGACGATTCGATTGCCGGCAGGCGATAACCGCTGCGGCCCGTTCAGGCAAGCCGGCTTATCCACCGCGGGCAAGGTCCTTTGACCAGCCCGGCAAAAATGCTACGAGCGCCGAAACAAATCTCGGGACCCGGCATGGATGCGAGGCAATTGAAGGTTGAGGCCGCGCGAGCAGCGCTTGCCCATGTCACGGATGGCATGCGGCTCGGCATCGGCACCGGCACGACGGCGGATGAGTTCGTACGGCTGCTCGCCGACAAGGTCGCCACCGGCCTGACTGTCATCGGCGTGCCGACCTCCGAGCGCACCGCCGTCCTTTGCACCGAGCTTGGTGTGCCTCTGTCGACCCTTGAGCAAACGCCCGAGCTCGACCTTACCATCGACGGCGCCGACGAGATCGATCCTGCACTGACATTGGTCAAGGGCGGCGGCGGCGCGCTGCTGCGCGAAAAGATCGTCGCGGCGGCCTCCGGCCGCATGATCGTCATCGCCGACAGCTCCAAGATGGTCGAGATGATCGGTCGTTTTCCGCTGCCCATCGAAGTCAACCGGTTCGGCCTGCGCGCCACCGAAATTGCGGTTGGCGCGGCGGCTGCAAACCTTGGCCTTTCCGGCCCTGTTACATTGAGGATGACGGGGAGCCAGCCATTTGTTACAGACGGCGGCCATTTTATCCTCGATGCATCTTTTGGCCGCATTCCGGATACAAGAGCGCTTTCGAATGCTCTCCACGCCATTCCGGGCGTGGTCGAGCATGGTCTTTTCATCGGGCTGGCATCAACGGCCATTATAGCCGGCGGCGATGGCATCCAAACCGTCCATGCCGCCCGAAAATCAGGGAGTTTTACCGATCATGATGTTGCATAACCGGGTTGGCCGCTTTTTTGCCATGCTGGCGGCCTCGGCCGTTTTCGCGTTTTCGTCGCCTGCGTTTTCGCAGGACGTCACCGATGCGCATTTGAAGGCGGCGCGCGCCGCGGTCGCGGCGATCCATGCGACGGATACATTCGACAACATCCTGCCGCAAGCGGCCGCGGCACTCGAGCAGCAGCTGATCCAGAAGAACCCGGACATGCAGGAACTGATCGCAAAGACGATCAACGAGAAGGCGATGGTCCTGGCATCGCGCCGCGCCGACCTGGAAAAGGAAGCAGCGCTCGCCTATGCAAAGGTGTTCTCGGAAAAGGAACTCAATGAAATTGCCGCCTTCTACAATTCCGATTCCGGCAAGAAGCTGCTCGATAACGGCCCGATCGTAACGCGCGAACTGGTGAAGGCTGCCGAGATCTGGCAGAACGGCCTGGCTCGCGATCTGGCCCAGCAGGTCGGCGAGACCCTGGGCGCAGCGGCGAATGCCAAGGCGCCGGCTGCACCTGCCGACGGTACCGCTCCGGCCGACGGCGCAGCTCCCGCGGACGCCACACCGAATTGATTGCGGACTTCAGAGCGGCCTGACCGACACTGGACCAGAAAGCCCGGCAAGTCCGGGCTTTTCTTTTGATAGTCGGCAGCCTACCTGTCTCGGTGTTTGAGGGGCAAGGAGTTCAGCCATGGCCGGTTACGACTACGATCTTTTCGTCATCGGCGGCGGCTCCGGCGGGGTGAGGGCGGCGCGCGTCGCGGCCGCACTCGGCAAGCGTGTCGGCATTGCCGAGGAATATCGCTACGGCGGCACATGCGTGATCCGCGGCTGCGTGCCGAAGAAGCTCTATGTCTACGCCTCGCAATTCCCCGAGCATTTCGCCGACGCCGCCGGTTATGGCTGGACGGTGCCTGAGGCGCGTTTCGACTGGCAGACGCTGGTCGCCAACAAGGACCGGGAAATCAGCCGGCTGGAGGCCATCTACAAGAAGAACGTGCAGGGCGCCGGCGGCGAGGTCTTTCATTCGCGCGCCACCCTGGTCGATCCGCATGTGGTGCATCTTCTCGGTGAGGATCGCACCGTTACCGCCGACCAGATCCTGATCGCTACCGGCGGGCGCCCGGCGCCGCATCCGGCATTGCCCGGCCATGAGCACTGTATCTTTTCCAACGAGGCCTTCGATCTAAAGGAGTTGCCGAAGGCAATCATGATCGAGGGCGGCGGCTACATCGCCGTCGAATTCGCCAACATCTTTCACGGCCTTGGCGTCGACACGACGCTGGTCTACCGCGGCAAGGAGATCCTCAGCCGTTTCGACATGGACCTCAGACGTATGCTGCACGAAACGATGGAAAAGAAGGGGATAAAAATCCTCTGCCACGCCGTGTCCGAGTGGGTCAGGAAGCGGCCTGACGGCCGGCTCGACGCGCTTGTCACCGGCGGCACCGTGCTGACGGTCGACCAGGTCATGCTCGCCATCGGCCGCATTCCCAATACCGAGAACATGGGCCTGGAAGGCGTTGGCATCGAGATGACCAAAACCGGGGCAATCCACGTCGACGAATACTCCCGCACGAACATCGACAACATCTGGGCAATCGGTGACGTCACCCACCGCGTGCAATTGACGCCGGTGGCAATCCACGAGGCGATGTGCTTCGTCGAGACCGCCTTCAAGGACAATCCGACGGCGCCCGACCACGACACGATCGCTACCGCAGTCTTTTCGCAGCCCGAGATCGGCACGGTCGGCCTGTCGGAGGATGAGGCGGCAAAACGCTTCTCGGATCTTGAAATCTACCGGGCCACCTTCCGGCCGATGCGGCACACACTTTCCGGCCGCGATGAAAAGATGCTGATGAAGCTGGTCGTCGACGGCGCCTCGAAAAAGGTCCTCGGCGCCCACATCCTCGGGCCGGATGCCGGCGAAATGGCGCAGCTTCTCGGCATACCCCTGAAGGCGGGGCTGACCAAGGATGATTTCGATCGCACCATGGCGGTGCATCCGACCGCGGCGGAAGAACTCGTCACCATGTACAGGCCGACTTACCGGGTGAAGGATGGAGAGCGCGTCTGACGCGACAATAAACCCATCGCGGCAACGAAATTGCCGCGATGGAAGTGCGTGAGTTTTTTACAGCAGCGTTCCGCGCAGGATCACCAGCGCAACCGAAAAATAGATCACCAGCCCGGTGACGTCGACCAGCGTGGCCACGAACGGAGCCGATGCGCTGGCCGGGTCGAAGCCGATGCGCTTCAGGGCGAACGGCAGCATCGATCCAGACAGCGAGCCGAAGGTGACGATGCCAACCAGCGTGGCGCCGATCGTCATTGCGATCAGCGGCCAGTGCGGGCCGTAGTCGTAGAAGCCGAGATACTGCCAGAGCGCAATGCGGCAGACGCCGACCACGCCAAGAATCGAGCCAAGCACCAGGCCGGTGGGCAGCTCGCGCAATGCCACCCGCCACCAGTCGCCAAGGCCGATCTCGCGCAGCGCCAGCGCCCGGATGACGAGCGAGGTCGCCTGCGAGCCGGAATTGCCGCCGGAGCTCATGATCAATGGAATGAATAGCGTCAGCACGATCGCCTTTTCCAGCTCGCCCTCGTAGCTTTGCATCGCGTTGGCGGTCAGCATCTCGCTGATAAACAGCGCGCATAGCCAGCCGGCGCGCTTCTGGATCATCGCTAGAAAGCCCATCTTCATATAGGGCTCGTCCAGAGCCTCCATGCCGCCGAAACGATGCACGTCCTCGGTCGTTTCCTCGATCATCGTGTCGATAATATCGTCGATGGTAACGATGCCGAGGAGCTTGCCGTTGTCCACGACCGGGACGGCGAGCAGATCATATTTCGAGATCAACTGAGCAACCTTTTCACTATCGGTCAGCGGTGAAACGGTGATAGGCGCACGATCCGGCGCTATTGCCATGATCAGCTCGTCGGGCTCGCCAGCGATCAGTCGACGCAGGCTGGTCGAGCGCAACAGGACATGCGTTTGCGGATCGACGATGTAGATCGCGTAGACAGTTTCGCGCGTCCGCTCCACCTTGCGGATATAATCCAGAGTGCGGGCCACGCTCCAGTCCGGCGGCACGCTGACATATTCGGTCGTCATGAGCGAGGCGGCGCTGCCCTCGGGGTAGCCGAGAATGGCGAGCAGCGTCACGCGCAGCGGTGGCGCCAGGCCACCAAGCAGCTCGGAACGAGCCGGTTCGTTCAGATCGCGCAGTATGTCGGCGGCACGGTCGACCGACATGGCGGCAAGCAGTCTGCCTGCCTTGATGCGGGGCAGCGCCTCGACCAGTTCGGCTGCGCCGTCGAGTTCAGGCTGGTCGAAGATCTCGACCAGCCGCTCGAACGGCACCTCGCAAAGCAGCTCCGATGCCGTCTCGCGGGGCTCCTGGTTCAAGGCCTCGACGATGTCGGCGATGTGTTCGTTGGCAAGCACGCGGGCGATGGCGATGGCATCGCCGCCCGCAACGGGGGAAAACTCGTTCATGGCTCACTCCTTGCCGTCCGGCAGGACGTGAGCCGGTCAGGTCACGTCAAGCGGACGGCGGTTGCGTTCGACTGTGACTGTCGCCAGGCATGGCGCGGTGACCTTTCTGCTCGCGGGTTCGAGTTGAGATTCTGCAAGCCGGCGCAACATAGGAGAGCGCCTTGCCGAGTCAATCGTGAGAGCGGGTTAAAGCGGCGGCAAACCGACTGGATCGCGAGACTGTGATCGGGCGACGTGGCAGGCTGGCTGGACGCTGGCAATGGTACCGCGGCTATCTCTGCTTCAGCCGGCGGGGAAAGCGCAGCCATTTGTCCTCGGCCGGCCGCGTCGGCTGCGTGAGGATGGTGGTGAGCTCGACCGGCAAGCTCGGAACCAGCGGCTTCTTGGTGGCGACGCCGTCGGCGATCGCAACCACGCTGTGGTAGAATTCGGTGCCCGCGAGCGATCTCGGCGGCGTCGCCTCATGCATGATCGAGATCACAGTTGCATCAGGGCAATTGTCCTTGATCGCCTGGTGGAAGGCGATCCGTCCATCGGGGTCGAGCGCGCCGGTGGCTTCATCGAGGAACAGCAATCCTGGCTGCTGCAGCACGATGCGGGCGACAACCAGCTTCTGTTTCTGCCCACCCGA
This sequence comes from Mesorhizobium sp. M1329, assembly GCF_040318035.1. Classification (NCBI taxonomy): domain Bacteria; kingdom Pseudomonadati; phylum Pseudomonadota; class Alphaproteobacteria; order Hyphomicrobiales; family Phyllobacteriaceae; genus Mesorhizobium; species Mesorhizobium sp. M1329. Next base: position 73,083 of record NZ_JAMYLN010000023.1, on the reverse strand, counting down.
CAGAACCTGGTCCCAGATCTTTCCTTCACGGCTCTCATCGGCCAAATGCTCGATGAAATCGCCGAGGCCGGCCTTGTGCAGGGCGGATGCGACCTGCACGTCGGCGTAATCATGCTCGGAACCGGGCAGGCAGACCAGTTGCCTCAGTGAAACCTGCTGCAGCTTCACCTCCTGGGCGGCGTAGAAACTCCTGACCCCTTCAGGGAAGACGATGGTGCCGCGGCCGTAAGGCCACAGGCCGTTGATCGCCTTGATCAGCGAGGTCTTGCCGCAACCGGATTCGCCCTTGAGGAAAGTCCACTCGCCACGCCGGAAGCGCAAATTTGCAGCACTCAGGAAGGGCGTTGCGTCCTCGCCCTGATGCGCAAGCTCTAGTTTCTGGATGGTCAGGCCGAAGACCGGGTTTTGGCGGTCGTAGCGGAAGTCGGACCGGCCGGTCTGCTGATAAAATTCCTGCGGGTGCTGGACGTTTTCGATCGCGTTTGCGAGTTCCGTGACGCGCTGGCTGTTGGCCCGCAGCGCGGCGATGGCAGGCATGACGTGGATGAACCACGAGCATTGACTGATCAGCGAGTTGACCATCTCGGAGCCGGTTATGTAGCCCTTGAGATCGAAGCCGTTATGGATAAAGGGAACCAAGCCTGGCCCGTAGGCGACAATGCGGGCACCGATGAAATTGTAGATCAGCTCGAATGAATTGTAGCCTGTGTTGACGATGTTCAGCCGCGCCCAGGTGCGGTCGATGTCGACATAGCGCTGGGTGTGCACTGCCTTCTGCACGTTCTCGCCTTGCGATGCGGCGACATGAAAACTGCGGCGCAGGAACGTGATCAGCTCGCCGCGATAGCTGCCTTCGGCCTGCTGCATCCTGACATTGAGCCGTTCCAGCAGCCTGCCCAGCTTGACCGCGATCCAGGTGTTCAACGGCACATAGGTGGCGACCGCCAGAAAGGCGAGAACGGCGCTGCCATAGCTGCCGAGGAACTCCAGCCCCTTGACCTCCGCCGAGTGCGCAAGCAGTTGCTGGCCAACGAAATACAATGAAGTAGCAACGGCCAGAACCCCCATCGCGAGGCCGATGGCTCCGCCCGTCATATCCTTGATCGATTCCTGGATGCGCTGATCGATATTGTCGGGAGCGGCGGCACCTGACGAGCCATGCTGAGCGTGGAAATGGGTGTGATTGGCGTCAAGCAGGGCTTCGTTGAACTGGCTGTCCAGCCAGCCGCGCCACTTGCGATGCAAAGTTGCGGATACCAGGCTGCGGATACCGGTAAAACCCGCATCCTTGAGCAAGACCAGGAGGACAAGTATCCCGGCATTGGTCAGCAGTGTCTGAAGCGGGGTGGTGTTTGCGGCATCGTGGAAAAAGGCGATCGAGTTGACCAGCTCTCCGGATGCTACGGCAAACCAGACGCCTGACTTGCTGGAGAGCGCGGTGAGCAGGGCGATCACCAGTGTCAGCGTCCAGGCTTCCATCCAGCGGTCTGAGAACCAGTAGGCCCGCACCAGTCCCCAGAAGCTGCGCATCGACGATACGGGCGTCAGGGGCGACTGCCTTGCGGCACCGCGGAGCCATTTTTCCGATATTGAATGTCGCGTTGGTCTATCGACCCGAATCACTATCCCGCCCAAACGATTTTTCTTTTGTTACGGACAGTAACACCAATTGATCATTTTCCATTAGCTTTTCTCCGGCCGCAGGTGGCTTAGCTCGCGGGCCGTTGCAGTGGAGCAACAGAATGAATGATCGCGGCGTTAGGCCGTTACGTTTCGAGGGGTGGAATACCAACGCCATTTCAAGTAGTTACTTGCCTGCGCCGGAGCAAGTAGAGACCTTCCCCTAGGGAAGGTCTTCACACAGCTTTGTGAACATAGAAGCGCCGCCCAGCGGTCGATCTTCACAGCCTGAACCGATCTTCAGTCCGCCTTTACAGTCAGGTCCGACCTCGTCGGCGGCCAGAACGTGACCGTATGATTCGTGGTTGAAGCCGCCTTGTCAGGACCCCGTAATCGGCCAGGCACTGACTTGCCGTTACAGTCCAGGATGCAGACCAACATCGATCAGACCGTACTTTTTTAGAGCGCGCGCAAACTGCGTTTGACAATGATGCGCTGCGGATCGAACCTGCCCGGATGCATCAAGGTTTGAACCGGGGGAGTTCTTCATGCTTGCACGGACATTGGTTGTGGCGATGCTCGCAATGTTGGCCTGGCTGCCGCCGACATATGCCGGCAGCCAGACCGTTCCCGCAAACGCCGAGGGACAGATCGAGTTCAACACGCCGTCCGGCAATATTGGCTGCATCTACACGCCGAAGGGCGGCACCAGCACCTACGAGCCGCAGGATGGCGGACCGGAACTGAGTTGTTCGCGCGTCGAGCCCAGCTACGTCACCATCATCCTCGGCCCGAAAGGCCCGGCGACGCTGATCAAGAATCCGGGCGAGCAAGGCTGCTGCGGCGACGTCACCAAGCTGGCGTACGGCAATAGCTGGAGCAAGGGGCCGTTTTCCTGCCAGTCATCCACCAGGGGATTGACCTGCACCGGCAAGCATGGCCATGGCTTTTTCGTCAGCAAGGCCAAGGTGACGGTGAAATAGTCCGACTCAGTTGGCCGTTTCCAGTTCGCCGCGTGCCTTGGCTGCGGCGACCTGGCGGAGTGCATCGGCAAGCGTATCGGCGTCCTGGGCGCCCATCACCGCATATTTGCCTTCAAGCAGAAAGCACGGCACGCCCGATATGCCCATGCGCGAAGCGGTGGCGATTTCGGTGCGCACCGCCTCGACATCGGCGTCGGTCGGCAGAAGCGTTTCGACCACGGAGGCATCCATGCCGGCCTCGCGGGCGGCTTCGATCAGCACGGCATGATCGCCGAGATTGGCGCCTTCCTCGAAATTCAGTTGGAACAGCCGGCGCACCAGCCGGTTCTGAACCGCCTCGCCGGCCGTCCCGGCCCAGCGAATGAGACGGTGCGCATCCAGCGTATTGGGCGCGACCTTGATGGCGTCGAAGGCGAAGGAGATGCCTTCAGCCTCGCCCAGCGGCTCGATCCGGGCATGGATTTCGCGGATGCGTTGCTCGCTGCCGAATTTCGCCACCATATAGTCGCGGCGGTTCTTGCCTTCGGGCGGGATTGTCGGGTCGAGTTGGAAGGGCCGCCAGCGTATGTGAACGTCGATATCGACGGCGGCAATCGCCTTGTCGAGCCGTTTCTGGCCGATAAAGCACCAGGGGCATACCACGTCGGAGACCACATCGACGGTAATCGAGTTCTCGTCGTTCATCTTGGTCTCCTGTTCTGAAGAGGTCACTTCGGTTTGCGCCACCAGGTCGGCAACTGATAACCGTATATGGGCGTCTTTTGCGGATGTTCCAGATAGTTCCAATAGGCAAGCCATTGCTGGTTGTTGTGCTGGGTCGGCACCATGTAGTTGCCGGAGATCAGCAGCCGGTCGAGAACGCGGACGGCGGCGACATAGTCCTCCTTCGAGCGAGCTCTCAGCATCGCCTCGATCGCCGCATCCACCGCCGGATCGGCGACGCCGGCGAGGTTGAACGATCCTTCGGCCTTGGCGGCAGCCGATCCCCAGCGCCCGGTTTGCTCGATACCCGGCGACAGCGAGTTGTTGAAACCGGTCGAGCCGACCAGCACCTCGAAATCGAAACGCTGCTTGCGCGACTGGATCTGATCACCGTCGAGGCTGCGGATGCCGACATCGATGCCGAGCTTCTCAAGGGTGCGCTGATAGATAGCGGCAAGTCGCTCTTCATCCTGCGAGGCGGTCAGTATCTCGAAACCGAACGGCTTTCCCTCGGGATCGAGCATCGCGCCGTCCTGCAACGTATAGCCCGCGCTCTTCAGCAGCTCGAATGCCGCCTTCAGCACCTTGCGGTCCTGGCCGGAGCCGTCGGTAACGGGCGGCCTGTAGGTGCCGTCCATGACATCTGCGGGCACGCGGCCGGGGTAGGGGGCCAGCAGGGCCTTTTCCCTTTCGCTGGCCGGGTGGCCGAGCGCGGACAGCTCGGAATTCTGCCAAAAGCTCATTGTGCGCGTGTATTTGCCGCCGAACAGATTCTTGTTGGCCCATTCGAAATCGTAGAGCATGCCGAGCGCGCGCCGCACGACCGGGTTGGAAAATTTCGGCAGCCGCGTGTTGAACAGGAAACCGTTGACCGCCGGCGGAATGCCGGTATCGAAAGTTTCGGCGATGACCTCGCCCCTGTGGAAGGCCGGAAAATCGAGATCGCGCTCGCGTTTGACCGGGTCGCTGTCGTCGTCGATGGCGCAGATGCCCTTCTTGAACGCTTCCTGCTTGGCGTTGGCGTTGAGGAAATATTCGATGGTGATCTGGTCGTAATTGTCGAAGCCGCGCTTGGACGGCACGTCCTTGCCCCAATAGTCCGGATTGCGCTTGAACACGATGCGCTGGCCGGGCACGACTTGCGCCACCGTGTAAGGCCCGCTGCCGATCACCGGCTTCAGCGTCGTCCTGTCGAAGGTGTCCTTGTTGAATGCGTGTTTCGGGATGATCGGCGTCAGCGCAATGATCAGCGGAAATTCGCGGTCCGCCTTGTCGTTGAAGGTGAAGCGCACACTGCGGTCACCGGTCTTTTCGAGCTTGGCGATCGCTTTCATCCGCAGGCTGTAAGGTGGCCGGCCCTTCTCGGTGAAGACGTCATAGGTGAACAACACGTCTTCCGGCGTCACCGGCTCGCCGTCCGACCATTTTGCGCTGGGATCGAGGTGGAATTCGATGCTCTTGCGCTCGGGATCCATGTCGGCGGTATCGGCGAGCAGGCCGTAGAGACTGAAGGCCTCGTCGTAGTTGCGCTGCATCAACGGCTCGAAGACGAGATTGCCAAAGGCTTGATCCATCATGCCGCGCGCGGTGGTGCGCAGGCTTCTCAGGATGAACGGATTGAGATTGTCGAAGCTGCAGACGACGCAATAGGTAATGCTGCCGCCCTTAGGCGCGTCGGGATTCACGTAGTTGAAATGCTTGTAGTCGGACGGCATCGCCGGCTCGCCCTGCATGGCAAGCGCGTGCTTCGGTTCCGACAGGGCCGGCTGCAGGGAAAGGCCGACAAACAAGATTGCGGCGATCAGCCAAACGACAACGCGGCCCATGACCGTCTCCTTCCCGATTCGATGCGCAGCATACATGAGCCGGTCGTGCACCGGCCAACCCCTTGACCAACCCGTCGGCCAAGATTCGCGAGGCCCGGGCTGGATTCGGCATCGCTTGCAGTGTAACACGCCGTCCGAAGTCATTCTGTTGCCTCATTTCGGCAACAGGTAGCTGGACCACACGGCGGGAAAAAGCCGGTTCCGGGATCATTTGAGAGGAATGCACGACATGACGAGCCTGAACAGCAACGCGTACCGCCTGTCGGTCATGGCCGCTGGCGTGGTCGGCATTCTCGGCGCCGGGATTCCCGCTGCTTCCGCGCAGCAGCAACAGCAGATTCCGCAAGGCTGGTTCAAGGCCTGCACCAAGCAGGAAGACGTCGACATCTGCAATGTCCAGAACATCACCACCGCCGGCAACGGCCAGCTCATCACCGGCGTCAGCCTGATCGAATTGAAGGGCAAGGTGAACCGCAAGGTGTTTCAGGTGACGGTTCCGACCGGCCGTCTGGTTCCTCCCGGCATCGGCCTCCAGATCGACGGCGGCAAGGCGCAGAAGCTCGACTATGTGATCTGTTTCCCGGATCGCTGCGTGGCGGAAGTCCCGTTGAGCGATCAGCTCGTCGCATCCTTCAAGAAGGGATCGGCGCTGACGCTCACCTCAGTCAATTTCCAAAACCAGCCGAACCCGATCAAGATTGCGCTGACCGGCTTCAGCGGCGCCTTCGACGGCCCGCCGCTGCAGCAGTCGGACATCGAGGACCGGCAGAAAAAGCTCCAGGACTTCGTCGCCAAGAACAATCAGGATTTTGCCAAGAAGCTCAAGGAAGAGCAGGAGAAGGCGAAGGCCGCCAACTGATCGACGGGTTTTCGAACCAACAAAAAGCGGGGTTCATGCCCCGCTTTTTTCGTTTGGACCGGACGTTTGTCGGGTCAAGCCATGTCTCAAGCCTGTCCCAGCCCGATCCCGACTAAGTCAATGTCGCAATTGGTGCTTTGGCTCGTAGCGTCCGTCCGGCTTCTTGTCGAACATTTCACCAATCTGCGGATGCCGGACCGGTTCGCCCGACCGGTCCTCGAGTAAATTCTGCTCGGACACATAGGCGATGTATTCCGTTTCGGAATTCTCGGCGAGCAGATGATAGAAAGGCTGGTCCTTGCGCGGCCGCACGTCAGCGGGGATCGCCTCGTACCATTCGTCGGTATTGGCGAATTGCGGGTCGACGTCGAAAATGACGCCGCGGAATGGAAACAGCCGGTGCCGAACCACCTGTCCGATCGAGAATTTGGCTGTCTTCATCGTACTCACCACTTGAACTTCTTGAACGCCACGCATCCTGAAACACGCAAGAAAACGCTCCAGGACTTTAGACTCTTACGCACCAATCCGGCAAAGATTGGCCCAGACCTTACGGTCGACATCGTCATTATTTGGCGCAGACGCCGCGTCAATTCAATCCCGATCCCCTTGATGCCAAGATGCGGATCAAGGGCGGTGCCCAAGATCGCTATCGCGCAGCCGGTTTTCGCAATCCGCCAAAAAACGCCGCAAAACCGCTGCCGGGTCGAAGACCCTCGCGCATGAAAAACGCCCGCAACGGCGCAAACCCCTCAAGCGCGCCCAGGCCAGCGCTGCGCACCAACTGGGCCGGCAGCATGTCGGAAAGCAACGACATGTTCAGCAGATTGACCGCGCTGCTGCGCGCCAGAATGTCCGGCCGCCGATTGAAATCATAGGCTGCAAGCGCCTGGGCGGCGCCCGGGTCCGAGCGGTTTCTGCTTGCGGTACCAATCAGGTCGTCGATGTCCCGGATGCCGAGATTGAGGCCTTGCGCGCCGATTGGGGGAAACACGTGGGCGGCTTCACCGACAAGTGCCACGCGGCGATGCGCAAACCGCCACGGGCTCACCGCTGAAAGGGGATAGACCTGCCGGCCGGGCTCAACCGAAACGCGGCCCAGCATCGATTGCATTCGCTGTTCGACCCGCGCCGAAAGCTCGGCGTCGTCGAGTGCTGCAAGGTCCCTGGCGATATCGGGTTCGAGCACCCAGACAAGGCTGGACCGGTTGCCGGGCAGGGGAACCTGTGTGAACGGACCGGTCTCGGTGTGGAATTCGGTCGAGGTGAAGGCATGATCGCTGCGGTGACCGAAATTGAGCACCAGCGCCGCCTGCGGATAGGATCGGACCGAGGTGCGGATGCCGGCTGCCTCGCGGGCCGGCGACTGACGGCCATCGGCGCCAACCGCCAACGACGCCTCAACCTCGCTGCCATCGGCGAGAACGGCATGGGCATGGTCGGCATCGAGGCGCCATGCCTCCACCATCGACTTTCGCCATTCGATGCCCGAATGCGCGACAGCCTCGGCTAGCGTGCGGTTGAGAACGCTGTTGGGCAAGTTCAGCCCGAATTGCTCTTCGTTGATCTCGCTGGCACGAAAGGTCACTGTCGGGCTGCGGATCAGCCGGTTGGTTGCGTCAACGATGCGCATCACCTTGAGCGGCGCTGCGTGCGACCTGATTCCGTCGAAGATCCCGAGCCGTTCGAACATCTTCAGGGCAGGGTTCATCAAGGCTGTCGTCCGGCCATCGGGGCCGGCTGCTTCGGGTCCGACGAGCGTCACGGGAAAGCCCGCCTCGGCAAAGCCAAGCGCCGCGATCAGCCCCGCAGGGCCGCTGCCTGCGACCAGTATCCGTGCTGTTTCCCGATGGTTCAAATTCGGCTTCCGGATTGCGAGGTGAGGCCCGTCCGACCTGTTGGTCCATATAGGTCAGGTGATGCGGCTTGATCAACGCGGCGATTCGGCCCATTCGGTTGCCATGACCGGCCAACAAGACGATTTCAGCCACCTCGACGGCACCGGCCGCGCGATGGCGAGCGTTGCGCGCAACCCTCGACTGGCGGTGAGCGTCGTTGCCGGCATGGGCATCGCCCTTGCCTGGCTTCTTCTCGGCGTAATGGCAGTTCGTGGTGCCGTAAGCCGGCTCCCCGGCGCTGCCGTGCTGGAATACCTGCCGCAACTGCCGCTACCGGATTTCCTTGCGCGTTTATTCGCTCTCTGCCTTGCGCCGGCGCCGCTTCGCGCAAGCCTAGGCGCGCAAGGCGAGGCACTCACCGCGATGTGGCTGTTGATGGCCATCGCGACCATGCTGCCCTCCGCGGCGCCGATGATCCGCACCTATTGCGAGATCGCAGATACCGCCCGGATCAAGAGGGAGCCGGTCGTCCATCCGCTGATCCTGGTCGCTGGATATTTGAGCGTCTGGCTTGTCGCCTCGGCAATGTTCGCTGCCCTGACGCTCGCAATCCATGCATTCGCGTCATCCGGGCAGATGCTCGATCCGCTGGTTGGAATTGCCGGAGCAGCCGCGCTGTCGATCGCTGGTCTCTATCAGTTCAGCTGGCTGAAGGAAGCCTGCCTGGAGAAGTGCAGAAATCCGTTCTCGGTCCTGTTCGCCAACTGGAGCGCCAGGCCCATTCGCATTTTCCGGCTCGGCATGGAGCAGGGCCTGTGGTGCCTTGGATGCTGCTGGGCGCTGATGCTGGTAATGTTTGCGGTCGGTGTGATGAACGTGTTCTGGATGGCGCTGATCGGCCTGTTCAGCCTGGTCGAAAAACAGACGGCAGGCAATCTGCCGACGCGGTTGGGCGGTGCGATACTGCTTGTCTGGGCAGCAGCGCTACTAGTAGTCTCGGCATGAGGGGGGAGAATTCGATGACGGATCAAAACTGGGCAATGAAGGGAGAGCTCGTCCTCTCCTGCAATTGCACGGTTTTTTGCCCTTGCGTGCTGTCGCTCGGCAATCATCCGCCGACCGAAGGCTATTGCCAGACCTGGGCCGGATTCCGCATCGATGCCGGTCATTTCGGCGAGGTCGACCTGTCCGGTCTCAATCTTGGGCTGGTCATGGAAATCCCCGGTTATATGAGTCGCGGCAATTGGACGGCCGGTTTGTTCATCGACAAGCGCGCCTCGGTTTACGCTATGAAGGCACTGACCAAGATCTTCACCGGCAAGGCCGGTGGAACCACATCGCTGCTCTCCATCCTGGTCGGACAGTTCCTCGGCGCCGAGCAGGTGCCGATCACCTACGAGACGCGTGAGAAAACGCGCATCTTCCAGATACCGAAGATCATCGATGGCGCGGTGACGCCAATCACCGGAAAGGATCGCGACAAGGATACGGTCATCAGCAATTCGGAATACTGGATTGCGCCGGAAATCATCGTCGCCAAATCCGACAAGAGCAAAATGCGGGCCTTTGGCCGCAACTGGAACTTTGCTGGCCGTTCGGCCGAAATCTGCAAGCTGGACTGGCGGGGCCCGTGAGCAAGAAGACGACGGCCAGGAAAATCGCCGACCGGATTCCGCGGCCGAAGAAGAAAGTCACATGGCCGCAGGCGCGGGCGTTCTCGGTCCATCTCTTGACCGCGTCGGGCTCATTCCTGGCGTTTCTGTCGCTAGTGGCAGCAAGCGAGCAGCGCTGGACGGCGATGTTCTGGTGGCTGGGCCTGGCACTTTTCGTCGATGGCATCGATGGGCCGATCGCCAGGAAGCTCGACGTCAAGGAAATCCTGCCGACATGGTCTGGCGAACTGCTCGACAACATCATCGACTACGTGACCTACGTGTTGATTCCGGCCTTCGCGCTCTATCAGCGCGGCTTCATGGGCGAGCGCCTGTCGTTCCTGTCGGCGGCGATAATCGTGGTGTCGAGCGCAATCTACTATGCCGATACCGGCATGAAGACGAAGGAGAATTTCTTCAAGGGCTTTCCGGTCGTCTGGAACATGGTGGTGTTCACGCTGTTCGTCATCGAGCCCGGACAATGGGTTTCCTTCGCCGTGGTCGTGGTGGCCGGCATTCTCACCTTCGTGCCGATCAATTTCATCCATCCGGTGCGGGTGAAGCGGCTGCGGCCAATCAATCTCGGCATGACGCTGCTTTGGTGCGCTTTCGGCGCGCTGGCGCTGGCGCAGGCCGCACTTGCCTCCTTCTACGACCAGATTGGCGTGCTGGGCGAGCAGGTCAGCGATTTCATCAAGATCGGGATTACGGTCACCGGACTTTACCTCGCTTGCATCGGCGCTATCATGCAGTTCTTCCCAAATCTCGGCGCCAAGCCGGACAAGAAAGCCTGATCCCAAGAGAGCCAGAAAATGTCCAAAGCGATCCGCATCCATGCCCATGGCGGCCCGGAGGTCCTGACCTATGAGGATGCCGATCCCGGGCAGCCGGGCTCGGGACAGATCCTGGTCAAGCACACCGCGATCGGTCTCAATTTCATCGACGTCTATTATCGCTCTGGCCTTTATCCGCCGCAGGGCGGATTTCCGCTGATCCCCGGCGGCGAGGCGGCCGGCGTGGTCTTGGATGTCGGCTCGGACGTCGACTGGCTCAAACCCGGCGATCGCATCGCCTACGCCGTGACGACCGGCGCCTATGCCGGGCAGCGCGTGATCGCCGCCGACCGCGTGGTGAAGGTGCCGGACGGCATCAGCGACGAACAGGCCGCAGCGATGATGCTAAAGGGCATGACCGCCGAGTACTTGTTGCGCCGTACATTCAAGGTGAAAGCTGGCGACACGATCCTGTTTCATGCGGCGGCCGGCGGTGTCGGGCTGATCCTCGGCCAATGGGCCAAGCATCTCGGCGCGACAGTGATCGGCACGGCGAGTTCCACCGACAAGATCGAGATCGCCAAGGCGCATGGCTTCGACCACGTGATCAACTATCGCGAACAGGATTTCGTGGCCGGCGTTGCCGCTATCACCGGTGGCAAGAAATGCGACGTTGTCTATGACTCGGTCGGCAACGACACGTTTCCAGCCTCGCTCGATTGCCTGCGGCCGCTCGGCACGTTCGTCAGCTTCGGTCAATCGTCTGGGCCGATCCCACCTTTCAGCATCTCGCTGCTGGCGCAGAAGGGCTCGCTGTTCGCAACGCGGCCGACGCTGTTCGTCTACAATGCCAGGCGCGAAGATCTCGAGGCTTCCGCCGCCGCCTTGTTCGATGTGGTGCTCAGCGGCGCCGTCAAGATCAAGATCAACCAGCGTTACGCGCTCAGCGATGCGGGCAAGGCGCATGCCGATCTCGAAGGGCGCCGGACCACCGGGACAACAATACTTATCCCTTGAGCCCGCATTTTCGGCCCGCCAACGCCGCCGTTCTTGCGAACTGCTCTTTACCGCTTGAGTTTCCGCTGAAATTCTTGAAGCTCTTTCAAGTCGCGAGGCGCTTACCGTAGAGAGCAGCCCGCGCATACGATGCTTGCGGGAACACAGAACATGTCTGGCAAACCAGATGGAGGCACCGTGAGTGCAGATCAGGACGGCGCAAACCTGCTTGAGGTTCGCGGCCTCACAAAGATATTCGGCACATTGACGGCGTGCGACCATGTCGATCTCAACATCGCCAAGGGCGAGATCCATGCGTTGCTTGGCGAGAACGGCGCCGGCAAGTCGACCCTGGTGAAAATGCTGTTTGGATCGCTGGAACCGAATTCCGGCGAGATTTTCTGGAATGGCCAGGCGGTCAGGATCACCAGCCCCGGTACCGCAAAAAAGCTCGGCATCGGCATGGTTTTCCAGCATTTTTCGCTGTTCGAAGCGCTGACGGCTGCGGAGAACATCGCGCTGTCGCTGGATGACGGCTCGCCGATCAGCACGATCGCGGCCAAGGCGAGGGCGCTCTCCTACAGTTACGGCCTGCCTCTCGATCCGCTGTCGCTGGTCGGTGATCTGTCGGTCGGCGAGCGTCAGCGTATCGAAATCATCCGCTGCCTGCTGCAGACGCCACAACTCATCATCCTCGACGAGCCGACTTCGGTGCTGACGCCGCAGGAGGCCGATAAGCTGTTCGAGACGCTCGAACGGCTGCGTTCGGAAGGAAAGTCCATCCTCTACATTTCGCACCGGCTGGAAGAGGTCAAACGGATCTGCGACCGCGCCACCGTGCTGCGTCACGGCAAGGTGGTCGGCCATTGCAATCCGCGCCAGGAAACCGCGTCTTCGTTGGCGCGGATGATGGTCGGCAACGAGGTGCAGGCCGTGATGCGGGCGCCGGCCGAGGGTATCGAGACCGCGCCGGTGCTGCTTCAAATCCGCGAACTCACCCGCAAGCCGGCGACCCCGTTCTCGATCCCGCTCAGGAACATCAATCTTGAAGTCCGCGCCGGCGAGGTGATCGGCATTGCCGGTGTGGCGGGCAACGGCCAGGGCGAATTTTTCGAATCCGTTTCCGGCGAGGTGCTGCAGCAGGATGCCGGCTCGGTCCGCATCCGCGGTAAGGATGCCGGCGGCCTCACCATCACAGGCAGGCGCCTGATGGGCGCTGCCTTCGTCCCGGAAGAGCGGCTCGGCCATGGCGCAGCACCGCGCATGAAGCTTTCGGAGAACCTGCTCCTGTCGCGCCACGCCACCGATGGCAAGATGTTTGTCAGCGCCGGTGGAATGGTCAAGGGCGATGCGATCTATACCGCTGCCCAGCGCATCATAAAGGCAATGGACGTGCGCAAGAGCTCGCCGGATCCGGAGGCTGCGGCTCTTTCGGGCGGCAATCTGCAGAAATTCATCGTTGGCCGCGAACTCGACCGCCGGCCGAGCGTCTTGGTGGTCAATCAGCCGACCTGGGGGGTCGACGCGGGTGCGGCGGCCCACATCCGCCAGGCGCTGATCGAACTGGCGCGCAGCGGCTCGGCGGTGCTGGTGATCAGCCAGGACCTCGACGAGCTGTTCGAGATTTCCGATGCGATCACGGTCATGCACAATGGCGAACTTTCGAAGCCGCTGCCGATAGCTGAAGCGACATTCGAGAAGATCGGGCTGCTGATGGGCGGCGCCGAACCCGGGCATGCCGAACATACGCTGGAGACGGCCTGATGCGCCTCGAACTTGTAAAACGCCCGCAGCGCTCGATGCTGTTTTCGGCACTCTCGCCTTTCATCGCTTTCGTTTTGACGATCATTGCCGGTGCCATCATGTTCGCGCTGCTCGGCGTCAACCCGTTGACTGCGTTCCGCATCTACTTCATCGAACCGATCAGCCAGGTCTGGCAGCTGCATGAGCTGGCGATCAAGGCCGCCCCCCTGATCCTGATCGCGGTCGGACTGTCGGTCTGCTACAAGGCCAACATCTGGAACATCGGCGCCGAAGGCCAGTTCATCCTGGGCGGCATTGTCGGCTCGATCATCCCCGTGCTGTTTCCGCAGTTGGAAGGCCCATTGGTGCTGCCGCTGATGCTTCTGCTCGGCATGGTCGGCGGGGCCGCCTATGCTGCAATCCCGGCACTGCTGAAGACGCGCTTCAACACCAACGAGATCCTGACCAGCCTGATGCTGGTCTATGTCGCCCAGCTCTTCCTCGATTGGCTGGTGCGCGGGCCATGGCGCGATCCGCAGGGGCATGGTTTCCCGCAAACCATCCAGTTCAACGACTCGGCCATACTGCCGGAACTCCTCCCGGAATCCGGCCGGGCAAACTGGGGATTTGTCTTCGCGCTGATCGCGGCGATACTGATCTGGATCCTGATGAGCCGCATGCTAAAAGGCTTCGAGGTCCGCGTGCTCGGCTCAAGCCCGAGGGCAGGGCGCTTCGCCGGGTTTGGCCTTAACCGTATGGTCTTCTTTGCCTTCCTGCTGTCGGGCGCACTGGCCGGACTTGCAGGGATTTCGGAGGTCTCGGGCGCGATCGGACAATTGCAGCCGGTGATCTCGCCCGGCTACGGATTTACCGCCATCATCGTGGCATTCCTCGGCCGGCTCAATCCGCTCGGCATCGTCGCCGCAGGGCTTGTGCTGGCGCTGACCTATCTCGGCGGCGAGGCAGTGCAAAGCGCGCTCGGCATCTCCGACAAGGTGGCGCGAGTGTTCCAGGGCATGCTTTTGTTCTTCGTGCTCGGCTGCGACACGCTCATCCATTACCGCATTCGCCTGACCGGCTTTTCCGCGCCGAAGCTCGAGGCGGCGCCGAAACTGGAGGAAGCCCGCTGATGGACATCACCGTCAACATACTCTTGACCATCGCCACGGCGGCGACGCCGCTGCTGATCGCGGCGATCGGCGAACTGGTGGTCGAACGTTCCGGCGTGCTCAATCTCGGCGTCGAAGGCATGATGATCATGGGTGCGGTCGGCGGGTTCGGCGCCGGCTATCTCACCGGCTCGCCGTGGATAGGGCTGTTGGCGGCAATTGCCATGGGGGCAGTGTTCTCGCTGCTGTTCGCCGTCATGACGCTGTCGCTGGCCACCAACCAGGTGGCAACCGGCCTGTCCCTGACACTGCTCGGCCTCGGTCTTTCCGGCATGATGGGGACGAATTTTGTCGGCCAGCCCGGCGAGAGATTGCCTAACCTCGATATTCCCGGCCTGACCGCAATCCCGGTCGTCGGCAGGCTGCTGTTCGGTCAGGATCCAATCTTTTACATCTCGATCGCGCTGACCGCCGCCGTCATGTGGTTCCTGTTCAAGACCCGCACCGGGCTCACGCTGCGCTCGATCGGCGACAGCCATGCATCCGCCCATGCGCTTGGCATTCACGTCATCCGCTACCGTTATCTCTCAGTGATTTTCGGCGGCGCTTGTGCCGGCCTCGCCGGCGGTCACCTATCGCTGGTCTACACACCGCAATGGGTGGAGAACATGACCGCCGGCCGCGGCTGGATCGCGCTGGCTCTGGTCGTTTTCGCCTCCTGGCGGCCATGGCGGGTGCTGGCCGGCGCCTATATTTTCGGCGCGATCTGGGTTGGCCAGCTTCACGTCCAAGCCATAAATCTGCAGGACTTCGTCGACGCCCCCTGGTTGCTCTACAAGTTAATTTCGTTCTTAAAATCGTTTCCCTCGCAACTGCTTTCTTCGCTGCCCTATCTGGCAACCGTCGTGGTTCTCGTTCTAATCTCGCGCAACAAGCGTTTGACGATGATGAACACGCCGGCCTCCTTGGGCCAGCCATTCGTTCCGGATCGTTGACAACAAAAAGACGGAAGCTCCAAGGCTTAACTCAGAGAGGTAACACAATGAAAAAACTGCTTATTGCCCTGATGGCGACGACGGCCGCATTGTCATTGGCGGCCTCAGCCGAGGCGGCGGACAAGCTGAAGGCGTGCTGGGTCTACACCGGCCCGATCGGCGATTTCGGCTACTCCTACCAGCACGACCAAGGTCGCCTCGAGGTGGAAAAGGCACTCGGCGACAAGGTCGAGACCGCCTATCTCGAAAACGTCTCCGAAGGCCCCGATGCCGATCGCGCCTTCGAGCGCCTGGCGCGCGAGGGATGCAAGATCATTTTCGGCACGTCCTTCGGCTTCATGGACCCGGAAGTGAAGATCGCCAAGAAATTTCCCAAGGTGATGTTCGAGCATGCCACCGGTTACAAGACGGCTGAAAATCTCGGCATCTACAATGCGCGTTTCTATGAAGGCCGCTACGTGCTTGGCCAGATCGCCGCCAAGCAATCGAAGTCGGGCGTCGCCGGCTACATCGTTTCCTTCCCGATCCCAGAAGTGGTGATGGGCATAAATTCCTTTATGCTCGGCGCACAGTCGATCAACCCGAACTTCAAGGCGAAGATCGTGTGGGTGAACTCCTGGTTCGATCCGGGCAAGGAGGCCGACGCTGCCAAGGCATTGTTCGACCAGGGCGCCGATATCATTGTCCAGCACACCGACTCGACCGCTGCCTTGCAGGTGGCGGAGGAGCGCAAGCTGCACGGCTTCGGGCAGTCCTCCGACATGATCAAGTTCGCGCCGCACGCGCAGCTGACCGCGCTGACCGACGAGTGGGGTCCCTACTACATCAGCCGCGTCCAGGCGGCGCTCGACGGCACCTGGAAGCCCGACAATGTCTGGCTCGGCATTAAGGACGGCGCCGTCAAGCTGGCGCCGTTCACCAACATGCCCGACGACGTCAAGGCGATGGCCGAAGCCACCACCAAGAAGATCGCCGACGGCTGGAACCCCTTCACCGGGCCGATCGCCAAGCAGGACGGCACACCTTGGCTGAAGGAGGGCGAGGTCGCCGACGACGCCACGCTGCTCGGCATGAATTTCTACGTGAAGGGCGTCGACGACAAGCTGCCGCAGTAGGCAGCCGGAAACATATCGAACGAAGGGGCGCCACGCGGCGCCCTTTTGTTTTGGACGGAATATCAGACAGCTGAGCCGTAAAGGTCGTAAGCGTCAGCGCGCTCGATCTTGACCGTGACGATGTCGCCGGCGCGCAATGGCCGCCGCGACTGGATATGGACCGAACCGTCGATTTCGGGCGCATCGTATTTGGTCCGGCCCTTGGCCGCATTGCCATGCGCCTCGTCGATCAGGACCGGCAGGCGCTTGCCAATTTTCTTGGTGAGCTGCGTTGCCGAAATCTTCTGCTGGCGCTGCATGAAGCGGTGCCAGCGGGCTTCCTTGATCTCCTGCGGCACTTGCTCGAGGCCGAGCTCGTTGGAGCGGGCGCCTCTAACCGGCTCGTATTTGAAACAGCCGGCGCGGTCGATCTTGGCCTCGTCCAGCCAGTCGAGCAGCATCTCGAAATCGTCATCCGTCTCGCCGGGGAAGCCGACGATGAAGGTGGAGCGGATGGCAAGGTCCGGACAGACTTCGCGCCAGCCGCGAATGCGCTCGAGCGTCTTTTCGCCATGAGCTGGCCGACGCATATTCTTCAGCACCTGCGGCGAGGCGTGCTGGAACGGAATGTCGAGATAGGGAAGAATCTTGCCTTCGGCCATCAGTGGGATGACGTCTGCGACATGCGGGTAGGGATAGACATAGTGCATGCGCACCCAGACACCGAGCTTGCCGAGTTCCTCCGACAAATCCAAGAATTTCGCCCGTACTTCGCGGTCGCCGAACTGGCTTGCCTGATACTTGATGTCGATGCCGTAGGCGCTTGTGTCCTGCGAAATGACGAGGATCTCCTTGACGCCGGCCTTGGCCAGCTTCTCGGCTTCGCGCAACACGTCGGCGGCGGGCCGCGATACGAGGTTGCCACGCAGCGCCGGTATGATGCAGAAGGTGCAGCGGTTGTTGCAGCCTTCCGAAATCTTGAGATATGCATAGTGGCGCGGCGTCAGCTTGACGCCCTGCGGCGGCAAAAGGTCGATGTAGGGATCGTGGCTCGGGGGGGCAGCCTCATGCACTGCCGCCATCACGCTTTCATAGGCTTGCGGGCCGGTGATGGCGAGGACGTTGGGATGTCTTTCACGGATGACGTCCGGCTCGGCGCCGAGGCAGCCGGTGACGATGACTTTGCCATTCTCTGAAAGTGCCGAGCCGATAGCGTTGAGTGATTCGTCGCGGGCCGAATCGAGGAAGCCACAAGTGTTGACGACGACCAGGTCGGCACCGTCGTGCTTGCGGGCGATCTCGTAGCCTTCGGCGCGCAGGCGCGTGATGATGCGCTCCGAATCCACAAGGGCTTTCGGGCATCCAAGGCTGACGAAACTGACGCGAGGGGCGGACATCAAAGCTTTCCGGATTTTCAGGATTGGCGGCGCAGTATCACACTTGTTGCCGCATTGGTATGGGCAGCGGCTGCGGCGAAACGCAACCGCCAGCTTCGACGAAGGCTCGCCGAAGCTGAAAGGCCGGCCGATGCGAATTCGAGTCGACGCGTCAGCTCACCGCACTGCTGACATGCGGCAAGACTTCCACCGCGCCCCGGTAGACCATGTCGAGTGCGACATAGAAGATGATCAAAAGGCCGATATAGGCGATCCAGCGATGGCGGTGCAGCAGCTTGGCGATGAAGCTCGCGGCAAGGCCCATCAGCGCGATCGAAAGGACGAGGCCAATCACCAGCACCTGGAAGTGATCGCGCGCTGCGCCGGCGACCGCCAGCACGTTGTCGAGCGACATCGACACGTCGGCGATGACGATCTGCAATGCCGCCTGACCCAAGGTCTTCTTACGCGCCTTGCCGGCCACCATATGATCGCTGTTGATATCGGAATTGGACAGCGCTTCGGTCGCCTCCACCTCGTCGGCATGCGACGTGCGCAGCTCGCGATACATCTTCCAGCACACCCACAGCAGCAAGATGCCGCCGGCCAGCAGCAGGCCGACAATCTGCAGCAGAGTGACGGTGATCGCGGCAAAACCGATACGCAGCACCGTCGCCGCCACCACGCCGATGAGAATCGCTCTCTTGCGCTGCTCGACCGGCAAGCCCGCCGCGGCCAGGCCGATGACGATGGCGTTATCGCCTGCAAGCACGAGGTCGATGGCGATGACCTGGAGCAGGGCAGAGAAGCCCGCGGCAGTGAAAATTTCCATCGACTGGAAGTCCCTTGCTGGTTGGCCGACCGTTCGCGTCGAATGCCTGGAGGGCCTAACGTGTATGGTTCCCGCGCGTCAAGGGACTGGTTGGAACAAGGTCAGCTATATACAGAGTTTGCGACAATCGGGCCGAAACACTGGCAAAATGCGGCCACAGCTCCCGAATGCCTAGTTATAGAGGTTGTATTTGGGCCAGTCGCTTTCCGGAATTTCATCACCGATCCGGTAGCGGAGCTGCAGGACTTCCACCTGGTCCGGCGCTGTCTCGCATCTGAATTTCAGCCGGTACCATTGTCCCTTGCTGCGAAACGCAGCACCCGGGCTCTTGATCGCATCGGCGCCCATTTCGGGCGTCGCAAAAGCGTAGGCGACGACACGATCGGCTTTGTATTTGTGGTCGTCGCGGGTAATCCGGTCGAGAATTTCGGCGTCGCATCGCTGCTCCAGCCGGGTTTGCGGATCGAGTTTCAGCAGGCCGGCGCGCAATGCGCTGTCCATTGCGCTGGCCGGCCAAGCCACTATCGTCCATGCGAGGACCGCAGAAAATAGTCTATTCATAGGCGGGAGAAGCACCATATCCGGGCGGAGAAATCAACCCGACGAAGCGCGGCTGCGCGGCGGGTGACAGTCTTCGCTTTGTGGCAGGTTGTTGATTACGCAATAGTATCACCGGTACCTGGTATCGTTGCCGCGATCAGCACCTGTCGCATTTCAGCGACGCGAGAGGTGGCGCGCGGCATGGGGCAGAGCGGCGGTTCTCCCCGACGCGGACCGGCCTGTTAAAACCAGGCAGTCGAGAATCCGACGAGCGGAAAACTCGACGTCATGCCTGCAGGATTGAAGAAATTGGCCGGATATGGCGGAGGGAGTGGGATTCGAACCCACGGTGGGCTTGCACCCACGCCGGTTTTCAAGACCGGTGCCTTAAACCGCTCGGCCATCCCTCCAAGGTGACTTTTCAATCACTTAGGATATCGCGAGAGGAGCGGGTTCGAGCTGTCGGTACCGGATTGGCACCAGGACGTTCCCCGACCGGTTCGCGTTCCATTCCTGTAAAGCCGCATTCAACGCCAAGTCAACCGTGGCGGCCGCACCTTTCGGCGCGATCCAGGACGGTGAGAAGCGCCATGGCGAGCTGTGTTTTGTGCTGAGTGTGGAAAATCGTTTTTAAAACCCGCACGGAGTATTAATCGTTGAGCGCTGATATGTTGAGCGCATTAGGGACATGTAAGTAAATCGTATTCTGGAGTTGATTTTGGCCGTACTTGGCGCTCTCCCGCCCGGTCTCCGCTGTAGACCAATCTGCGAAACCGACTGGGAGGGAGTGGTCGATTGCCTGTGCAGGGGCTTTCCGGCGCGTAACCGGAGCTACTGGACACACGCTCTGACCCGCTTGTCGCAGCGGCCTGTGGTTGCCGAGTTCCCACAATATGGCTTTGCCTTGGAGCACGCCGGTCAGATCGTCGGCGTTGTGCTCACCCTTTATGCTCGCTATCAGGGGTCGGAGAGCGAGGAAATCCGCTGCAATCTTTCAAGCTGGTCAGTCGATGCAGAATTCCGTCCTTATGGTGCCATGTTGGTAGCGGCGGTTCTCAAGCGGAAGGACGTGACCTACACGAACATTTCGCCGGCACAAGCGACATTGAAAGCCAACCGGGCGCTCGGCTTTCGGCTCTTCTCCAGCGGACAATTTACCTTCTTGCCGGCTTTAAGTTCGGCGCAGCGGTCATGTCGCGTAGTCGAAGTGCGTCCCGATCTTCCGGAATTGGCGATGCTGCCCGAGGATGAGAGATACATACTCGAGGAACACGCCGCGCTGGGCTGCCTGTCGTTGATCTGCATTTGCGACGGAGCAGCGTTCCCCCTGGTGTTGATGCCGCGCCGAATGTTGCACGGTGCTATCCGATCCCATCAGGTCATCTATTGCCGCTCGCTTGCGGATTTGAGCCGCTGCGCCGGTGCGACGGGGCGGTTTCTCTTGCGAAGCGGAATCCTGGTTTGCTTTGTCGACGCCAAGGAGCCGATTCCAGGTTTGGTGGGATGGTACCGGCCCAACAAGGGGCTGAAATACTTCAAAGGTCCCAGACCACCCGCACCTGGAGATCTGACGTTCACCGAGCTTGTGATCTTCGGTCCCTGATCTGCGCTGGCAGCCAGGCCAGGCCAAGGGCAAGGCGGGCCACGAACCGCGTTGCTGATCGATAAGCGATGACTTTCATGCCGATCGGCGAGACGATCCGTGCCACAATCTCGCCCGGTTCCGACCACAATCGGTTAATACGGTGATAAACAATTCCTGCGCACAAAAAGGGTTGGGGTAGGGCGTCGCCGGCGTTTCTGGAGTGGGTGCTTTGGCATCGCTGACGTTCATGCTGCGGTGCCTTCGTCGATGCTATAGGGGACGATCAAAATATGCAGACCACGGCGCGCCCGCGTCTTCGTCGCGCTTCCGCTTTCGCGCTGTTTGCCTTGTCGGCAGCCTTTCTTGCGGCATGTGCCGGGCCGCAGCAAAAGGCGATGGTCAACAAGAAACCTCGTTCCAAGGAATATTTTTCGGAAGCCGAGTATGGCGTGAAAGCCAGCCCGCGCGTGATGTTCAAGACATCTCGGGGACGCGACCAACTCGGCAAGCCCTATCAGGTGCGCGGCAAGTGGTATTATCCGAAGGAAGACAAACGTTACGCCAAGGTTGGCCTCGCGTCCTGGTACGGTGAGGCGTTCCACGGCCGGTTGACCGCCAACGGCGAAGTTTACGACATGGCAGATCTGACGGCGGCGCATCCGACCATGCCGCTGCCGAGCTATGCGCGGGTCACCAACATGAAGACCGGCAGCTCGGTGATTGTGCGCGTCAACGATCGCGGACCCTATCATGATGGACGCATCATCGATGTGTCGAAGCGCGCTGCTGAAATGCTCGATTATGCCAATATCGGTACGGCCGAGGTGAAGGTCGAATATGTCGGCCGTGCGCCGCTCGAAGGCAATGACGGGCAGTATCTTATGGCTTCGTATCGTCCAGGCAACAGGGCGCCGGATCCGTCGGACGGTCTGCCCAGCGGTGTCATGGTCGCGATGAATGGGCCGTCGCCAAGCCTGCCCGTGAGCGCTGCTGCCGTGCCGTTCCCCGGTCAGCTGACAAATTCCGGGCAGGGATCCGATGCAGGGCCTGTCATGGCGGTGCAAGCATCTGCTTCGGGAGACATTGTACTGCCCGATTTCGGCCCGATCGTGCCAGAGCGTCCGGAGATCAACCTGCCGGCGCAATCGCCGTTCACCGTGGCGTCGCTGTCTTATGCGGACGAGCGCGTGCAGCGTGCCTCCAACGCGTTCGCCGAGCTGGATGGCGCCGGCATGTCGCCCGCCGAAATTCTTCAATCGTGGAAGCGGCAAGCTCCTCCAACCGGGTCGCCCGCGGCCTATGTCGCGGCGGGTTCGTTCGAGGATGCCGCCGAAGCGGAGCGTGTGGCGGCCCAGCTTTCCAGCTTCGGCAAGACCGAGATCCAGCGCTCGGAACTTGAAGGCAAGGACTGGTACTCGGTCAACCTCTTTGCCGACGGCCGTGGTAGCCTGGACGAGATGCTGCAGGCAGCGTGGTCGCATGGTGCGCCGGATGCGCTTGCTGTACGCAACTGAGCTCGGGGCTGCCTGGTTTTTTTCGTGCGCGATTGATCCGCCAGGGAAAAGCCTGATGGCTTCCGCCAACTTGCAAAAGCGCCGGCTCACTGGTCGAACCCTGATGAAATTTTTTCACCCTTTCACCGGGCTTATGGCGCTCGGCCTGCTGCTGCTCTCGCTTGCGCCGGCCTCAGCACAGCTTTTCGAGACCAAGGCCGCGCAGGCCTTCATGATCGATGCCGACACCGGAACCGTGCTGTTTTCCAAGGACGCCGACAGCTTGATCCCGCCGGCCTCGCTGGCCAAGCTGATGACGATGGAAGTGGTCTTCGACGCCATCAAATCAGGGCGCATGACGCTCGATGACACCTTCGTGGTGAGCGAGAACGCCTGGCGCAAAGGCGGCGCTCCTTCGGGGACATCGACCATGTTCGCCAAGCTCAAGTCGACGATCAGGCTGGAAGACCTGATCCAGGGCGTGACCGTGCAGGCGGCCAATGACGGCTGTATCGTCATCGCTGAAGGGATGGCCGGGTCCGAGGCAAACTTCGCGGCGCAGATGACCGAGCGTGCCCGCCAGATCGGCTTGCAGAAATCGACCTTCGTCAATTCCACCGGTCTGCCGGCCGATGGGCAGCAAACGAGCGTTCGCGAACTCGCGCTTCTGGCGCTGCATATCTGGCGCAACTACCCGGATCTCTACCGCTATTACGGCCAGAAGGATTTTACCTGGAACAAGATTTCCCAGAGGAACCGCAATCCGCTGCTGGCCATGGATGTAGGCGCCGACGGGCTCGCGGTCGGCGCGAGCGAGCAATCCGGGTTCGGCATCGTCGGCTCGGTCAGCCACAATGGCACAAGGGTGATCGCGGCGATGAGCGGCCTGGCAAACGACCGTGAGCGTGCCGAGGAAGCGCGAAAGCTGCTCGACTGGGGCGTTCGCTCCTTCGAGAAGACTGAAATATTCGCCAAGGACGAAGTGGTTGGCGAAGCCCAGGTCTTTGGCGGCGCCAAGTCCGGTGTCGCGTTAAAGGCAAAAGGACCGGTGCAGATCTTCCTGCCGATCACCAACCGCGACAAGCTCACCGCCAGGATCGTCTATGACGGACCGGTTGCAGCGCCGGTGGAGGAGGGGCAGCCGGTCGGTGCGCTGCGCGTCTGGATCGGCGATACGCTGAGCCAGGAGACGCCGCTGTTTGCCGCCGAGTCGATCGGTGTCGGCTCGCTGCCGCAGCGCGCGCTCGATGCCGCCAAGGAACTGGCCGTCGGCTGGCTGCGTTAGCACCGTCGCGGTGGACCTTTTTTCCCGCCGGGACTATACGGTCCCCGAAGTATGGACAAAGGCTTTGGCGCGCGGATTTTTCATCACTTTTGAAGGCGGCGAAGGAGCAGGCAAGTCGACGCAGATCGAGCGACTGGCAAAGAAGATGCGCGCCAAGAAATACGATGTGCTGGTGACACGTGAGCCGGGTGGCTCGCCGGGCGCGGAGGCCGTCAGGCATGTCCTGCTTTCAGGCGCAGCCGAGCCGTTCGGCCCCAAGATGGAAGCGTTGCTTTTCGCCGCTGCGCGATCCGACCATGTCGAACAGGTCATCCGGCCGGCGGTCGAGCGCGGCTCAGTCGTGCTTTGCGATCGTTTCATGGATTCCTCGCGCGTCTACCAGGGCGTCACCGGCGGCCTCGACCCGGCATTCATGGACGCGTTGGAGAAGGTCGCCATCAACGGCATGGTGCCGGACATGACACTGATCTTCGACATCGACCCTGCCGAGGGCTTGAGGCGCGCTACCGCCCGGCGGGGCAGCACTGACGGACCGGACCGCTTCGAGAAGGAAACATTGGCCATCCACCAACGCCGGCGTGAGGCGTTTCTCGCGATCGCCGCAGCTGAACCCGAACGCTGCGTCGTCGTCGATGCGTCAGCCGACCTAGATGCGGTGGAGGATGTCGTTACCGCCACCGTCTTTGCGGCTCTCGAGAGGATGATGCCGGCGCAAAGAAGGCAGGCGGCGCCGGCATGATTTTCGAACGCATCGCGCCCGAACAGCACGACACGCTGGACGGGGTGCCAGAGCCATCCGAGACGCCACGTCTTGTCGGTCACCTGCAAGCGGCCAACATGCTGGCCACCGCTTACCGCTCGGGAAAGCTGCCGCACGCACTGATCTTTGCCGGACCGGTTGGCATCGGCAAGGCGACGCTGGCCTTTCACCTGGCGCATCATCTGTTGAAGCACCCGGCCTTCGAGCAGGCGCCGGAAAGCCTTGCCGTTCCAGATCCGGCTTCGTCACTGTTTCGTCAGATCGCCACCGGGGCACATCCTTCGGTGCTGCATCTTACACGCCCCGCCAACGACAAGACCAAGAGCTTCAAGACAGTGGTCACGGTCGACGAAATCCGCAAGGTCAGCCGTTTTCTGTCGTTGACCTCGCACGACGGCAGCTACCGGGTGGTTATCGTCGATCCCGCCGACGACATGAACACCAATGCTGCCAATGCCTTGCTGAAGAATCTTGAAGAGCCACCCGCGCGCACCTTGTTCATCCTCATCGTCCATGCGCCGGGCAGTCTGCTGCCGACGATCCGGTCGCGCTGCCAGATGGTGCGGTTGGCGCCGCTCGATGCCGAGAGCTTGATGACGATTCTGGAGGGCATCGAGCCGCCGCCACCGGAGGATCCTGCGGCGCGCGCGGCGCTGGCGCAGCGGGCAGGGGGCAGCGCGCGCAATGCGATCCTGTTGACGCAGTATGGCGGGCTTGAAATCGCCGCCACCCTCGACGCTCTGGTGATGTCCAAAAAGATAGATGTCGCAGGCGCCTACCGTCTTGCCGAGGCGGTCGCCGGCCGCGACCAGGCGATCCCGTTCGAGATATTCAATCGCCGCGCGCTTGATCTGCTGTCGGCCTGCGCCAGCCAGGCCGCGCTCGCCGGCGATCTCGCGCGGGCCAAAACGCTGTCGGATACTTGGCACGAGGCTTTGAACGCTATATCTGAAACCGAGACCTACAACCTCGACAAAAAGCAGCACGCCCTGACCATGATCGACCGCCTGAATTCTGCAATGCGAATGTGACGGCCGCTGGCGTGGCTTTTGAGCCCTGAGTATTGATTCCCAATCAATCGCAGGAACTTCGAAGCCACCACATTGGCGTCGGATGGCAATTGCCGTTTCGATGCGATATCTCACCGCGACATCTTTCATTCAGACATTCATGACGGCTCATCCATGGCACGCGAAAAATACTACGTCACGACGCCGATTTTCTATCCGAACGGCAAGCCGCATATCGGCCATGCCTACAATGTCATCGCCAGCGACACGCTGGCCCGCTTCCAGCGGCTCGATGGCAAGGACGTCTTCTTCGTCTCGGGAACCGACGAGCACGGTTTGAAGATGCAGCAGACGGCGGACGCCGAAGGCCTGACGCCGAAAGCGCTTGCCGATCGCAACTCGGCGATCTTTCGCTCGATGCTCGAAGCGACCGGTTGCTCGAACGATGTTTTCATCCGCACCACCGAGGAGCGTCATTACAAGGCCTGCCAGGCGATCTGGACGCGCATGGCGGAGAATGGCGACATCTACCTCGACCGCTACAGCGGCTGGTATTCGGTGCGGCAGGAAGCCTATTTCGACGAGGCCGAAACCAAGGTCGGTGACGACGGCGTGCGCCGCGAACCGCTCGGCTCGCCTGTCGAATGGACCGAGGAAGAGAGCTATTTCTTCCGCCTTTCCGCCTATCAGGACAGACTGCTCGCGCTCTACGAGAACAGCCCCGAATTCGTCGGACCGGCGGAGCGGCGCAATGAAATCATCAGCTTTGTCAAATCCGGCCTGAAGGATCTGTCGATCTCGCGCACCACATTCAAATGGGGCGTGCCGGTGCCCGGCGATGAGAAGCATGTGATGTATGTCTGGGTCGATGCCCTAACCAACTACATCACCGCCGCCGGTTATCCGGATCCGGCTAATGAGAGATGGTCTTTCTGGCCAGCAAACGTCCACGTCATCGGCAAGGACATCATCCGCTTCCACGCGGTCTACTGGCCGGCATTCCTGATGTCGGCCGGCATCGAATTGCCGAAGCGCGTGTTCGCACATGGTTTTCTGTTCAACCGTGGCGAGAAAATGTCGAAGTCGGTCGGCAATGTCGTCGACCCGTTCGCGATGATCGAGCACTACGGCCTCGACCAGGTGCGCTATTTCTTCATGCGCGAAGTGCCGTTCGGCCAGGACGGCAGCTACAGTCACGATGCCATCGTCAACCGCACCAATGCCGACCTCGCCAACGATCTCGGCAATCTGGCGCAGCGCTCGCTGTCGATGATCGCCAAGAACTGCGGCGGCGTGGTGCCTAAGCGCGGCGAATTGAGCGATGCCGACAAAGCGATCCTCGATCAGGCAGATACCGCCCTTGTCACGGCGCGCAGGACGATGGCCGACCAGGGCATCCACCTTGCTCTGGCGGCGATCTTTGGCGTAGTAGCCGAAGCCAACCGCTATTTCGCCGGGCAGGAGCCATGGGCGCTGAAGAAGACCGATCCGGCGCGCATGGAAACGGTGTTGTGGACGACCGCTGAGGCGATCCGGCGCATCGCGATCCTTTGCCAGCCCGTGGTCCCGACTTCGGCGGCGAAGCTGCTCGACCTGCTGGCGGTGCCGCCAGACAGCCGCGACTTCGCGCATGTCGCCGAGGCTCACGCGCTGGTTTCAGGCACGGCTCTGCCGGCGCCGGAACCGGTATTTCCACGTTATGTCGAGCAAACGGATACAAGCGCCTGATGCTGGTCGACAGTCACTGCCATCTCGACTTTCCGGACTTCGCCGAGGAGCGGGCGGCCATTGTCGCCCGCGCCCTTACGGCCGGCATCGGCCGAATGGTGACGATCTCGACGAGGGTGAAGCGATTTAGCCAAGTGCTTGAGATTGCCGAAACTTTCGATGAGGTCTATTGCTCGGTTGGCACCCATCCGCACAATGCGGCCGAAGAGCTTGATGTCACTGTCGATGATCTGGTGCGGCTCTCTGCTCATCGCAAAGTCGTGGCGATCGGCGAGGCTGGGCTCGACTATTTCTACGATCATGCGCCGCGCGATGCACAGGCGCAGGGCTTTCGCACCCACATCACTGCGGCGCGCGAGACCGGTCTGCCGCTGGTCATCCATTCGCGCGACGCCGACGATGACATGGCTGATATACTCGAAGAAGAAACAGGGAAGGGCGCCTTCCCCTTCATCCTGCACTGTTTTTCGTCCGGACGCAGGCTGGCCGAGATCGGTGTGGCGCTTGGCGGCTACGTTTCGTTTTCCGGCATCCTGACCTTCAAAAACTCCGCCGAGCTGCGCGCCGTCGCCGCCGATACGCCGCGCGACCGTCTGCTGGTTGAAACCGATGCGCCATATCTGGCGCCGATACCGTTCCGCGGCAAGCGCAATGAGCCCGCCTATGTCGCGCATACAGCCAAGGTGCTGGCCGAGACGATTGGCGTCGGCGAGGCCGAAATCGCTGATATCACCACGGATAATTTCTTCCGGCTGTTCAGGAAAATGCCGCGCCCGAGCGCGCCGGGCGCCTGACGCATGAGCGACCGGTTACGCCTTACCGTCCTCGGCTGCGGCTCATCGCCGGGCACGCCACGCATCACCGGCGACTGGGGCAATTGCGATCCCGCGAATCCCCGGAACCGGCGCACGCGCACCGCAGCGCTCGTCGAGCGAATCGCGGCGAGTGGCGCCCGAACCACGGTCGTCATCGACACCGGCCCGGATTTCCGTGAGCAGATGCTGCTGGCATCGGTCAAGCGCATCGATGCGGTGGTCTATACACATCCGCATGCCGACCATATCCACGGCATAGACGATTTGCGCGGCTTTGTGCTCGAGCAGCGCCACCGGATCGACATCCATGCCGATCAGGCCACCATGCTGCGCCTACGCGAGGCGTTCCGCTACTGTTTCGAAACACCGAAAGGCAGTTCGTATCCGCCGATCGTCAACGCCCATATCATCGACCACCACAGGCCGGTGGTGATCGAAGGCGAGGGCGGCGCCCTCACCCTCGAACCGCTGCTGCAGCTCCATGGCGACATCACCTCGCTGGGTTTCCGCATCGGCGGGCTGGCTTATTGCCCTGACGTCAGCGACTTTCCGGAGGCGACCGCCAAGCGTTTGCGCGGGCTGGACATGCTGGTTATCGACGCGCTGCAATACACCGTCCATCCGAGCCATCTGTCGCTTGGCCAGGCGCTTGGCTGGATCGGAAGACTGGCGCCGAAGAACGCGGTGCTGACGCATATGCATGTGCCGCTCGACTACGCCACGGTAATGGCCGAGACGCCTGATAACGTCGAGCCTGCTTATGACGGCATGACGATCGAAATCCCTTATGAATCAGCGTGAAGGACCAAGGTTTTACGGCTGGGGTTCCCGGGTTGGATCTCGCGAGGTGCTATCTTCACGCCACATCTAATCGGCCACGTCAGTTCCATAATCTATCTTATGCGACTAAAGCCTATAGCATCCGTTGGCGGTGAGATCAGACCGGTCACTCTTGGACATTCGCAACAGCGGGCATGCTAGGGTTGCGAATCATGAAGACACTCCCGCTGCTCGCAACTCTTGCCCTCACCCTCGCGTGCGCGCTCACTGGCGCGCGAGCGCAGGACTTTGATCGTGCTCCAGGCGAGAATGACCTGGCTTTCGCGAAACGTGTGGTTGGGTTCGCGGATAACGCCGATCCGCACACCACAGCCGTGAGCTGGAACGGCCTCCAGACACTCTTTGTCGATTACCAGACCGCTGAGGACTATCCGGAACGCCCGCTCGTCGCGCTGCAACGGCTAGCTGACAACAGGTATCGGGCAATCCAGGTCACGCTCGGTGAACAAGAGGGCGACACACCGGACATAGCGCTGGGCCTCGCCAACGCCGACCACGACCCGGCAAAAGAACTGATCGTGATACTTTCCTGGGCTCAGATGCACTACGATGTCGAAGGGACGCTGTACGAAGTTCGCATCTTCGATGACCCCAAGCCAGGCCAGAAGGCGCTGACTCAATTGAAAGCGAGCCGGAAGTTCGACGCCACATGCGACTGCCATTGGCGCGACGGCACAACGAAGCACTTCCGCTTCAAGACGATCGCGACGGTCAAGGCTGAACTGAAGCGCCTGGGCTATTAGCCGCCGGCGAGGGCTCGCTTCCCGGATGTTGCCCTCGCCGCCTCGCCTATGCTGACCCGCAATTGTCACCAGCGCCAGCACAGGCACGGGCTAGGTCGCTCGTCAGAACTCCATATCACCGAAATCCCCGCCATTATCGGAGCTGGAATCGCCTGCCTGATCGGCTTCGT
Source organism: Mesorhizobium sp. M1329 (assembly GCF_040318035.1). NCBI lineage: Bacteria > Pseudomonadati > Pseudomonadota > Alphaproteobacteria > Hyphomicrobiales > Phyllobacteriaceae > Mesorhizobium > Mesorhizobium sp. M1329. The sequence continues at coordinate 43,716 of NZ_JAMYLN010000023.1, read as the reverse complement.
CCGGCTGCGGCGTCGGCTGTTCAGCTGCCTTCGCTTCGCCGCCAAACATGCCGGCGATCGCGTTGCCGAGCAGCACGCCGCCCGCCACGCCCATCGCGGTCTGCGCGGCGCCGGCAAGAAAACCGCCGCCTGCCCGCTGTGGCGTGTCCTGTGGCCCTCCAGTTGCAACGGAAGCGGTGCGCCCTACCCGCGGAACCGAGCCTGAGCGCCTGCCGCCGCTGCGGCCGAAGAAGCCGCTGAGCGGTCCACCGCCGGCCGGCTGCTGCGCCTGCTCTTCCAGTTCTTCGATGCGTGCCTGAGCTGCGTTCAGGGCCTGCTCCTGCACCACGATCGTCTGGGCCATGTAATATGGCGCCCCAGGCTGCTGGGTGATCTGGTCCTGGATGAAGCGCTCTGCTTCGGCATCGCGCGGCGGCGCCTGGCGCTCGACGCTTGCCAATTTCTCGAAGAGCTGTCCGATCGCCTGTTGATCGTTTCTGTCCATAATGTCAACTCCGGTCTTGGTCCAACGCCGGCTATTCGCGCTCGCCGGTGAAGTTCAACAGCAGTTGGAAGATGTTGATGAAGTTCAGATAGAGCGAGAATGCACCGAAGACAGCGAGCTTCTGCTGTGATTCCGCACCGAAGTTTTCCGCATACTGCTCCTTGATAGTCTGGGTATCCCAGGCGGTGAGGCCGATGAAGACGGCGATGCCGATCACCGAGATCGCGAACTGGAGCGCGGTCGAGCCCAGGAAGATATTGACGATGCTGGCGATCACCACGCCGATCAGGCCCATGATCAGGAACGACGAGAACTGCGTCAGGTCGCGTTTGGTCGTGTAGCCGTAAAGGCTGGTCGCGCCGAACATGGTGGCGGCGATGAAGAAGGTGCGTGCGATGCTGGTGCCGGTAAAGACCAGGAACACGGAAGCCAGCGACAGCCCCATGACCGCGCAGAATGCCCAGAACATCGCCTGGGCGCCGGCCGCCGACATCGTCTGCATCCGAAACGAGAACAAGAGCACAAAGGCCAGCGGGGCAAGCATCACCACCCATTTCAGCTGGGTGGAGAAGATCGGCACGTAAAGGGCGGGCGTGGAAGCCACCAAGAACGCGATCACGCCCGTGACGACGAGGCCAAGGCCCATATAGTTATAAACGCGCAGCATGTGCCGGCGCAGACCTTCGTCGTAGACGGCTCCGGCTCGGGCTCCGGCCCCGATATATCCGAGATTGTTCATGTGGTTCTCCTTCTTGAAGGTCGATCAGTAGAGCGTTTTGGCGAGCGCTTCGGCCGTGCGATCGAGACCGCCGACATCGCTGCGTCCGACGACCGCGTAGGCGACCTCGCCGATCTGGAAATAGGCCGAGGAAACTTCGCCCGAGGGAACGACAGTCGGTTTGACGACGTCGAATGTTCCGGGCCGGATGGCGAACAGCGAGACCAGCCCCATCTCTTTTGTCTCGACGGCCATCTCGACGCTCGGGCCGAATTGCGATGGATAGATCTGCACGTCACGGACCGTCCAGTCCGCTGGCAGCGATGGCATCACGATCGCAGTCGCGGCGCGGATTTCATCGGCGTTGTAGCCGGGTGCCGCGGTTTGGGACGACATCGCCTCACGCATGAGTGTCGTGCGGTGCGCCCGCACCGCCTCTTCTACATAGGCGGGCGGATGGGTCGAAGCGACGACTTCCGTCACCGATATCGGCCCGATGAGCCCGTTCGCAAGCCAGCCGGCGGCGACGAAGACAGCGACCGCCGCCGCTCTCTGCAAAGCACCAAGGACGCGGCCGCGCGCCAATGCCCGTTCCAGCCGCCGTGCAGCATCGGCCGTCGCGGGCCGCGCCATGCCTTTCGATCCGGCAAGCGCCACACGCAATTCGTCACGCATCCGCAGGTCGGCCATCACCCGCGCGGCCGCTTCCGGGCGAGCCGAAAGGAACGCCTCGACCTCGATGCGACGAGCCACGTCCAGCTGATCGTCGACATAAGCGTCGAGATCGGTGTCGGTCACGGGATCGCGCAGTTGGTTCATCACCGACCTCCGACGATCTTCAGATGGCCTTTTGCGCGTGCCGGTGCCACGTCCTCCATCTCGCGCAGGGCCGCACGCGCCCTGCCGATGCGCGACATCAGCGTGCCCAACGGCACGCCGCTGATCTCGGCCGCCTCGCTATAGCTAAGCCCCTCGATGGCGACGAGATACAACGCCGAACGCTGCTCCTCCGGCAATTCGAAAAAAGCGTCGCGCACCTGCGCCAGACGGACCGAATGTTCCTGCGGAGCCTGGACATTCGCCTCGGCCAGATGGCCGGCCTGTTCGATGCGCATTGCTTCGGATTTGCGGGATCGCAAGCCGTCGATGAACGCGTTGTGGACGATCGACAGCAGCCATACGCGAAGATTTCCGCCGGAGCGGAAGCTGCCGCGTCGCTCGTAGGCACGCACCAGCGCATCATGCACCAGATCCTCTGCATCGGCGCTGTCGCGTGTCAGCGAGCGTGCATAGCGGCGCAGTGAACCGAGCTGTCCCAGAATATCGAAGCGTGGCATCGGCCGTTTCATGTCCTGTTTACGGAGCAGGTCGGCATTTTAATCCCGCCCTCCCCGAATTTTCTTGCGGCTCGCCGCGCTCGCGTTCTGGGAGATACCGCGCCTGCCTTCGCCCGGCAGATAGTATCGGCCGCCCTCGAGGCAGACCGACGCCGAGTTGGCGCATATGAAACTGCTGGCAAAGTATGGCCGGTTTGCGTATCACTCCGCCGCCAACGGAACCTTATCGATGTTCGAAAATCTCCAGCCCGCGCCTGCCGACAAGATCCTGGCCTTGATCGGCCTCTATCGCGCCGACCCGCGTGCCGACAAGGTCGATCTCGGGGTCGGCGTCTATAGGGATCGCGACGGCAAAACGCCGGTGATGCGCGCGGTGCGCGAAGCCGAAAAGCGGCTGCTGCAAGGCCAGGATACCAAGATCTATCTCGGCCTTGCCGGCGATACCGCCTTCAACGCGGCGATGGCCAGGTTGGTGTTCGGCCCAGCAGCCGACATGACGCGCATTCGTGCGGCGCAGGCGCCAGGCGGCTCCGGCGCGCTGCGGCTGGTAGCAGAGCTGCTGAAAAGGACCCGCACCGACGCGATGGTCTGGCTGTCGGATCCGACCTGGCCGAACCACATGCCGGTGATGCGCGCCGCTGGCCTGCAGACACGCGAATACCCCTATTTCGACGCTGCTTCTGGTGCGGTTCGCTTCGACGACATGCTGAATGCATTGAGAGCCGCGAATCCTGGCGACGTCGTATTGTTGCATGGTTGTTGCCATAACCCGACAGGCGCCAATCTAGACATCCCGCAATGGGCTGCCATTGCCGATCTTGTCGTTGAGCGCGGCCTGCTGCCCTTTGTCGACATCGCCTATCAGGGCTTTGGCGAGGGGCTTGATGCGGATGCCGCCGGCTTGCGCCTTCTGGCGGCGAAAGTTCCGGAAATGGTCGTTGCCTCGAGCTGCTCGAAGAACTTTGCCGTCTATCGCGACCGCGTCGGTGCAGCGCTGATCATGGCGAAAGACGGCGCGCAGGCGGATTTGGCGATGGGCCAGATGCTGTCGGCGGCACGCGCCATGTATTCGATGCCGCCGGACCACGGCGCGGCCGCGGTGCGCATCGTGCTTGAAGACCCCGCATTGCGTTCCGACTGGGAGGCAGAGCTTGAAGAGATGCGGCTGCGCATGCTGCGGCTGCGCGTCCAGTTCGCCGAGGCGCTGCGCCGGCAGTCCAACTCCGATCGTTTCGATTTCGTCGCCAGCCATCGCGGTATGTTTTCCCGGCTCGGCCTGTCGGAAGCGCAAGTCGAGCGGTTGCGCGCCGAGCATGCCATCTACATGGTCGGCGACAGCCGCATCAACGTTGCCGGCCTGCCCGAGGACGGCATGGATGCGCTCGCCAAGGCGATCGTCTCAGTGCTCGACTGATGCTTTTTGGTTGACCATGATCTTTCCGAAAACCAGCTTCCACTTTTCGCTGACGCAGTCGGTCCGTTCGGGATCATGGTCTGGCCGCCCATCTGTGGACAAGGCGCCCTCGCCGGCTGAAGCCGTTGGCCGCACAGCCGTGTGCAGGATAGCGTTCGCCTGATGAAACCCTCAAAAGACATTTCCCGGCTGATCGAGATAATGGCCGCGCTACGAGCACCGGAAACCGGCTGCCCGTGGGATATCGAGCAGGACTTTTCGACAATCGCGCCATACACGATCGAGGAAGCCTACGAAGTGGCGGACGCCATTGCGCGCGGCGACCTGGACGATCTGCGGGATGAACTCGGCGATCTCCTGCTGCAAGTGGTCTACCACGCGCAAATGGCCGAGGAGGCCGGTGAATTTTCATTCGGCGATGTGGTCCAGGCCATCACCACAAAAATGATCCGCCGCCACCCCCATGTCTTTGGCGACGACAAGGCGCGCAGCGCCGGCATGGCCAAGGGCATGTGGGAAAAGATCAAGGCAGAGGAAAAGGCTGAGAAACGCAGTGCGCGGCTCACCCGTGGGCTCGACCCGGAAGACCATGGCAAAGGCTTTCTCGACAGCGTGCCGGTCGCCCTGCCCGCGCTTACCCGGGCGCTGAAGCTGCAGGAAAAGGCCGCCCGCGTCGGCTTCGACTGGAGCGAGGCGGCGCCGATCCTCGACAAGATCGAGGAGGAGATCGGCGAACTACGCGAGGCGTTGGCCAAAGGCGACACTGCGCCGATCAAGGACGAGTTCGGCGATATGCTGTTTGCGGTCGTCAATCTCGGCCGGCACCTCAAAATTGATTCCGAAGCGGCACTCGGCGGCACCAACGAAAAATTCCGGTCGCGCTTCCACTATGTCGAGCGGACGCTGCAAGCGTCGGGAAATAGCCTCGAAGAGGCGACGCTGGACGAGATGGAAGCGCTCTGGCAGCAGGCAAAGAGCGCGAAGTAAACGCCCCTACCCGTTGTTTTGACGGCGCAATCGGCTTTCAATCTCTTGCCGAGCGCTGTGCGTGGCCTTGAGCGCGATGGTCACGCTGCCATCCTCATTGTCATCACGCGAGACGATGTCGCCGTTGCGGTAAAGCCAGTCGACGACGGCGAGTTGGTCGGGCTTGAGCGTGACGGTGAACGTCTCCAGTTCGCCCGACATCATCGTCTCGATGATCGCCTTCAGCGCATCGATGCCCTCCCCGGTTACCGCCGATATGGCGATCGGCGGTGCCTTCTTGCCGTCGGCACCATCGGCAAGCAGCCGCGCCCGGTTGCCCTCGTCGAGCCGGTCGATCTTGTTCCATACTTCGATGACGCGCTTGTTATCGCCGGCATCGACGCCGAGATCGGCAAGGATGCGCTCGACATCTTCGGCCTGCGCGGCCGTATCGGGATCGGAGATGTCGCGCAGATGAATGATGAGGTCTGCCTCGACCACTTCCTCCAGCGTCGCCCTGAAGGCCGCGACCAGATGCGTTGGCAGGTCGGAAATGAAGCCGACCGTATCGGAAAGGATGATCGGCGTGCCGTGCGGCAGGCGCACGCGGCGCAGCGTCGGGTCGAGCGTGGCAAACAGCATGTCTTCCGCCAGCACCCCTGCTCCGGTCAGCCGGTTGAACAGCGTCGACTTGCCGGCATTAGTGTAGCCGACGATCGCCACCACCGGAAATGGCACCTTCTTGCGCTTGGCGCGGTGTAGGTCGCGGGTGCGGCGCACGGTTTCGAGCTCGTGCTTCAGCTTGGTGATCTTGTCCTGCAGCACACGCCGATCCGACTCGATCTGGGTCTCGCCAGGGCCGCCGAGAAAGCCGGCGCCGCCGCGCTGGCGCTCGAGGTGGGTCCAGCTCCGCACAAGGCGGCCCTTCTGGTAGTTGAGATGGGCAAGGTCGACCTGCAGCGTGCCTTCCTTGGTGCGGGCGCGCTCGCCGAAAATCTCCAGGATCAGCCCGGTGCGGTCGAGCACTTTGGCGTTCAACTCTTTTTCGAGGTTGCGCTGCTGTACCGGGGTCAGCGGATGATCGACAATGACCACTTCCGCGTGGCCCTCTTTGACGATCTCGGCGAACTCCGCGACCTTGCCGCTGCCGAGCAAGGTCGCCGGGCGTGGATCGTTGACGGTCACCACCGCCGTGTGGACCAGGTCAAGGTCGATGGCGCTGGCGAGGCCGACCGCCTCGTCGCGACGGGCCTCGGCAGAACGGGTTAGGCGCGGGCGATTGGTATCGTCGTCGCCACGCGGCTGCCGGGTAAGCACCGGCACGATGACCACCGCCCGGGTCGGACCGTTGGCCTCTGTCCCGGTCTGATGTACTGGTTTTCCGCGAACGCTGCGGTCCGCGTCTTTCTCACGTGTCAATCAGGCGCCCTGGCTTTCCTCACCATCGAACATCTGAACCGGCTGGCTCGGCATGATCGTGGAAATAGCGTGCTTGTAGACAAGCTGGGAATGGCCGTCGCGACGCAACAGAACGCAGAAATTGTCGAACGAAGTGACCACGCCGGTCAGCTTCACGCCGTTGATGAGAAAGATGGTGAGTGGGTTTTTGCTCTTGCGAACTGAATTCAGGAACAGGTCCTGAAGATTTTGCGATCGTTCCGCCATTGTTCTTGTCTTTCGCCGATCCCCTTCGGTTTGCAGGCCAATGCGCCAAATTAGCCGGCACATGTCAAGCACGCAAACACCATCTTGCCGTCAGTTACGACAAGCAGAACGAGATATATTGATGTTCATTCCATCTGTGCGGTTATCAGGCTGGACTTTTTTCCGCAACGTCAAAAAAGGCCTGCCGTAATGAAACTGTTATCGAGCCCGGGTGGCCGTTGGCGACGGCAGCGCCATCAATCGCTACCACCGGCATGGCAATCGTGGTCGCGGAGCTGATGAAAACCTCGCGTGCGGCCTTGGCCTCGGCAACCGAAAAGCCGCGCTCCTCGATCTTCAGGCCCAGCTTGGCGGCGACATCGAACAGCGTCGTGCGGGTGATGCCGCGCAGGATGCCGTGCTCGGCGGGGCGCGTCACCAGCACGCCGTCCCTGGTGATGATCCAGGCGTTCGACGATCCACCTTCCTTGACGGTGCCGTCGACATCGACGAACCAGGCCTCCTGAGCGCCGGCTTCCTTGGCTTTCTGTTTGGCCAGCACGTTCGGCAACAGGCCGACCGACTTGATATCCACCCGATCCCACCGGTTCTCCGGCACCGTGATGACCCGGATCCCGCTCTCGGCCCGCTTCGCGGCGGCTGCAGGATCGGCTTTTTTGGCGGTCACCACCAGCGACGGCTTCGTGCCCGCCGGCGGGAAGAAAAACTCGCGGCTGGCGACACCGCGCGTCACCTGGACATAGACCAGGCCGTCGACGACATGGTTGCGGCGCACCACCTCGCGCACGACGAGCGGCAGCACGCCGCGCGTGATCGGCCAATCGATCGAGAGTTCGGTAAGCGAGCGGTTCAATCGGGCGAGATGGCGCGGCATGTCGACGATGAAGCCTCGTGCCACCTCGCAGACCTCGTAGACGCCGTCGGCGAATTGATAGCCACGGTCCTCAATATGCACGGAAGCTTCGGCGTGAGCGACATAGCGCCCGTTCACATAGGCAATGCGCGGCATGGCTAATCCCTGGAAGAAGTCCCAGCTTTCTTATGTGATTCCAACACGGCCGTAACCGATAATTGCGTGGGCCACGACTGGTTTGGCGTCAGACGCCCAGCGACTTCAGCTTGCGGTGCAATGCAGAGCGTTCCATGCCGATAAACTCTGCCGTCTTCGAGATGTTGCCGCCAAAACGGTTGATCTGGGCGATCAGATAATCCTTTTCGAATTGTTCGCGTGCTTCACGCAGCGGCAGCGCCATTATGTGCTGATCGGACTTGTTTGGAGTGCGCGGCATCACGTCGCCGATCTCGGCAGGCAAGAGGTCAGCGGTGATCGGCGCATCGACATTGTCGCCGCGCGCCAGGATCATCAGACGCTCGACATTGTTTCGCAACTGCCGAACGTTGCCCGGCCAGTTGTGCGCCTGTAGCACCGCCAGCGCGTCGTCGCCGATGCGGCGCGGCTTGATGCCGGCCTGGCGAGCGATCTGCTTCATGAAATTGTCGACCAGATAAGGAATGTCTTCGCGACGCTCGGCCAGTCCCGGCACCATGACCGGAACCACGGCCAGGCGGTGATAAAGGTCCTCGCGGAAACGGCCGTCGGCGATCATGGCTTCCAGGTTCTGCGAGGTCGACGAGATGATGCGCACGTCGACCTTGACCCGCTTGGTGCCCCCTACCCGCTCGAACTGCTGTTCGACTAGCACGCGCAGGATCTTGTTCTGCGTCTCGCGCGGCATGTCGGCCACTTCATCGATGTAGAGAATGCCGCGATGGGCCTCCTCCAGCGCACCGACCTTGCGTTCGACGCCGTTCGATTCGGTGCCGAACAGCTCGATCTCCATACGCTCGGGCGTGATGTTGGCGGCGCTCAGCGTTACAAACGGTGCACTCTTGCGCGCCGAGAGCGCGTGGATGGCGCGCGCCGCCAGTTCCTTGCCCGAGCCGGAGGGGCCAATGATCATGACGCGGCTGTTGGTCGGCGCGACGCGCTCGATGGTCTGGCGCAATTGGCTCATTGCCGATGACATGCCGATGAGGTCGAAAGTCTCGCCGCTGCGCAGCTTGAGGTCCGAAACCTCGCGTCTCAATTTGGAGGTTTCGAGCGCCCGTTCGGCAATGAGGATCAGCCTGTCGGCCTTGAATGGCTTTTCGATGAAATCATAGGCGCCGCGGCGGATGGCCGAGACTGCCGTTTCGATATTGCCGTGGCCCGAGATCATCACCACCGGCAGGTTCGGGTGCATCGTCTTGATCTCGTCCAGCAAAGCCAGGCCATCGAGCCGCGAGCCCTGCAGCCAGATGTCGAGGAAGATCAGTCTGGGTGCCCGGTCGGCGACCGCCGCCAGCGCGCTGTCGGCATCAAACGCCGTGCGTGTTTCGTGACCTTCGTCGCTCAGGATACCGGCGACGAGTTCGCGGATGTCTTCCTCGTCATCGACGATAAGAATATCAGAAGCCATTACCGACCTTTTCAGTTTCTTTTTCGTGTTCCGTCTTGCCCTCGCCGCGTATCGGAACGGTGGCGGCAACCGGCAGGATGATGCTGATCATTGCACCCCGCCCATCGTGGAAGTCCGCTGGTGCATCGTGCAATTCGAGTCGCCCGCCATGGTCCTCCACGATCTTCTTGACGATAGCGAGGCCAAGCCCGGTGCCTTTCTCGCGTGTCGTCATGTAAGGCTCGAGCAAGCGCTGCCGGTTCTCGCGCGGCAAGCCCCTGCCGTTGTCGATGACGTCGATTCGAATCGCGCCATTCTGACGCCCGGCTTGAATCCGGATTATGCCGTGCGGACGATCCTCTGCATCAAGTCCGTCGATCGCTTCGGCAGCATTCTTGATGACGTTGCCGAAAGCTTGCGCCATCAGCCGGCTGTCGAACGTGCCTTTGAGCGGCTCGCTGCCGAAGACGCGCTCGAAGGTGATGTCAGCCCGGCTCACTTCGACCAGGAACGAGGCTTCGCGCAACGAATCGCGCAGGTCGATGGCCTTCATTTCCGGTTTCGGCATGCGGGCGAACGCCGAGAACTCGTCGACCATGCGTCCGATGTCCTCCACTTGCCGGATGATGGTGTCGGTGCATTGATCGAAAACCTCACGGTCCTCGGTGATGACCTTGCCGTAACGGCGCTTGATGCGCTCGGCCGAAAGCTGGATAGGCGTCAGCGGGTTCTTGATCTCGTGGGCAATGCGCCGCGCCACGTCGGCCCATGCGGAGGAACGCTGTGCCTGGACCAGATCGGTAATGTCGTCGACCGTCACGACGTAGGATTTATCCTCCGAACCGTCGTCGCCGGCTTCGATGGTGATCTGCACGTTGAAGGTCCGTTCAGTGCCCGCACGATAGAAGGTGACCTGTTCGCGATAGACCGGCTTGCCCGACTTGCGGCCGATCTCGAAGACGCGCCCGACATGCGGCAGCACGGCGGAAAGGTTCTGCCCAAGCGCTGCCGTGGCGGATATGGCCAGCATCGTTTCGGCCGAACGGTTGACAATAGTGACGATGCCATATGGATCGACGCCGATGACCCCGGCGGTGACGCCGGCAAGCACCGCCTCCGAAAAGCGCCGCCGTTCATCGATCAGATCCTTGGCCGACAGGATCTCGTTGCGCTGCGATTTCAACTCCATCAGCATCTTGTTGAATGTGTCGCCGAGCGAGGCGACATCGCCATCGGAGGGGCGGACAGGCACGGCTACGTCGAGATTGCCGGTAGCGACCTCATCGGCCGCGCCGATGAGCTGACGAATCGGCCGCACCAGGCGGTCGGCCACCGCAATGCCAGTCCAGATGGCGGACAGGATGATGATCAGCGTCAGCGACAGATAGGGAAGCGCGAAAGCCACTTGCGAGGTGCGGCGATTGTCTTCGAGACCGCGATATTCGGCGGTGTTGGATTTGACGATCTGCCGTGCCTTGATCACCTCGGGATCGACGAGGCGGATGGTGTAGAGATAGAGCCCGTCGATCTCGCGCAGCTTGACGATGGCACCCATGATATTGCGGGTGCGCGGCTCTATCAGCACCGGCTTGCCGTCGGCAGCGCTTGCCACGGCGCCCTCAGGCGGCTCCGGCATAGCAAAGTCCGCGTCGGTCTTGGCGCTCATGACGAAGGAACCATCGGGCTTGATGAGTGCTGCGTGCGCCAGCGAGCGTCCCACCGCCTCCTTGTTCATGAGGTCAAGGAAACCTGTGCGATCGAGGCCGTAGAGCGTGCGCGAAGCGTCGAGGTCGTAAGCCATCGACAACGTCGTGCCCTGAAGATTTCGTGCGTTTTCCTGCACATAGGCGTCGGCAATCGACAACGACGAATTGACGATCGTCTTGGTGCGGATCTCGAACCAGCGGTCGAGGCCGATGTCGAGCGTGATCGACGCGATGATCGCAACCATGATCGCGGGGATGGCGGCGACCAGCGCAAACATCGCCACGATGCGCACATGTAGGCGCGACGCAGCCTTGCCGTGCCGTCGTGCCATCAGGATACGATGCACCTCGCGGCCGACCAGCAAGATCAGAAACAGCACGAACGCCGCATTAAGCGCAATCAGCGCCAGCGTCGTCCTTGCGTCGGGCGTGATCGGCGTCGCGCCAACCAGAATGGCGAAGGAGATCGCCGCCGTCACCAGCGCACCGGCAACGGCGATCACACCGGGCAGCGCAAGCAGCCGGCGACCGTCTCGCGCGCCGGTGTTGCTGAAAAGCGGTTTGCTCAGTGTCGGTGCGTGCAGGGCCATGTCGCCGTCTAGAGCCAGTGATTGCGTCGGATGTATGCAACGCATTGTGGCGATTATGCAACAAGTGTGGCCGAGACGGAAATCTTTCGGCGATCGATCCCCTGGAAAGCGCTCGTAAGGGGTTCGGCTAGATCTGCCTGGAGGACTTGTAGACGTTGACGCCGAGTTCGCGAATCTTCTTGCGCAGCGTGTTGCGGTTGAGCCCCAGCAGTTCGGCAGCCTTGATCTGGTTACCGCGCGTTGCGGTCATCGAGGCGAGGACCAGCGGATATTCGACCTCGGAGAGGATTCGCTGATAGAGGCCGGCCGGTGGCAAATCGCCGGCAAACGAGGCAAAATAGCGTTGCAGGAAATGCTCCACCGCCTGGCCGATGGAAAGGTCATCGGGAATGAGGTTGCCACCACCTGGAACGACAGGCCTTTCGCCGGTCTTCAACTCCGCCTCGATGATCTCGGCGGAAATCTCGTCCTGCGAATACAGCGCAGCCAGCCTGCGGATGAGGTTTTCGAGTTCGCGCACGTTACCCGGCCATGGATAGCGCTTCATCAGCTCGATGCCGCCGGTCGAGATGCGCTTGGTCTGCAGGCCTTCACTGGCGCCGAGCTTGAAGAAGTGCCGGACGAGGTCCGGAATGTCCTCCGATCGCTCGCGCAGCGCCGGCAGCCTGAGCGGCACAACGTTCAAGCGGTAGAACAGATCCTCCCGGAAAAGCCCCTGATTGATCAGCGTGCGTAGGTCCTTGTTGGTGGCAGCGACGATGCGCACGTCGGTCTTGATCGGCGTGCGGCCGCCGACCGTAGTGTATTCGCCCTGCTGCAACACACGCAGCAGCCGCGTCTGCGCTTCCATCGGCATGTCGCCGATCTCGTCGAGGAAGAGCGTGCCGCCTTCGGCTTGCTCGAAACGGCCGGTCGAGCGGTTCTGCGCGCCGGTAAAGGCGCCCTTCTCGTGCCCGAACAACTCCGATTCGATCAGGTCGCGCGGGATCGCTGCCATGTTGATGGCGACGAAGGGACCGCCCCGGCGGCGGCCGTACTCATGCAGCGCGCGCGCCACCAGTTCCTTTCCGGTACCCGACTCTCCGCTGATCATGACCGTCAGGTCGGTCTGCATCATGCGCGCCAGCATGCGGTAGATGTCCTGCATGGCCGCCGAGCGGCCGACCAGCGGCATCGTTTCCGGCGGCTCGTCGGCCCGCGTATCGATCTTGGGCCGCCGCGGCTCGGAAAGCGCGCGGTTGACGATGTTGAGCAGCTCGGTCAGGTCGAACGGTTTCGGCAGATATTCATAGGCTCCGGTTTCGGAGGCCCGGATTGCTGTCATGAACGTGTTCTGCGCACTCATGACGATGACCGGCAGTTCCGGTCGCGCCTTCTTGATGCGCGGCAGCATGTCGAAGGCGTTCTCGTCAGGCATGACAACGTCGGTGATAACCAGATCACCCTCGCCCGCCGCAACCCAGCGCCACAGCGTCGAAGCGTTGGAGGTGACACGCACGTCGTGGCCAACGCGCGAAAGCGCCTGGTTGAGGACGGTGCGGATGGCCGCATCGTCGTCGGCGACGAGAATATTGCCGCGAACGGTCATTTGCGGTCTCCTTCACCGTCGTCGTCGGTGCCAAACTGGGTTTCTTTCCACGCCGGCATCAGGATGCGGAAGGTGGTGCCGCGCGGGGTCGATTCGCATTCAATGATGCCGCCATGCTCGCCGACGATCTTTGCGACCAGCGCCAGACCGAGACCGGAGCCGTTCGGCTTGGTGGTGATGAAAGGATCGAACAGGATCGGCAGGATATCCTCGGAGACACCCGAACCGTTGTCGCGTACGCAGAATTCCAATGGCAGCGACACGCGGTCCTGAGTCCCGGGTACGGAAACGCGAATGCCCGGGCGGAAGGCTGTCGACAGCATGATCTCGCCCTGCGGATCACTGCCGATCGCCTCGGCGGCATTTTTTACCAGATTGAGGAACACCTGGATGAGCTGGTCGCGATTGGCAAAAACCGGAGGCAATGATGGATCATAGTCCTCCAATATCTTGATCCGCTTGGCAAAACCGTTCTTGGCGATTGCCTTGACATGGTCGAGCACGACATGGATGTTGACGGGATAACGGTCGATCGGCCGCTCGTCCGAAAATACCTCCATGCGGTCGACCAGCGAGACAATGCGGTCGGTCTCGTCGGTGATCAGCCTGGTCAGGGCGCGATCCTCGTCGGACGCCGACAGTTCAAGCAGCTGCGCGGCACCCCGAATGCCGGACAGCGGGTTCTTGATCTCATGGGCAAGCATCGCGGCAAGGCCGGTAACCGAGCGTGCCGCGCCGCGATGCGTCATCTGCCGGTCGATCTTGTCGGCCATTGAGCGTTCCTGGAACATCACCACGACCGAGCCTGGAAATTCAGTCACCGGTGCGACGTAGAGGTCGACTACCTTCTCGATGCCGAGACGTGGCGACGACACGTCCACCCGGTATTCGTTGACCGGCGCCCGGCGCTCGCGCACCTGGTCGACAAGCGTCAGCAGCGGACTGCCGAAAGGAATGAGCTTGTGCAGCGTGTTGCGGGCGAGCATCGTGGCGCTCGAGCGGAAAAAATCCTCGGCATCGGCATTGGCGAAGGTGATGAAGCCTTGTGGATCGACCATGATCACCGGCCGACGAATGGTGTTGAGCACAATATGCGCGGCGTCCGCCATATCCGTGCTCTGTGTGACGGTAGCGTTCATGCCGCACTCCGCAGGTTCGCCGCTTCGGGAGCGCTTGAGAACATCTCGCGCAGCAGGGCAATGACATGCTCCGGCTCGAAAGACGTGAGTATGGCCTTGCGCCGGTCGTCGCCTGTGGCGTCGTGGCGGTCGAGATACCAGCCGAGATGCTTGCGCGCCTGGCGCAATCCGCTTTCCACGCCATAGAGCGTCAGCATATCTTCGTAATGGGCAATCACGTAGTCGGTCAGCGCTTGCGGGCTGTCCGGCATGCCGGCTACCGGCTCGGCCAGCGCGGCCGCTACAATGCTGCCGGCAATCCACGGCGCGCCATAGTGCGCACGGCCGATCATCACCGCGTCGGCGCCGGACTGATCGAGGATCGACGCAGCCTCTGCCGGCGAGCCGACATCACCATTGGCAACCACCGGGATCGAGACGGCCTGCTTGACGCGTGCGATGGCACGCCAGTCGGCTTTGCCCTGATAGAACTGGCAACGCGTGCGGCCGTGCACCGTAACCATCTTCACCCCGGCCTGCTCGGCGCGTCGCGCCAGCATCGGCGCGTTGAGCGCACCTTCGTCCCAACCGAGCCGCATTTTGACCGTGACCGGCACGCCGACCGCGCCGATCACCGCTTCGATCAGCGACAGCGCGTGGTCGAGGTCTCGCATCAGTGCCGAACCGGCATAGCCGCCCGTCACCTTCTTGGCCGGACAGCCCATGTTGATGTCGATGATGTCGGCACCCTCGCCGGCCGCGATTCGCGCGCCCTCGGCCATGTGCGCCGCCTCGCGGCCGGCAAGCTGGACCATGTGGACAGGCAGCCCGGAATGACGGATGCGCAGGCCCGAGCCAGCCCTGCCCTTTGCGAGCTCACCGCTCGCCACCATTTCCGATACAACCAGCCCGGCGCCATGGGCATGGGCGCGCTGCCGGAACGGTTCGTCGGTAATGCCCGACATCGGCGCGAGAAACACGCGGTTGCGGATTCTCACGCCACCCACGTCCAGCGGCGAAGCCAATTTGGTCACATCAGGCATGCACAAAAACCAAGCACCTTCGGTTGCTGCACATTCTCTAGCCAGAACGACGGCAATGTGCAACGCGCAATGTCGTGACATTAAGGCGCATTTGGGAAAAATAAGGATCGCCGGACCGCATCAATCCTGGGTCTTCGGAAAGCGATACCACTTTTCGGGATCATGCGCTAAGCGTCTCGGCATGAGAGATGTGAGCGAAAAGCAAGCTGCGGACGACAAGGTCGCCGTGGTCATTGTTGCCGCCGGCCGCGGCGCGCGCGCCGGACAGGCCAATGGGCCGAAGCAGTATCAGCAGATTGGCGGCGGCGCCGTCATTGCACGCACACTCGACGCCTTTCTGACGCACCCGAAGATTGGACCTGTCGTTGTTGCTATCCATGCCGATGACGGCGCGCTTTTCCACCGCGCCGCCGGCGCGAACGCCGACCATGTCCTCGCTGTGACCGGCGGTACGTCACGGCAGGAGTCCGTCCGCCTTGGACTGCTGGCGTTGAGAAGCCATGCGCCGGGCCGGGTCCTGATCCATGATGCGGCTCGGCCGTTTGTCGACGCGGAACTGATAGACCGCACGATCGCCGCCATTGGCGAGCGCCAGGGAGCACTGCCTGCCTTGCCCGTTGCCGATACGCTCAAGCGCGAAACGGCCGAAGGCATGATCGGCGAAACCGTGTCCAGGGCCGGGCTTCATGCTGCACAGACACCGCAGGGCTTTCCGTTCTGGCCGATCCTGGCTGCGCACGAAAAGGCTCATCACCTGGGCAAAGCGGATTTCACCGACGATGCGGCAATCGCCGAATGGGCGCATATTCCGGTGAAGATCGTTCCCGGCTCGCCGGACAATGTCAAACTGACCTGGGCACGGGATATTGCAATGGCGGATCAGCGGCTTTCCAGCGCCTCACGTTTTCCCGACATCCGAACCGGCAATGGCTATGACGTCCATGCGTTCGAGCCCGGCGACCATGTCACCCTGTGCGGCGTCGCCATTCCGCACGACAGGAAGTTATCCGGCCATTCGGATGCCGATGTCGGCCTGCATGCGTTAACCGACGCCCTGCTCGCCACCTGCGGCGCAGGTGACATCGGTACGCATTTCCCGCCCTCCGACCCGCAGTGGAAAGGGGCCGCTTCACGCATCTTCGTCGAACACGCGGCCAAGCTGGTGCGCGCGCGCGGCGGGCGCATCGCCAACGCCGATATCACGCTTATCTGCGAGGTGCCGCGCGTCGGCCCGCATCGCGAGGCCATGACCGCAGCGCTTTCGGCAATGCTGCGAATTTCGCGCGATCGCATCTCGATCAAGGCGACAACCAATGAGAAGCTCGGCTTCGTCGGCCGTGAGGAAGGCATAGCGGCCATCGCGACCGCCAGCGTTGTATTTCCAGGGGATGTCCCTGAATGAGCAATAGCGATCTCGCAGATGCCCTGCTTCAGGCCTGCCAGCAGCGCGGCATCATGCTGGTGACGGCCGAGAGCTGCACCGGCGGCATGATCATCGCCGCGCTGACCGACATCGCTGGCTCTTCCGCGGTGGTCGATCGCGGCTTCATCACCTATTCCAACCAGGCCAAGACCGAGATGCTCGGCGTCTCGGCCGCTACGCTCGAGGCGCATGGCGCGGTCTCGCGCGAGACTGTGGTGGAGATGGCGGCCGGAGCCTTGGCCCATTCGCCGGCCGGGCTCGCCCTGGCGGTGACCGGCATCGCCGGACCGGACGGCGGCTCTGCGGAAAAACCTGTCGGCCTGGTCTGGTTCGGCGTTGCCGTGGCTGGGCGGCCGGTAGTCAGCGAATGCGAGCTGTTCGCCGACAAGGGCCGTGATTTCATCCGCCGGGAGACGGTCCGGCATGCCCTTGAGCTGGGTCTGCGCGCGCTCGCTGCGGATCAGGCTGCCGATGGCGCGTCGTAGATGATTTCGGCCCGTTTCTCGAACGCCTCGGAGAACATGCGGAAGGCGCGGTCGAACATGGTTCCCATCAGCGCACCCAAAATGCGGCTCTTGAACTCGTAGTCGATAAAGAAGCAGACGTTGCAACCGCCGCCCTCCGCCGGGTCGAAGCGCCAGACATTGCTTAGATATTTGAATGGGCCGTCGATGTATTTGACGTCGATGGCATTCTCGTCAGGCTTCAGCAGCACCTGCGTGGTGAAAGTCTCGCGGATCGCCTTGTAGCCGATGCTCATGTCGGCGATGAGCAAGGTGCGTCCGTCGCGTTCCTTGCGTGAGCGAACCGTCAGTGCCTCGCAAAGCGGCAGGAATTGCGGATAGGATTCGACATCGGCGACCAGAGCAAACATCTGCTCCGGCGTATGCGCAACGCGGCGATGGGCTTCGAATTGTGGCATGAAACCAGAACGTTAGGCGGTCTTTTTGAGAAGCGCCTCGCGCGCCGCCCGCAACCTGGCGAAATCGTCGCCGGCGTGGTGCGACGAGCGCGTCAGCGGGCTCGACGCCACCAGCAGGAAGCCCTTGGTCCTGCCGATCGTCTCGAAGGACTTGAATTCCTCAGGCGTGACGAACCGGATCACCGGATGATGCTTCTTCGAGGGCTGCAGATATTGGCCGATAGTCACGAAGTCGACATTGGCCGAACGCAGATCGTCCATCAGTTGCAGGATTTCGTTCCGCTCCTCGCCAAGGCCAACCATGATGCCGGACTTGGTGAAGATCGAGGGGTCAAGCTCCTTGACCCGCTGCAAGAGCCTGATGGAATGGAAATAGCGCGCGCCCGGCCGAACCGTCAGATAGTTCGACGGCACGGTCTCCAGATTGTGGTTGAAAACGTCGGGCTTGGCCGCCACCACAATCTCCAGCGCGCCTTCCTTGCGCAGGAAGTCGGGCGTCAGGATTTCGATCGTCGTCAGAGGCGTCGCCGCCCTGATCGCACGGATGACCTCGGCAAAGTGCTGAGCTCCGCCATCGGCGAGATCGTCGCGATCGACTGAGGTGATGACGACATGGCTTAGGCCCATTTGCTTGACGGCGTGTGCGACACGCGCCGGCTCACCGGGATCGAGTGCGGTCGGGATGCCGGTGGCGACATTGCAAAAGGCGCAGGCCCGCGTGCAGATCTCGCCCATGATCATGAAGGTGGCGTGCTTCTTCTCCCAGCACTCGCCGATATTGGGGCAGCCCGCCTCTTCGCAAACCGTCACCAGTTTGTGAGACTTCACGATTTCGCGCGTCTCGGCATAGCCTTTCGACATCGGCGCCTTGACGCGGATCCAGTCAGGCTTGCGCAGTACGTCCTGATCCGGCTTGTGCGCCTTTTCGGGATGCCGCAGGCGCGGCGCATTGGCAATCGTGTCGAGGACGGTGACCATGTGAAACCCGGCTCATTGGCAAGCGCTTGTCCGGCGCTCGCTCTATTCACGTCATCTAGGACTTTTCGGCGAAAAGAAAAAGGCCGTGATCGCGCATGGCGCGCTGGCCTTTTTCGCATAGCAAGTGCCGACACAGGTCAGCGGCGCACCAGTCGTCCCACCGCAATCAGAATGCAGGCGCCGATGAAGCCGGTGATCAGATAGGCGATCCAGCCGACGCCGAAGATGCCGATGTTCAGGGCCTGCAAGATGGCGTTCAACACGATTGCGCCGACAATGCCGAGAATGATGTTCATGAGGATGCCGGTATTGCTCTTCATGACCATCTCGGCGAGCCACCCCGCCAGTCCGCCGATGATGATGGCTGCTACCCAGCCCACGCCGTTCATTTCCATATGCCCTCTCCTTGTATGATGGATGATGCGTGCGAAACGAATTGCTCTGCCGTCGAGTTCCTTTGTGTCTTCCGCGTGAGACTCGCCCAATTAATTTATCATGCATTCAGTGCGCGACCATAGGCGTCGAGTACACTCTCCTTCATCATCTCCGACAGCGTCGGGTGCGGGAAGATCGTGTGCATCAGCTCTTCCTCGGTGGTCTCCAGGTTCATCGCCACGACGAAGCCCTGGATCAGTTCTGTTACCTCTGCGCCGACCATGTGGGCACCCAGCAACTGGCCGGTCTTCTTGTCGAAAATGGTCTTGACGAAGCCTTGGTCCTCGCCGAGCGCAATCGCCTTGCCGTTTGCGGCGAACTGGAAGCGGCCGACACGGATGTCCTTGCCGTCTTCTTTCGCTTTGGCTTCCGTCAGTCCGACCGAGGCGACTTGCGGATTGCAATAGGTGCAGCCCGGGATCTTCAGCTTGTCGGTGGCATGCACGCCGGGGAAATTGGCGATCTTTTCCACGCACACCACGCCTTCGTGCTCGGCCTTGTGGGCGAGCATCGGCGGTCCGGCGACGTCACCGATGGCATAGATGCCGGGTACGTTGGTCTTGCCGTAGCCGTCGACGACGACGCAACCGCGTTCCGTCTTCACGCCGAGCGCCTCGAGCCCGAGATTCTCGATATTGCCTTGCACGCCGACGGCCGAGATCATGCGGTCGGCCGTGATCTTCTCGACCTTGCCGTCCTTCATCTCGACATGCGCGGTGACCGAGTTAGTGCCCTTCTCGACCTTGGTCACCTTGGCTTCGAGCATGATCTTCATGCCCTGCTTTTCGAACTGCTTTTGCGCGAATTTCGAGACTTCGGCGTCCTCGGCCGGCATCACGGCCGGCAGCAGTTCGACCACCGTCACCTCCGCGCCCATGGTGCGGTAGAAAGAGGCGAACTCGATGCCGATGGCGCCTGAGCCCATCACCAGCAGCGATTTCGGCATCTCTTTCGGCACCATTGCCTCGAAATAGGTCCAGATCAACTTGCCGTCAGGCTCGATGCCGGGCAGCGCGCGCGGCCTGGCGCCGGTCGCCAGGATGATGTGCTTGGCGCTATAGGTGCCCTCGCCCTTGACGCCCTTGGGCGCCGGCGGCTGCGGCTCCATCGGCTTCTTCGACGATTTCGACACGACGATCTCGCCAGGTTTGGTCAGCTTGGCTTCGCCCCAGATGACGTCGACCTTGTTCTTCTTCATCAGGAAGCCGACGCCGCCGTTGAGCCGCAGCGAGACCTTTCGCGAGCGATCGACGACGGCGGCTGTGTCGACGCTGACCTTGCCATCGATCTTCAGGCCGTAGTCCTTCAGATGATCCGAATAGTGCATAATCTCGGCCGAGCGCAGCAGCGCCTTGGTCGGAATGCAGCCCCAGTTGAGGCAGATGCCGCCAAGGTGCTCGCGCTCGACGATCGCCGTCTTGAAGCCAAGCTGGGCCGAACGCACTGCAGTGACATAACCGCCGGGGCCGGAGCCGATGATGATGACGTCGTAGTTCTCAACCACGGCTTTCTCCTTCACAATTCCAACATGACGCGCACGAGCGGCGCCAGCGCTTGCCCGACGTTCCGCGTGTTTCCTGCGTCGAGGTGGACGCCGTCGAGCGGCGTGGTTTTGGCCACCCCGCCGGCATCGAAGAAGCCGCAGCCGGCCTCGTCGGCAAGAGCGGAATATTGCGGCGCCAGCCGCTTTGACGCGTCATCGCCGCCGGCGAACATTTCCTTGAACTCAGCGTTTTCCGTGCGGCTGACTACGGGCGGCGCGACGATCAGGATCTGAGGCGCCGGCCAATCGAACGGGTAATCGTGACCGCGCACGATATCGATCAGCCGTTGCATGCCTTGCTTGGCCGCGACCGGATTACCATGAATCCACGGCTTCATATCGTTGGCGCCGAGCATGATGATGATCAAGTCGATCGGTGCGTGCGTCGTCAGGATTGTTGGCAACAGCCTTGCGCCATTGCGGTCCGCCCCGGCCAAGTGATCGTCGAAGGCGGTGGTTCGGCCATTCAGGCCTTCGGCGATGACCTCGACGCCGCCGCCCAATGCTGCCTGCAGCACGCTCGGCCAGCGATCCGCCGGCGGATGACGGCCAAGGCCTGCCGCGTCATAGCCCCAGGTCAGCGAATCGCCATAGCAGAGGACCGTCTTCATGTGCCTGCCCCGCCGAAACTTGGTTGCGTGCGCCCCAATCGCCAGCGCACGAAAAGCCACTGGACCAGCACCGTAGCGATGCCTGGCAGGACGAGACCGGCGACGATAGGAAGATCGCTCGACCACTGGCGCTTGCTCGGCAGCTGGGAGAAAGTCCAGCCGATCAGGGCAACTCCAATGAGCACAAAAAATGCTAACCCTATGATCGCGGTCAGTTTTGTTGCCCGTCGTGGGTCCGACATGAATTGTGCGATGAAGAATGCGAGCGTCGCGAAGATGGTGACGAGAGCCGAGATCATGAATACAAGGATGTACTCCACGTCGGCATTGGTTGCGACGGCGAGCCACTGCACAACCAATCCGCCGGCCAAACCGGAAAGAAAGAAGGCAAAAAGGCTGGTGAAGAATTTCCGCACCGCCCTGTTCCCCTCTCTTAGACCAGCATGCCCATCGGATTTTCGATCATACGCTTGAAGGCGACGAGCAGCTCGGCGCCTAGCGCACCGTCGACTGCGCGGTGATCGGTCGACAGCGTCACCGACATGATTGTCGCGATCTTGATCTCGCCGTTCTTCACCACTGCGCGTTGCTCGCCGGCGCCGACCGCCAGGATCGTCGCATGCGGAGGGTTGATGACGGCAGAAAAATCCTTGATGCCGAACATGCCGAGATTGGACACCGCCGTGGTGCCGCCCTGATATTCTTCCGGCTTCAGCTTGCGGCTGCGGGCGCGGCCGGCAAGATCCTTCATCTCGTTGGAGATGACTGACATCGTCTTTTCGTCAGCACGCCGGATGATCGGGGTGATCAGGCCGCCGGGGATCGATACGGCAACGCCGACATCGGCGTGCTTGTGCTTGATCATGGCGTTTTCTGTCCACGACGCATTGGCATCCGGAACCGCCATCAGCGCCATGGCAAGAGCCTTGATGACCATGTCGTTGACCGACAGCTTGTAGGCCGGCGTTTCGCCCTTCTCGGTCTTCTTCACCGGCGCGGCCGCATTGATCTGCGTGCGCAGGGCTAGAAGTGCGTCGAGCTCGCAGTCGAGCGTCAGATAGAAATGCGGGATGGTGGTCTTGGCTTCGACCAGCCGCCTCGCAATGGTCTTGCGCATATTGTCGTGCGGGATCAGCTCGTAGGAGCCTTCGGCAAACAGTTTGAGCACCTGCTCGTCCGACATCGCTTTGGGTGCTGCGGCCGCAGGTGCCGGAGCGCCGGCGGGCGCCGCTTTTGCCGCTGGTGCCGCCTTGGCGCCGCCACTGGAAATTGCGGCATCGACATCGGCCTTGACCACGCGACCATGCGGGCCGGAGCCTGTCAGCACCGCGACATCGACGCCGGCTTCCCTGGCAATGCGCCGGGCCAGCGGCGAGGCGAAGATGCGCTCACCGCTTGCATGGCCGTTGGC
This sequence comes from Mesorhizobium sp. M1329, assembly GCF_040318035.1. Lineage (NCBI taxonomy): Bacteria > Pseudomonadati > Pseudomonadota > Alphaproteobacteria > Hyphomicrobiales > Phyllobacteriaceae > Mesorhizobium > Mesorhizobium sp. M1329. Next base: position 21,326 of record NZ_JAMYLN010000023.1, on the reverse strand, counting down.
GGTAGGCGGCGCTTCCGCCTTGGCTGCAGGTGCGGCAGGCTCCTGCTTCGGCGCTTCGGGCTTTGGTGTTTCAGCTTTGGAGACGTCCGCTTTCGGAACCTCAGCCTTTGCCGGCGTAGCGGCGTCACCGCTTTTCGCGGCAGAAGCAGCATCCTCGCCCTCGGCCGCCAACACCGCGATCAGCGCATTGACCTTGACGCCTTCAGTGCCCGCCGGAACCACCAGCTTGGCGACCGTGCCTTCGTCGACGGCTTCGACTTCCATCGTTGCCTTGTCGGTCTCTATCTCGGCAATCACGTCTCCCGGCGAGACCTTGTCGCCTTCCTTGACCAGCCACTTGGAAAGGTTGCCTTCTTCCATCGTGGGCGAAAGCGCCGGCATGGTGATGTTGATCGGCATTTTTCCTCCTCAGTTCCGCCCGGTTAGCGAACGGTGCTGGATATTGAACTGCTCCGACATTCTACCTCGGTAGCCTTCTTCCAATGCCTGAAGCGTCTCGATTTCAGGGATGCCATCTTGTTCCAGTCTCATCCTGGCTATGTGCATGCCGACATCAGCGAGCACCATGCCCCAGTTGTGAGCGTTTGGCCCAAAGAGGTCTTGCATCGTGACGACCGCGTCCGAACCAATCCAGACGCGGAGTATTTCATCGAATTCGCTATTCTCGACGACCACCGCGGGAACTTCTAGTTCGCGCGACATCTCGTTACCCCCGGTACGTCACGGCTTTGACCGCCTCGACGACCTCGCCGAAATTGGGCAGTGCCAGCTTTTCGAGATTCGCGGCATAGGGCATCGGCACGTCCTTGCCGGCTATGGTGATGACCGGTGCGTCGAGGAAATCGAAGGCGCGCTGCGAAACCTGGTTGGCGATATGGTCGCCGACCGAGTTCTGCGGAAAGCCTTCCTCGACCACCACCAGGCGATTGGTCTTCTTGACCGAGGCGATAATGGTGTCGAAGTCGAGCGGGCGGATGGTGCGCAAGTCGATGACCTCGGCATCGATGCCCATGCCGCGCAACTCCGCCTCGGCCTTGATCGCGTAGGTCATGCCGATGCCGAACGATACGATGGTCACGTCCTTGCCGGATTTGTGAATGCGCGCCTTGCCGATCGGCAACACGAAATCGTCCATCTTTGGCACGTCGAAGGAATGGCCGTAAAGGATTTCGTTTTCGAGGAAGATGACCGGGTTCGGGTCGCGGATCGCCGCCTTGAGCAGACCCTTGGCGTCGGCGGCGGTATAAGGCATCACCACCTTCAGGCCGGGAATATGGCTGTACCAGGCGGCATAGCATTGCGAATGCTGCGCGGCGACGCGGGCAGCCGCGCCGTTCGGGCCGCGAAAGACGATCGGGGCGCCCATCTGGCCGCCGGACATATAGAGCGTCTTGGCGGCTGAATTGATGATCTGGTCGATCGCCTGCATGGCGAAGTTGAAGGTCATGAATTCGACGATCGGCCTCAGGCCGGCCATCGCCGCGCCAACACCAACGCCGGCAAAGCCGTGCTCTGTGATCGGCGTATCGACCACGCGCCGCGGACCGAATTCTTGCAACAGGCCTTGCGTGATCTTGTAGGCGCCCTGGTACTCGGCGACTTCCTCGCCCATGACAAAGACATCGCCATCGCGGCGCATTTCCTCCGCCATTGCATCGCGCAAGGCTTCACGCACTGTGGTCGAGACCATTTCGGTGCCGGCCGGGATGTCCGGATCGGCGGCAATTTCCAGCTTGGGCGCGGCGGCAACAGGCGCTGCCGCTTCGTTCTTGGCCGGAGCAGCAGCGGGGGGCGGAGCGGCAGCGGGCGCTTCCGCTTGCGACTTGATAGCCTCCTCGCCGATGCCTTCGCCTGCCTCGTCGATGTCTTCGCCATCGACGGCCAGCACAGCGATCAGCGTGTTGACCTTGACACCCTCGGTGCCGGCAGGAACCACGATCTTGGCAAGCGTGCCGTCGTCCACGGCTTCGACTTCCATCGTTGCCTTGTCGGTCTCGATCTCGGCAATGGCGTCACCGGCTACGACCTTATCACCTTCTTTCTTCAACCATTTGGAAACATTACCCTCTTCCATGGTCGGCGAGAGGGCGGGCATGAGAATTTCGATCGGCATGTCCTTGCCCTCTCGTTAAAGTACGATGTCGGTCCAGAGCTCGGACGGATCCGGCTCCGCGTCGTTCTGGGCAAATTCTGCGGCGTCGGCGACAACGTCGCGGACTTCCTTGTCGATGGCCTTGAGTTCGTCCTCACTTGCCCATTTCTTATCGAGCAGCCGCGCTTTGACCTGTTCGATCGGGTCACGTTCGGAGCGCATTTTCTGCACTTCTTCCTTGGAGCGGTATTTTGCCGGATCCGACATCGAATGGCCGCGGTAACGATAGGTCTGCATTTCGAGAATGAGCGGCCCATTGCCGGCGCGGCACCATTCGGCGGCGAGGTCGCCGGCGGCCTTCACGGCGCGCACATCCATGCCGTCGACCTGGATGCCTGGAATCTTGAAGGAGGCGCCGCGGTGCGAGAAATCCGTCTCGGCCGAAGAGCGCGAGACCGAGGTGCCCATGGCGTAGCGGTTGTTCTCGATGATGTAGATCACCGGAAGCTTCCACAGCGAGGCCATGTTGAAGCTTTCGTAGACCTGGCCCTGGTTCGCGGCGCCATCGCCGAAATAGGTCAGCGTCACATTGTTGTTGCCGCGATAACGGTTGGCGAAGGCAATGCCGGTGCCGAGCGACACTTGCGCGCCGACGATGCCGTGGCCGCCGTAAAAATGCTTCTCCTTGGAGAACATGTGCATCGAGCCGCCCTTGCCCCTGGACAGGCCGCTACGGCGCCCGGTCAGTTCGGCCATGACGCCGCGCGGCGACAACTCCATGGCCAGCATATGACCATGGTCGCGATAGGCGGTGATCATCTGGTCGCCATCGATCAGCGCCATCTTCATGCCGGTAACGACCGCTTCCTGGCCGATGTAGAGGTGGCAGAAACCGCCGATGAAGCCCATGCCGTAAAGCTGGCCGGCCTTTTCCTCGAAGCGGCGGATGAGCAGCATGTGCCGGTAGGCGGCAAGCTCCTGGTCCTTGGTGAACTCAACAGGCTTTGGGGTGGAAAGGCCCGGCGTTTTGCCGTCGGATTTGGATTTGGCAGGCGCTCTTCTGGTGGCGGTGGCCATGCATCACTCCCTGTTGGCGTCTCTTAGCGGACAGCGAGGGAGATCAGTTCTCCCACCGATTTGAGGCAGGCTAACATGCAGGGAAGGCTTTCGCCATGCCGAAAACGCATGGCTGTCATGCATCTAAGCAATTAAAATCATTGCAAATATCGCTGATTAACTGAGATCAGGTTATCTTGCGACCGGCAGCATGATGGTGATCTCGTCGGCGTGCGACAGATTAAGTGCCTTGCGCGCCTGCTCGTCCAGCATGTCCTTCTCCAGCGTGCCCTCATGCATCAGCTGAACGCGGCGCTCGAGGTCGATCCGGCGCGCCTTGACGGCATCGAGCCTGCCCTGCAATTCGGCAGTCTCGGCTTCGAGCTGATACTTGGAATAGATGCCGAACTCGCCATGATAGGCATGGAAGCCGAAATAAGTCAGGAACACCACGCAGAGCGAGGGGATGATCAGCCGGCCGGTGTTTCTTTGCTTGTGCTGGCGTGTCCACATGGTCCGAATCCTCTACGCCGCCTTTGTCGCCCGATTGTGCTTAATGGACGGTTACAGACCGTTGGATTCAGAGCCAGGAAGCAAAAAAGGGCGGGAATGTCCCCGCCCTCGCCGCCGCGGATTTTCTCTCGAAAATCAGCTTTTCACGATGGACTTGCCGGCATATCGCGCCTGCTTGCCGAGCTCCTCCTCGATGCGGATGAGCTGGTTGTACTTGGCCATGCGATCCGAGCGTGACAGCGAGCCCGTCTTGATCTGCCCGCAATTGGTGGCAACGGCGAGGTCGGCGATGGTCGAATCCTCGGTCTCGCCCGAGCGGTGCGACATCACCGCGGTATAGCCGGCCTTGTGCGCGGTCTCGACGGCGTCGAGCGTTTCGGTAAGCGAGCCGATCTGGTTGACCTTGACCAGGATCGAATTGGCGACACCCATGCGGATGCCGTCGCGCAGCCGCGCCGTGTTGGTGACGAACAGATCGTCGCCAACCAGCTGCGTTTGCTTGCCGATGAGATCGGTCAGTATTTTCCAACCGTCCCAGTCATCCTCCGCCAGGCCGTCCTCAATGGTGATGATCGGGTAGTCGGCAGCAAGCTTGGCCAGATATCTGGCCTGCGCCTTCGGGTCGCGGGTTTTCCTCTCGCCTTCATAGACGTAGTTGCCATCCTTGAAGAATTCGGTCGCCGCGCAGTCGAGGCCTAGCGCAACCTCCTCGCCGGGCTTGAAGCCAGCCTGCTCGATCGATTCCATGATGAAGTCGAGCGCGGCCGGCGCGCTCTTCAGGTTGGGGGCAAAGCCGCCCTCGTCCCCGACATTAGTGTTGTGGCCGGCGTCCTTCAGCTTCTTTCGCAGCGTATGAAAGATCTCCGAGCCCCAGCGCACGCCGTCGCGCAGCGTCGGCGCGCCGATCGGCAGGATCATGAATTCCTGGAAATCGATCGGGTTGTCGGCATGCGCGCCGCCATTGATGATGTTCATCATAGGCACCGGCAGCACATGGGCCTTGGTGCCGCCGACATAACGGTAGAGCGGCAGGTCGGCCGCTTCGGCCGCGGCCTTGGCCACCGCCAGCGACACGCCGAGGATGGCATTGGCGCCGAGCCGGCTCTTGTTGGGCGTACCATCGAGTTCGATCATGGTCTGATCGATATGGATCTGATTCTCTGCCTCCATGCCGCCGATCGCCTCGAACAGCTCGCCGTTCACCGCCTCGACCGCTGTCAGCACGCCCTTGCCGAGATAGCGGGGGCCGCCATCGCGCAGTTCGACCGCCTCATGCGCGCCGGTCGAGGCACCGGACGGCACCGCGGCGCGACCCATCGAGCCGTCTTCGAGCACGACGTCGACCTCGACGGTCGGATTTCCGCGGCTGTCCAGGATTTCACGCCCGACAATGTCGATGATGGCCGTCATTGCGATGTCCCCGATTGATCGATTGAAGCGTCGCGCACCTCTTAGCCAAAGTGCCGCAAAACGCAATCGGGGCACTTGCAAATATTGCCCGCGCGCTACGGGATTCACGAAGCACGAAGCGCTGTCATCATTTGTCATACGCGGCATGCCGGTTTCTGGTTTATGGCTGTTGTCGCGCGGGGCGAAACAGGAGGAGTTTCGCCATGTCCCAGTTGAGCGGTATTGTGAGTTTGTTCCTGATCGCGGCTGCGTTCCTGACGTCGTGCGACAATCAGCAACCCCCGCAGGGATCGTCGCCTTTGCCGACCCTGCAGACTGCGCAGTAGCATCCCGCCACATCGAAAGGCCCCCGTTTTCCCGGGGGCCTTTTTGATTCCAGGAGACTAGTCAGTGCCAGTAAGGTCAGTGCCAGTAAGGCTCGACCTTGTAGTAGTTGTATGAGGCGTCACGTGCGGCCTCGCCGTCGGCGCCGGTCAGCTCGTTGATCGAATAGGAAGGAGCGGCCATCAGCTGGTCTTTGGTGAACGGCACGACATAGCCGCCCTTGTTCTCATCATAGTCAAGGCTCGCCCACGGAATGGCATGGTATTTCTCGCCGATTCCGAGAAATCCGCCAAAACCGATCACGGCAAACATGATTCCGTTCGACAATTTGTCGAGCATGACGTCCTCGATGTCGCCGATATGAGTGCCTTCCGTATTGTAGACCGATGTGCCGATAACCCGCGAAGCGGCGATGGCTTCGGTGTGTCCCGTCTGGGTCGTCATGGTGTGCTCCTCGTCGTCGTTGACATTAGATTTTGACAATGAGGGCCGCGGGCTAAGGTTCCAGGCGGGTTCGAAATTCTTCAAAGTTTTCTTGGCCGCGCTGCTGTGGCGCAACTGCTGGTTCAACCCACGCTTTTGGCAATGCGATCGAACGCCATCAGCCGTTCAAGCAATGCGGGAAGATCCTTCAGCGGCACCATGTTGGGACCGTCGGAAGGCGCGTTGTCGGGGTCCTGGTGCGTCTCGATGAAGACGCCGGCGACGCCAACCGCGACGGCCGCGCGCGCCAGCGTCTCGACAAAGCGCCGGTCACCTCCAGACGAACCGCCCTGCCCACCCGGCTGCTGCACGGAATGGGTGGCATCGAAAATCACCGGCGCGCCGATCTCGGCTATGATCGGCAGCGCCCGCATGTCGGACACCAGGGTGTTGTAACCAAAGGATGCGCCGCGCTCGGTGACCAAGACATTGGCGTTGCCGGAGCCGATGATCTTGGCGACGACGTTCTTCATGTCCCACGGCGCGAGGAATTGCCCCTTCTTCACATTGACCACCTTGCCGGTTCTTGCCGCAGCAATCAGCAAATCGGTCTGCCGGCTAAGGAAGGCAGGAATCTGCAGGATATCAACATGCGGCGCGACGATCGCGCATTGTTCCTCGGTATGGACGTCAGTCAGGATCGGCAGCGAAAAATTCTTGCGCAAATCGTCGAAGATCGGCATTGCCGCTTCAAGTCCCGCACCGCGCGTGCCGCCAAGCGAGGTGCGATTGGCCTTGTCGTAACTGGTCTTGTAGACGAGCCCAATGCCGAGCCTTTCGGTCAGTTCCTTTAGCGCACCGGCCATGTCGAAAGCGTGCTGCCGCGATTCCAGCTGGCATGGACCGGCGATCAGCGACAGGGGCGCGCTGTTGCCGAAAATGACCTTGCCGACCGCAACGGAAGAGTTCGGCATCAGTGGATTGAGCTTGTTCATGCGATCTCCCGGAAAATGAAGGCTGCGCCCTGCCCTGGCGCCGGCGGCACGATGATATCACCGCCGCGCATGTGATGTTCGACGGAATTGGCTGCAAGCAGCTTGGCGACGGCATCGCCGTGCCTAATCGAAAAGACGATCCCAGCAAAGCGGAGTTCAGATGGTGCGCCGGCAGGAATGCCGAAGCGTGCCGAATAGGCTGCAGGATCCAGAACGGTCACGACGGCATTCGGCAGCTCATAGACAGTGCCGCCGCCCTGAGCCTCGATTCTGGCTGCGATCAAAATCACATTGCGTTGTTCGAAAGGTTCGCCACTGACTGCCACGACTTCGACAATGCCGGTTGCGCTATTAGCGTGGGCCTGCAACGCAGTGCGGTCGAGGTTCGGCGCATTGATCCGCTCGCAGGCGAAGAGAAAAGCGTCCGTTGTCTTGCCTGTAGCCGCGAAGGCCAGTTTGAACGATGCGGTGTCGCTCTTTCCCGCCGCATCGGTGAAGGCGCGCGAAAAGCTTAGCGCGTCTCCCGCCGACAGACCGGCTTCCATGTAGCGCGCGTGGTCCGCGGCGGCGCTTTCGGTGCCCAGCGCCACGGCAGAAAATCCTTCATCGCCGTTTTCTTCGCGATACGCGCGATCACGCGCGACAAAGACATTGCGGTTCGCGATCGCCGTTGCCACGGCCTGCCGGTCAGCGACCGCGAGCGGCTCGAGATAGGTACCGTCGGTGAGAAAGACACAGCAGTTTTCCGTTCCGAAAGGGTGGATACCTGTCGGCGCAACGGTAAAGCCGAGCGAGGTCAAGCGCGCCCGCGCAACATCGAGGCTCGCTGTCGGCAGCACCAGGTGATCGAGCGGACGAGGCCTTGCGGGGGTGTTCTCGGTCATGTCCCGCGCGATGTGCCTCATTCCTGACAATGGTTCAAGGGCTTGGCTGACGCCTCAGCGGCAAGACCACCTCAGCCCGTAGGGGACGGCGGCTCGTCAACTTGCAACGATGTCGGCCGAATAACGCAATTCGCGCAGAGGTTTGACCCGGCTGGTTGTCTCTGCATAGAGCGGATGCGCCTTGTAGGCGGCGAGCGCCGCTTCGTCCTCGAACTCGGCATAGACGACCACATCGATCTCATCCGAAAGCGGGTCGACCTTGGTGTTGAGCGTTACCTCGAAATGACGCGAATGAGGTATCTTGCCAAGCGCCAGGAGGCCCGTGCGCACTACCTCGACATCCGCTTTATGCCGTGCGCTGAAGAAAACGATATGCCGGATCAACCCAGCCTCCTCGACCGTTGGACCGGCGTTCTTTTGTGTCAGCGGCAGCGTGCCGTCAATCGGCAGGTTTGTCGCGTCTGCGAACCGTAGCAACGAAGAGAAACTACACCATGCTGGTTACATAGTGCACGATGCGGGTCACCTCCCTGACCGTCCTGTCGAGGTAGCGGCCTTGGTTGTAAATGCCGTCCCAGATCAGGAAAAAGGTGACAGTCGTGATGACGATGACATAACGCATGACTGAAACTAGCGCATATGGACGGTTGCAACCATAGCGATTCCAACGCTGCTGGGGACCCTCCACGGGAATCTTAGCCGCCTTTTGATCTGCTCTGCCGCCGTCAAAAAGTCCGATCGCGACGCAGGATGCGGCCATGACGGTCAATGGGAATCATACCATGCGCAAACGAACGATCTCCCTCGTTGCAATTCTTGTTTCTGCAGGCGGCGTCTGGCTCAACAACACCTCACTGCTGTCGAGCCGGCCGGCCGGCACCCCTTCGGTGCTTGCCCATCGCGGCCTGGCTCAGGATTTCGACCGTACGAACCTCGGATCGGAAACATGCACGGCCGCTCGCATGCTGACGCCGCGCCATTCCTTCCTCGAAAACACGATACCGTCGATGGAAGCCGCTTTCGCGCTCGGTGCGGATGCGCTCGAACTCGATGTCCATCCCACTACGGACGGCAAGTTCGCCGTCTTCCACGATTGGACGCTGGATTGTCGTACCAACCTGCTCGGTCCCTATTCCGGCGGCGGCTTTTCACAAGGCCTCGACGACCCCGCCTCGATCGACCAACTGCCGGACGATTATTCCGGTGGGATTTCGACAGACGCGCTGGATCTGGTCATGCCTGCCGTCAAGCGGCGTTTCGGACCACCTGTTTGAAGAGGCACCTGTCTCAAATGGATTGGCCATATCGGGACAGTATCTTAGCGCTGAGACAGTTTCGAGCCGACGCTCAAATCCTCAAAGAGTGATGCGGTATTTTGCAAAGCCTGCTTCGCCCTCGCCCGCCGGCTCGATCTTCAGCGACTTCACTTGCGCAATGAAATCCTTCGCCTTGGCGCCGGTCTCGAATACGACGCTGGTTCCCGGTAGTGGCGCAAACGACCAGTTGGCGTCCGCCGACGGGTTGATGGTGCCTTTGCTGACGATATAGCGCACGATCACGTCGCGGTTGGTGTCGGGCGCTTCGTAGATGATTTTCGAGGCATTGATCTCCGGGAAATTGCCGCCGCCGCCGGCCCGGTAGTTGTTGGTGGCGACGACGAATTTCCGTTTTGGATCAATTGGTTTGCCGTTGAACATCAAGTCAATGATGCGGTTCGAGCCGGCGTTAACCAGCCCGCCCTTCGAATCATATTTCGGTGGCTGCGACAGATCGATCTTGTAAGTGACCCCGTCGATTACGTCGAAATTATAGGATGGGAAGTCAGTGTTGATGAGCGCCTGGTCGGCTTTTCCCGGTTCGATCCGGTTGAAGATGCCGGCCGACATTTCCAGCCATTCCTTCACCTCTGCTCCCGTGATTTCGACGGCGCGCACCGTGTTTGGATAGAGGTAGAGGTCGGCGACGTTCTTGATGGCGATATCGCCCACCGATACGTCGGTGTAATAGTCGGCGCCGTTGCGCCCGCCCGCCTTGAACGGTGCCGCCGCCGACAGCAGCGGCATATCCTTCCACTCGGTGTTCTTCAGGATGTCCTTCAAGTACCAAGTCTGCGCCTGGCTGACGATCTGCACCGACGGATCGTCAGCGACCAGGGCAAAATAGGAATAGAGCGGCGCCGAGGTTTTGCCGACCGGCCGGCGCACATAGGCAAGCGTCGCCTCGTGGTCCTGTTTGAGCCCGTCGACGATGCGCTGGTCGTCCGCGACGGTCGGCTTGTTCGTCTTGTCGACTCGCTCAAAGATAGGCCTGGCCTCAGAGGTCGCCGAGACGATTTTCCACGTCGATCCGTCGCGCTCCAGCAACAGATCGATCAGCCCCATATGCGAGCCCCAGAAGCCGGCCATGACGGCGGGCTTGCCTTGCAACGTGCCTTTCGCCGGATCGACGGCGTCCAGCGACTGAAAGTCCTTCTTGCCAGGGAAGACCAGATGCTGGTGACCGGTAAACACCGCATCGATACCTTCGACACCGGCAACGAAGAAGGAGGCATTCTCCATCATGTCGCTTTGCTTCACGTCGATGCCTGAATGGGAGAGTGCAATGACGATGTCGGCGCCTTCTTCCTTCATCTGCGGCACCCACGCTTTGGCCGCCTCGACGATGTCGCGCGTCTTGACGCTGCCTTCGAGATTTTTCAGGTCCCAGACCATGATCTGCGGCGGCACGAAGCCGATGATGCCGATCCTGATAGGCTGCTCGGCGCCCGATCCGTCCTTGATCTTCCTGTCGAGGATGACGTAAGGCTTGAGATAGAGCTTGTCGTCGCGCGGGTTCGCGGCAAGCTCCGTGCCGCGGATCAAATTCGCGCAGACGAACGGGAAATTAGCACCGGCCAGCACCTTGTCCATGAACGACAGGCCGTAGTTGAACTCGTGGTTGCCGAGCGTCGAGCATTCGTAGCCGAGCAGGTTCATGCCCTTCATGACCGGATGCAGATCGCCATCCTTCATCCCCCTCTCGTAGGCGATGTAGTCGCCCATCGGGTTGCCTTGCAGAAGGTCGCCATTATCGATCAGCATCGCGTTGGTTGCTTCCTTGCGCACGGCTTCAATCAATGATGCCGTTCGCGACAGCCCCATCGTGTCGTTGGCTTTGTCGGCGTAGTAGTCGTAAGGCAGCACGTTCACGTGGATGTCGGTCGTCTCCATAATCCTAAGATGCGCCTGATTGGCTTGAGCCCGGGCGGAGAACGGGTGTAGCATGATCAGCGCTCCGCTGGCGGCGACGCCGGCGAGGAAATCGCGGCGTGAGACGAGGTGGCGCAATTGGGACATTCGTTTTCTCTTTCTTCCACGACGTGACAGGTCCTGCCCGAAGCAAAGCTTCGCGCCGAAATCCAGCCGAGTCCAGAAGCCGATTCCATCAAGAGGAGGTGACGCGCCGATGAATGTCCGGCAGCGAACAATCAGCCCTTATCGTCGTCACCCTGGGTGATCAGCCGAGCGCTGCGCTGACCGGTGAAGTAGATCCATAGCCAGCTCAGGGAAACCGCAAGCCGGTTACGAAAGCCGATCAGGAAGTAGATATGCGCCAAGCCCCATAACCACCAGGCAAGCCGGCCGGTAAGCTTGATCCAGCCGAAATCGATGGCCGCCGCGCGTTTGCCTATCGTCGCCAAATCGCCGTCATGCCTGTAGCTGAAAGGACGCGGTGTCGCGTCACCGGCAAGCCTTGCCCTGATCGTCGCGGCGACGTGCCGTCCCTGTTGCTTGGCGGCGGGCGCGACGCCCGGCACCAGCCGGCCATCCGGCCGCAGGACGTGCGCTGCGTCACCGATGACGAAAATCTCCGGGTTTCCCGGCACACTCAGGTCGGGTTCGACAAGCACCCTGCCCGCGCGGTCCGCTGCCGCGCCGAGCCATTCGGCGGCCGGCGAAGCGGCGACGCCCGCCGCCCACAGGATTGTCCTGGCCGGCAAATGTGTGTCGCCGAAGACGACACCCTCGGCATCGCAGCGCGTAACCGCCCTGCCGAGTTCGACGGTCACGCCGAGCCGCTCGAGCGCCTTCGTGGCATAATCGGAGAGTTCCGGCGCGAAATTGGCAAGGATGCGTTCGCCGGCCTCAATCAGCACCACACGCGTCTGCCGCGTGTCGATGTTGCGGAACTCGCCGCGCAGGGTGTCGTGTGCCAGTTCGGCAATGGTGCCGGCCAGTTCCACGCCGGTCGGCCCGCCGCCGACGATCGCCAGCGTCAGCAATGCCTGGCGCTTGGCGGGATCGGTTTCCCGCTCGGCCTCCTCGAAAGCCAAAAGAATACGCCGTCGAATGGTGGTGGCGTCCTCCAGCGTCTTCAGGCCCGGGGCGAATGGCTCCCATTCGTCATGGCCGAAATAGGCGTGCCGCGCGCCGGTGGCCAGCACCAGCGTGTCGTAAGCGACCGTGCCGCCGTCCTGCAGCAGCACCCGCTTGCCGGTGCGGTCGATGCCAGTCACAGTCGCAAGCAGCGTCGTCACATCATTGCGCCTGCGCAGGAGATGGCGGATCGGCCAGGCCACTTCGGAGGTGGCCAGCGCCGTCGTCGCCACCTGGTAGAGCAGCGGCTGAAAAAGGTGATGATTGCGCCTGTCGATCATGGTGATGCGCACCGGTGCGCCGGCAAGTGCGCGGGTGAACTCGAGGCCGCCGAAACCGGCACCTACGACGACGACGTGATGGTTGGCTGTGTTCATCTCACTCATCCCTCTCGCCAAGACTGATGTAAGTATCGTTGTGCAGTGCAGCAATGGCTGCGCTGCAACTGCCTGGGACTCGTCTCTTGATGTCGTGAATACGCATGCTGCAGGCTCATTCCCGGATATAGCCTACGTCCAGGATACGACTTGGTTGGAACTGTATATTGCAGGTGAAGCATGGCTAGGGATGAAGACGAAGGCTCAGCGCAGTACGCCTCGCCGCCTTGTTTTATGCACGAGCTCGACCCGGAGTTCCAAGCGCCGCTATCCGACTGGACCGACGTAAAGCGCTGGCGCAAGGCCGAGCGCGAGCGGTTGATCGCATCCCGCCTTGCCGTTTCAGCCGACACGCGCGCAGCCATGTCGCAGCGCATTGCCGAAGGGCTCGACGCGGTGATCGGCGACGTCGCCGGCCGCATGGTCAGCCTCTATTGGCCGTTTCGCGGCGAGCCGGACCTGCGCCCGTGGATGGAAACCGTTAACGCGCGGGGCGGGCGCACGGCGTTGCCCGTCGTCGTGGAGAAAGACCGGCCGCTTGTCTTTCGCGCCTATACCCACGGAGACCGGCTGGAGAAGGGCGTCTGGAATATCCCGATACCGGCCGAGGGCGATCCGGTGCTGCCTGACATCGTCATTTCGCCGATTGTCGGCATCGATCCCGGGCAGTTTCGCCTGGGTTATGGCGGCGGTTTCTTCGATCGCACGCTTGCGGCTATGCCCTTCAAACCGCTGGTCATCGGCGTCGGCTACGAAGTGCAGCGGATCGCCACCATCTACCCGCAGCCGCACGACATTCCGATGGACCGTGTGGTGACCGAGGCATTCAACACCTAGGCGAGTTCGGGGCCTAGGCGAGTTCAGGCTTCATTCCCACGGCCGTGCGATCGACGATTTCGCGCAAGGCAAAAGACGAATTGATCTTCGTCACATGCGGCATTGCCGACAGCCACTCCTTGTGGATACGTTCGTAGTCGACGAGATCCTTTGCCGCGATGCGCAGGATGTAGTCATATTCGCCCGACATCAAATGGCAGGACAGGACGTTCGGGCAGCGCTTTATCGCCGCCTCGAAATCCGACAACGTCTTCTCGAATTGCCCGGACAGCGATATATGCACGATCGCCGTCATCTGGTGCCCAAGTGCAGCATTGGAAAGCCGGGCATGATAGCCGCGGATGGTTCCGGATTTTTCCAGATTGTCCAGTCGCCGCGAACAGGCCGACTGCGACAGGCCAACCTTCTCGGCGAGCGCTGCGTTCGGTATCCGCCCGTCTTTCTGCAATGTCTCGAGAATGGCGATATCAATCCTGTCGAGCGGCATTTTTGCGGGTTCCTGCGACAATTCTAATGTTTTGCGCAACGATTATCGAACAGTGGCCTCTCAGGCAAGCGCATTCGCAAACACCTACCGAGCGATTCGTGGTTCACTATCTCTAGACAGGGAACAGCCCCAAAAAGGGGGCGGATCAGGAGAAAAAAATGCGCGTCGGTTGCCCCCGGGAAATCAAGAACCATGAATACCGCGTCGGCCTGACACCCGGTTCGGTCCGCGAATATGTCGCGCATGGCCATGAAGTGCTGGTCGAGACCGGCGCGGGCGCCGGCATCGGCGCCGACGACAACGCGTATCGTGCCGCCGGCGCCACGATTGCCAAGACGGCCGCCGACGTGTTTGCCAAGTCGGACATGATCGTGAAGGTCAAGGAGCCGCAGCCCAACGAATGGGTTCAGCTCCGCGACGGCCAGATCCTCTATACCTATCTGCATCTTGCTCCGGATCCGGAGCAGACCAAGGGCCTGCTGGCCTCCGGCGTGACCGCAATAGCTTACGAGACCGTCACCGACGAGCGCGGCGGCCTGCCGCTCCTAGCACCGATGTCGGAAGTCGCCGGCCGCCTGTCGATCCAGGCGGGCGCCACGGCGCTGCAAAAGGCCAATGGTGGCCGCGGTGTGCTACTTGGCGGCGTGCCCGGCGTGCTGCCCGGCAAGGTCACTGTGCTCGGCGGCGGCGTCGTCGGCCTGCATGCCGCACGGATGGCGGCCGGCCTTGGCGCCGACGTCACTATCATCGACCGCTCGATCCCGCGCCTGCGTCAGCTCGACGACATCTTTGGCGGCCGCGTCCACACCCGCTACTCGACCGTCGAGGCGCTGGAGGAAGAATGTTTTTCGGCTGACATCGTCGTCGGCGCCGTGCTGATCCCGGGGGCAGCAGCACCCAAGCTGGTGACGCGCGAAATGCTGTCGGGCATGAAGAAAGGCGCCGTGCTGGTCGACGTCGCCATCGACCAGGGCGGCTGTTTCGAGACCTCGCACGCCACGACCCATGCCGAGCCGACCTATGAGGTTGACGGCGTCATCCACTATTGCGTCGCCAACATGCCGGGTGCGGTGCCGGTCACCTCGGCCCACGCGCTCAACAATGCGACGCTGCATTATGGCCTGCAGCTCGCCGACAAGGGCCTCAAGGCGCTGGTAGACGACCACCATCTGCGCAACGGGCTGAACGTCCACAAGGGCAAGATCACGAATCGCGCAGTGGCCGAAGCGCTCGGTTACGAGCTGGTCGAGCCGAAGGCCGTTCTCGCCGCCTGAGCTGTCCGAATCTGCCTCTCCAGTGCCCGTCGGATTCGTCCGACGGGTTTTTTCTTATGTCGAAAAACTGAAAAGTGTCGAGGCGCGCGGAATGACCGGACAACAAAAAAGCGGAGCCAAAGCCCCGCTTCCTCGGTTGTCGAAAATTCCCGCCGGTTCATCCGCGGTCGGCAAATCGATCGACAGTCTCTTTCTACCGCCGGTATGCGACGGGAGTACGACAGCCCCAAGCCGGTGCAGCCTGTCCGGTTACCCGCGGTCGATCCGGCACTGATAGCAATTGTTGCGCGCCGAGCGGATGTGGACGTAAGCGATGTCGTCGCGTTCGAACAACGTCTCTGCCCGTGCGGCAATGGCGTCGGTCGGAATTACGCCGCCGCTGCCGTAAACGATGCGGTCGTCCTTGCCATAACCGCGCACGATGTAATCGCTGCTTTCGAGCATTTCGGGAAGCAACTCAACCTCGACAGCGCGTTCGCATTCTTCAGCATGAAGAAAGATCGGCCCGGTTTCGGCATAAGGCTGCAGCTCCGGAAAAGGCCGATACGCCAGAACAAGATAGGCCTCTCCTGTAGCAACGTTCTTCAGGCAGTGACGGCAAGGCACGCCGTCGCCGTCCGAAATCTGCCGCTCTGGCTTAAGGCCATAAGCATCCGCCCCGCCGCGCTGAAGTGCCCGGACGGCATCGGTTGGCAAGGCTTTGAATTTTAGCGTCATGGCATAATCTCCGGTGTTTCGACTGGAGATTATGCCTCCCATGCAGAGCTTCCCACCCGATTCCTGCCGAAACGGATCAATCCATCAGCGCGTCGAGACCACGAACCAGACCTTTGATCTGCTGTACCCGTCTGATGGCGAGCAGCGTGCCCGCCACATAAGGCGCCGCGGACGAACCAGCGTCGTGGCGGATGGTCAGCCGCTCGTCTGGCAGGCCGAACAGCGCCTCGCAGGACAGGATGTAGGACGGCAGGCGAAGCGCGTGCACTTGCACCCCCTCGCCTGCGCCGACCGCACCACCGCGTGTAGCGGGCACGCCAGAGACCTCGGAGACCGGCTTTGCCGTTGAGGCCTTGCGGATGTCGGCCAGCGCCTCAGCAAGCTCCCGTGCGGTACCGGAGGGCGCGTCGGGCTTCTTTGCACTGGCATAATCGATGACCTCGACATCCGGCACGTATTTTGCCGCCATAAGTGCAAACCGCTTCATCAGCGTGGCGGTGATGGAAAAGTTGCCGGCGGCAACGACGCCGACGCCTTTGGCGCGCGCCGCGGCGTCGATCTCGGCATAGTCGGCAGCACCCAGTCCCGACGTGCCGATCACCGTGTGCCGTCCCTTGTCGATGGCGAGCAGCACATGGTCTTTCACGACATGCGGCTTGGTGAAGTCGACCAGCACGTCCGACGGCGCCTCCAGCGCCTCGGCCAGCGTGGCCGAAACGGTGATACCATTAGCCGGCATGCCAACCAGCAGGCCGGAATCCTGCCCCGCGCCGCTGCGTGACACAGCCCCGGCCAGCGCCATGTCGCCTTGCGCTCCGATCGCCGGAACCAGCGCCTTGCCGACCCAGCCGGTCGCGCCGGCCATTACCACGCGTATTGCCATCGTGCGATCCTCCATCGGTTTTTAGACGATAGCGATATGGAAAGAGCCAAGCTCATTCAAGTCGGGTCCGCCTTTGAGTGTTGATCCAGAGACCCTGGGACGTGGCAACGACAAGCTGAAGCTTGGATGAACGGGCCTGAAAAAATCAAGGCCGCATGACGCTGGCCGCCCGCTCGGCAAAAGACATTGGATGTACGACCTCCTTTTTTTGCGCCACTGGCGTAAAGCCGAGTTTTTGATAGAGCGGCAGTGCCGCTGGGTGATCGAGGGTGCAGGTCTGCACGGTCACCCGCTTTGGCCCGTGCGACCAGGCTGCGGCGATCGCCGCACCGAGGAACCAGCGGCCGATGCCTTGCCCGGTCGCGTGCTCCATCATTCCGAAATAAGCGAGTTCGACTTCCTCCGGCAAATGCGGCTTGAGATCGAAGAAGCCGGCCGGCGCACCATCCAGATAAAGCACCCTGATATCGCGATCCTCGCGGTGGATGCCCGCCGCAAGCTCCTCATCGCTCAGCCTCAGCACATTGACCCAGTGCCATTTGCGGCCCACCCGATCCATCAAATAGCGGTAGAAATGCAGCGGAATGTCTTTGGTCTTGAGCAGCGCGATCTGGCGGTTGTACGGCAGCGGCGGCGAATAGGCAGGCGGCACATGCATTTCGAGAAACGTCACGGTGACGTCGATGTCTTCCAGCGATCCGTCTTCCATCACTGTCAGTCCTTGTCCGTCACGACGGGCGTGTCGGAAAGCCCGCCCCATTCGGTCCATGAACCGTCATAAAGCCTGTTATCGGCATGGCCAAGCGTCTCCAAAGCCAGCGTGATGGCTGCCGCGGTGACGCCCGACCCGCAGGAGGTGACGACCGGCTTCGACAGGTCGATGCCGGCGTCCTCGATCACTTTACGCAGCCTGTCCTTGGGCAACAATTCGCCGTTATCCGAAAGCGCCGAAAACGGCACGTTGTGCGCGCCCGGCATATGGCCGGAGCGGATGCCGGGGCGCGGCTCCGGCTCGGTGCCGGCAAAACGGCCAGGCGAGCGCGCGTCGGCGATCTGGCTTTCCCCCGTCTCGACGATCCGGCGCATGTCGGCAAGGCTGGCGACGCGGGCGGCATCGAAGTTGGCATAAAACACGCAAGGCGCGATCTTCGTCGGCTCCGCCGTCACCGGCCGTCCGGCGGCTTTCCAACGATCGAAGCCGCCGTCGAGTATATAGACCTGGAACACGCCCATGACGCGAAACAACCACCAGGCGCGCGGTGCAGAAAAGAACCCTGGCCCGTCGTAGACAACAATCGTGTCATCGGCCGAAATACCCATCGCGCCGACATATTGCGCGAAATGCTGCGGCGACGGCAGCGTATGCGGCAGAGCCGCGTCGGGGTCCGAAACCGCATCCTGGTCGAGGAAGCCGGCCCCTGGAATATGCGCTGCGTCATACTCGGCGCGCGCGTCACGCTTTTGCGCCGGCAGATACCAGGACGCGTCGACGATCGTCAGGCCGGGCTCGCCGAGCCGCTTCTGCAACCAATCGGCATCGATGGTGAAAGGACTGTCGTCGGCCATCTTTTCTCTCCTGTCCCGCCTGTCGCAGTCCTATATCAGGCTGGCGGCATAGGACCAAAGCGAATGCGGAAGCGCCGGTTCTCGCGGCCCTTCTTCTCGATCTTGCCGATATGGATCTCGCCGATTTCGCCGGTGCTCTTTACATGGGTGCCGCCGCAAGGCTGGCTGTCGATCGAAGCGTTCTCGCCGATGCAGACCAATCGGATCTTTCCCGTGCCGGCCGGAGGGCGCACATTCTTGGATTTCACCAGGCCCGGATTGGATGCCAGTTCCTCGTCGGAAATGAGCCGGGTGAAGATCGGGTGGTCGGCTCGCACCAGCTCCATCAGTCTGGCCGTCACGTCTTCCTTGGTAAAGCCGGCGTCCGGGATGTCGAAATCGATACGGCTGTCGTCCTCGGAAACCGCGGCGCCGGTGATCGGGAATGGACAGACGACGGTAAGCAGGTGGCAGGCAGAATGCATGCGCATCAGCAACTGCCGCCGCGGCCAGTCGATGGCGAGCCTTAGGCGCTCGCCCACCTTTGGAACTGTCTGCTCCGGCGCCGGCACATGGATGATCTCGTCCTTGGTTTCGCCGGTGATCGTAGCGGCAATCGCTATGCCGGTGCCGTCGGCGCGTTCGAGGCTGCCGGTGTCGCCTGGCTGCCCGCCCGATGTGGCGTAAAACACCGTCCGGTCCAGAATGATGCCGCCGCGATCGTTGACTGCGACGACGGTGGCGTCGGCCGTCCCCAGATAGGCGTCGTCACGAAATAACGCCTCGGTCTTGTGCGCCATCACGCAACCCTTTCGAACGGTACCGAAATCGTGCTCTGTTGCTCCATCCAGCCCGGCACCGGCAGCTTCTTTTCGCGCAGGAATTCAGGATTGAACAGCTTCGACTGGTAGCGCGTGCCGTAGTCGCAAAGCATGGTCACGATGGTGTGGCCGGGGCCTAGCTCGCGCGCCAGGCGAATGGCGCCGGCAATGTTGATGCCCGTCGAACCGCCAACGCAAAGCCCCTCCTCCTGGATCAGGTCGAATACGATCGGCAGCGCGTCCTCGTCGGGGATCTGGAAGGCAAAATCGGGTGTAAAGCCTTGGAGGTTGGCGGTGATCCGCCCCTGCCCGATGCCTTCGGTGATCGAACTGCCCTCGGATTTCAGCTCGCCGCTGGTGTAGAAGGAATAGAGCGCTGCCCCCAGCGGATCGGCCAGCGCGATCTTGACCTCGTTGTTTTTGGCCTTCAGCCCGAAACCGACGCCTGCCAGAGTGCCGCCGGAACCGACCGCCGACACGAAACCATCCACCTTGCCGTCGGTCTGGTTCCAGATTTCTTCGGCCGTGGTGCGGATATGGCCGTCACGGTTGGCGACATTGTCGAACTGGTTGGCCCAGATCGCGCCGTTCGGCTCGCTCTTCGCCATCTGCTCGGCCAGCCGGCCCGACAGCTTCACGTAGTTGTTCGGGTTCTTGTAAGGCACGGCGGGCACTTCGATCAGCTCGGCACCGAGCAGTTTGATCGTATCCTTCTTCTCCTGGCTCTGGGTGTCGGGAATGACGATCACCGTGCGGTAGCCGAGCGCCTTGGCAACCAGTGTCAATCCGATGCCGGTATTTCCAGCCGTCCCCTCGACGATGACGCCGCCGGGCCGCAGCAGCCCGCGCTGCTCCGCATCGCGGATGATAAACAGGCCGGCGCGGTCCTTTACCGACTGCCCGGGATTCATGAATTCGGCCTTCCCCAGGATCTCGCAGCCGGTTGCTTCCGAGGCCTTGTTGAGGCGGATCAGGGGCGTGTTGCCGATCACGTCGATCACAGAACGGGGCATGGAGATTCCTTTGTGGGTGCGGCGAAACCCTAGAAACCCGAAGCTTCGGTTTCAAGGCAAGAATTTGCCTGGTCCAGTCGCATTTCGCACACTGCAATTCCTGCAGCCAGGCGCGCCCGGCCGGTATTCATTTCAACCATGTACCGAAAAGCACTCTTTTCATTCGATTTCTTCACCGTTAGAGCACAAGCTAAGAAGAGCCGGCGGGGCGCAGCATGACACTCTATCGGGCCAATCCGAAGCATGGCGTCGCCTGGATTACGGGCGGCAGCAGCGGTATCGGCCGTTCGCTGACCAAGGATCTTGCCGCTCGGGGCTATGTCGTCGCGGTGACTGCGCCAGATGATCATCCGATCGATACGCTCATCGTCGAAACGGCGCAGATGGCGGGCCGTGTCGCGGCCTATCCTTGCGACGTGACCGACGAAAAACGTATGGCGAAGACGGTTGCAGCGATCGAGAAAGATCTCGGTCCGATCGTGTTGGCAGTGTTCAACGCTGGAAGCTATATCGCAACGCCGGGCGAGGATCTTGTGGCGCACAATTTCCGTCGGTCTTTCGAGGTCAATTATTTCGGCATCATCAATGGCCTGGTGCCCGTCATCGAACGCATGCGCGTACGCTCGCGCGGCCATGTCGTACTGATCGGTTCGGTCACCGCCTATTTCGGCTGGCCGACCACCGCCGCCTATGGCGGCACCAAGGCGGCAGTCAATATCCTGGCCGAGTCGCTGAAATACGATTTCGACAAGATGAACGTCCGCATCCAGGTGATTAATCCGGGCTTTGTCGACACGCGGCTGACCGAAAAGAACTTCCTGCCGATGCCGGGCTTGATGCCGGTCAATCTGGCCTCGCGCCGCATCGCGCAGGGCATCGAATACGGCGGCTTCGAAGTCACTTTCCCACGCCGCCTGAGCTGGACGCTGAAGCTGCTCAGGATGCTGCCGAGGCCGTTCTGCCGATGGGTGATCAGCACGGTCACCCGCTGGAATGCGCGGCCGCTGAATTTCGACCGCAAGCCACCGGTCGAGTAGGATCCAGGATGGAGCGACGATCATGTTTGCGGTCGCTGTGGCGCCACGTCATTGCCGGCGACGCGCTGTCGCCGTCGACCACGGCTTTCCTCGCGTAGCGGATCGTCGTGTGGATCGAGGCGGTGGTAAAGTGAACCAAAGGCCTCAAGCAAGAGGGGGCCCCGCGCAAAGCGCCGGGGGCCCCGTTTAATAAGTTATTAAACACCCACGAATTGGCGCCAGCAAAACCCGGAAAAATTTAAGACCACGCGCGCGCGCCCGTTGACCCCCACAGCCCGGGGTT